>CAKZOU010000001.1 GCA_937138255.1 uncultured Paracoccaceae bacterium
TGACCATCTCGCCCTTGTCGGACTGGCTCATATAGCCGTGCACCGTGTTGGCCATGACGACCACATCCATGCAAGGCTTGATCGGCTCGGAGACCAGCGCCTGAAGGGCGAGCGATTCAATCGGCAGGCGGAAGCCCGCCTTTTCCGCCAGAACGCCCGAATGCCCCGCCACGACGATGCCGAGCTTGTCGCAATCAATCGCGCCTTTGGTGGTATCGACGCCGATCACCTTGCCGCCCTCGGTGCGCACGCCGGTGACTTCGCATTGCTGGATCACGTCCATGCCCATGGCGCTACAAGCCCGCGCATAGCCCCAAGCCACCGCATCATGCCGCGCCGTGCCCCCGCGCGATTGCCAAAGCGCCCCCAAAACCGGATAGCGCGGCCCGTCGATATTGATGATCGGCACCAGTTCCTTCACCCGCTGGGGCGAGATGAACTCGGTCACCACACCCTGCAGCTTGTTGGCGTGTGCGGTGCGTTGATAGCCGCGGATCTCGTGCTGGGTCTGGGCAAGCATCATCACGCCGCGGGGGCTGAACATCACGTTATAGTTCAGATCCTGGCTCATCGTCTCGTAAAGCGAGCGGGCCTTTTCATAGATCGCGGCGGAAGGGTCTTGCAGATAGTTCGAGCGGATGATCGTCGTATTGCGGCCCGTGTTGCCGCCGCCAAGCCAGCCCTTTTCAAGGATGGCGACGTTCTTGATGCCAAAGTTCTTGCCAAGGTAATAGGCGGTGGCAAGGCCGTGGCCACCTGCGCCGACGATGATCGCGTCGTATTTCTTCTTGGGCTCGGGGCTTCTCCAGGCGCGTTCCCAACCGGTGTGGTGGCGCAAGGCTTCGCGGGCGATGGCAAAGGCGGAATAGCGTTTCATCTGGGCCGAATCCCTCTCTCTGGCGCGGGTGCCCCCGCGAGGTCTTACTGTCCTTCTGAGCCCATTTGCAGGCGACTGGCAACGCCGCAAATTCGCGAAATAGCGACATGGGCGCCGCCAAGGGTCGGAAACCGCCGGTCATGGCGCCGCAGGGCCTTTTCCCTTCGGCCCCGCATCGCTAGGTAGGGGAAAGCTTTCCGGAGGCCCCATGCTCTTTTGGTCCATCAGCCTGATCCTTGCGGCGATCACGACCGTCTTTCTGGCTCTGCCGCTCTGGCGCGGCTTGTGGGGGAGCGGCGAGGGCCGCACCGATGTCGCCATTTACCGTGACCAATTGGCCGAGGTCGCCCGCGATCTCGAGCGCGGCGTTCTCAGCGAGGACGAGGCCGAGCGCACCCGCACCGAGGTCGCCCGCAGGATTCTCGCTGCCGACAAGGCGGGATCCAGTGCCTCGACAACCGGCCCTGAACGCACCAGCCGCATTCTTGCGGTCGTTGTGGTCCTTGTGGTCGGCCTTGGCTCTGTGGCGCTCTATTTCAGCCTCGGCGTTCCGGGTTATCCCGACCTGCCATTGGCCCAGCGCCTTGCCGGTGCCGAAGAAATGCGCGCCAACCGCCCCTCGCAGCTTGAGGGCGAAGAGGCGGCGGCCCTTCTTCCCAAGCCAGATGTCGGCGCTACCGAAGACTATATCGCCATGGTCGACCAGCTGCGTGCCATCGTGATGGCCCGCCCCGACGATCAACAGGGCTGGGAGCTTCTGGCCCGCCACGAGGCCTCGCTTGCCAACTATGCCGCCGCCGCCCGGGCGCAATCGCACCTGATCGAGCTGCGAGGCGCCGACACCACAACCGAAGACCTCGTAAACCTTGCCGATATGATGGTGGCCGCCACCGCCGGCGCTGTCTCGCCCGAAGCTGAATCAGTTCTGCGCGAAGTCTTGCGCCGCGATCCTGAAAACCTTGCCGCCCTCTACTACCTCGGTCTCCTCTATGCCCAAACCGACCGCCCCGACGTGGCCTTCCGCCTCTGGCGGGTCGTCGTCGAAAGCGGCCAGACGGATGCGATCCACGTTCAGCTTGCCCGCGGGCAGATCGAAGAAGCGGCCTTCCGCGCCGGGATCGACGATTATGCCCTGCCCACCGAACGCGGCCCCAACGCCGCCCAGATGGCCGACGCCGCCAACATGAGCGAGGAAGACCGCACCGCGATGATCGAAGGCATGGTTGCCCAACTGTCTGCGCGGCTTGCAAGCGATGGCGGCACCTCGGACGAATGGGCACGGCTCATCAATGCCTATGGGGTGCTCGGGCAGACCGAACGGGCGCGGGCGATCTATCAGGAGGCCGAGTTGGTCTTTGCCGGATCGACGGGCGACCTCGCCAAGATCCGCGAGGCCGGGGCCGCGGCCGGGGTCGCTGAATGATCTGCGCCTCCGCTGAGGAGTTTGCCGCCGCCCTGCCCTCGTTCGGGGCGATCTGCGGGCTCGATCTCGGCACGGTGACGATCGGCGTTGCAGTGTCCGACAGCCTGCGCTCGGTCGCCACACCCCTTGAGACGATCAAGCGCAAGAAATTCACCCTCGACGCCGCCCGATTGCTGGAAATTGCCAAGGCGCGCGATCTCAAGGGCATCGTCCTTGGCCTGCCGATGAACATGGACGGCTCAGAAGGCCCGCGCTGTCAGGCCACCCGCGCTTTTGCCCGCAATCTCGAAAAGCTCACCGATCTGCCCATCGCCTTCTGGGACGAGCGCCTCTCGACCGTTGCCGCCGAGCGGGCACTTCTGGAGGCGGATACGTCGCGAAAACGTCGCGGCGAGGTGATCGACCATGTGGCCGCGGGGTATATCCTGCAAGGGCTACTGGACAGGCTGTCCTTCATGGGGCGCGGATAATGGCGGATACCGACGAGATCTGGAAACGCGAAGAGGTCGAAAGCCCATGTGTGAAGATCTGTGTCGTCCACCCTGCCACACGGCTCTGCACCGGCTGCCTACGCTCGATCGACGAAATCGGCGCCTGGGGCCGGATGACCCCCGAAGAGCGCCGCGCGGTCATGGCCGAGTTGCCCTCGCGGGCGGGATTGCTCACAAAGCGGCGCGGCGGACGGGCGGCACGGCTTTCAGGTGAGAGCTAGTCGGCCCGGAGCCAATCCCGCATCTCTTTGAACTCGGGCCGGAAATAGGCGATCATCCGCCCTTCGGGCGCGGCGCTGTCTTTTGGCCCCCAAGGGGCCACGCCATGCAGGGTCAGCCGATGGATCAGGACGGATTGTCCCAGCGCCAAGGGCACCTCGACCCGCTCGCAGGTCTCGAAAACCTCCGCCCGAGCCTCGGTATAGATCTCGGTCACGTCGATCTCGCCCCACATTGAGGCCGGAAGCCCCGCGAAGGCCGACATGAGGGCGTCGCGCATGATCTCGTGGCTGCCGGGCCAAACGACCAAGGGCGCGGCCTTTGCGGCATTGAGCGGGATGCCAAGGATGAAGCCGTGCGCCTCGCGCAGAAAACGCCGCCGGTCCGGCCCTTCGGCATGAAGCCCGTCCACATGGGCCGCATCGCGCCCTATCCGGTAGCGGTGGTTGGCTTCGCTTTCGTCAGGATCACGGCGCGGATAGCCGGGATAAACGACCGAGACCTGCGCGGGATGCAGGGGCGTGATCCAAGGCATCAGCCCCTCCCACGGGCCTTGCAGGGCCACACCGCCAATCGCGCCGTTTTCGTCATTCGGCAAGGCGCCCACCCCAACGAACCACGTCTTTTGATGCCGCAGCCACTTGGCCTGCCACTCTGGATCGGCGGCAACGCGCTTGGCCTCGGGCAAGGCGGCAGAAGCCCAAGAGGCAACACGCGCATCCTTGGGCAGAACCACAAAGCCATCGCCCTCATAGGCCCCGACCGCGCTTACCATCCCAGTGCCTTTCGCAGCATATTGAGGGCCACAAGCACGAGGAACGCACCGAAGATCCGCTTGAGGCGGCTTGCATCCGTCTTGTGCGCCAGCGCCGCGCCATAGGGGGCGGTGATAAGCGTCATGGCGATCACAAGACCAAAGGCGATGAGATTGACCGCGCCGATGGTCAGGGGCGGCGTGGTGCCCTCGGGCATATCGACCAGCAGGAAGCCGATCACCGAGGGCACCGCGATGATCACGCCAAAGCCCGCCGCCGTCGCTACGGCGCGGTGGATCGGCACGTTGAAAAGGCTCATGGTCGGCACCCCGAACGAGCCTCCGCCAATCCCCATGAGAACCGAGAGGAACCCGATCACGGGCGAGATGAGATAGCCCCTCACGCCCATCGGCATGGCTTGCCCCAAACGCCAGTGCGATTTGCCCAGCGCCATGTAGAGACCGACGATGATTGCGAGGATGCCGAAGATCGCCTGCAAGGCGGTCGAGTGCAGCGCCGAGGCGACCGTCACGCCCGCAATCGCGCCAATGGCAATGCCGATAGCCCAGCCCTTGAGGATGCCCCAATCCACCGCGCCCTTCTTGTTGTGCGCCAGAACCGAGCGCACCGAGGTCACGATGATCGTGGCAAGCGAGGTGGCCAGGCACATCTGCATGAGCTGCGGGCTCTCGTAGCCCAAGGTGGAAAAGGCATAGTAGAAGGCCGGCACGAGGATGATCCCGCCGCCAACCCCCAAAAGGCCCGCCAGAACGCCGGCGAAGGCTCCGATGCCGAGAAGCATCGCGCCCATGGTGAGTAGAAGGGTGGTATCGGCCATATCGGTCTCCAGCGGTTTGCCGCCTTGATGCCTGTTCGCCCTGCCCCTCGCAAGGGATCAGGCTGCGGCGGATGCGCCCTCGACCTCGGCCAGAGCTTTCAGAACAAGCGCCGTTCCCGCCCCGTCCTCATGCGCCCCTTCGCTCAAGATCCGCCGCCAGTGCCGCGCACCGGGCCGCCCGTGAAAGAGGCCGAGCATATGACGGGTGATCTGATGCAAGCGGCCCCCCGAGGCGAGATGCGCCTCGATATAGGAGAGCATGGCGCGCACGACCTCTTCGGCGCGGCGCCCCGTATCCTCGCCCCAGATCCGCCGGTCGGCCTCGGCCAGAATATCGGCCGGCTGGTGATAGGCGGCGCGGCCGATCATCACCCCGTCGACGCCACGGGCGAGGAAGCCCTCCGCCGCTTCGAGGCTGGAAATCCCGCCGTTGATCGACAGATGCAAATGCGGAAAGGTCTCTTTCATTGCGAAGACGAGGTCATAGTCGAGTGGCGGCACCTCGCGGTTTTCTTTGGGGCTGAGGCCCTGAAGCCAGGCCTTGCGGGCATGGATCGTGAAGCGATTGACCCCCGCCGCCGCGACCCGCGAGAGGAACTCGGGCAGGATCTCTTCCGGCACCTGATTGTCGACCCCGATCCGGCACTTGACCGTGACCTCCACAGGGCTCGCCGCGATCATCGCCGCCACGCAATCGGCCACGAGGCCCGGTCTTTCCATCAACACCGCGCCGAACGAGCCCGATTGCACGCGATCCGAAGGGCATCCGACGTTGAGATTGATCTCGTCATAGCCATAGTCGGCCGCGATCCGGCAGGCCTCGGCCAGCTGCGCGGGATCGGACCCCCCAAGCTGTAGCGCTGTTGGATGTTCAGCCGGATCAAACCCCAAGAGCCGCTCGCGATCCCCGTGGATCACCGCAGGGGCCGTCACCATCTCGGTGTAAAGAAGGGCATTCCTGCTCAGAAGCCGATGCACATAGCGACAATGCCGATCCGTCCAGTCCATCATCGGAGCGACGGACAGGCGGGCGGCACGGCGGGTCTGGGCAAACTGGGCGGCACGGGTCATGCGCCGCCCCTAGCATTGTTTTGAGGCGAGGTCACGAGGCCTAGAGAAACGGCAATTCCACCAGCTTTGCCATAACGCTTCCGCCCTTGCGACGGATCTCGACTGTCTCGCCCGGCTGGCAATCGATCCCGATCAGCGCATAGCCGATATTGGCCTTCATCCGGTAAGACCAGACGCAGTTGGTCATATCGCCGACCTTCTTGCCATCCTTGAGGATATCTTCCCAGGCAAAGCCAAGGGGCGCGGGAGTGTCGCCGTCGAGGATCAGGCCAAGCTGGTGCCGCTTTGGCCCCTCGGCGGCGATCTGGCGCAGGGCTTTGATGCCGACCACATCATCTGCCACATCGAGATCGACGTATTTGCCGAGGCGGACCTCGAAGGGGTTGGTCGTGTCGTCGGTATCGCCGCCGCAGGAGACCAGGCCGCTTTCTGTGCGCTCGGGCGTGGTCGGCGCGCCGGGGCCGATGCCATGAGGCGCTCCGGCTTCCTTGACGATGTTCCAAAGCTCGGTGCCGCGCGTGCCATCCTTGAGATAGATCTCGAACCCGCCCTGCTTGGACCAGCCCGACCGCTGCACGGCCACGGGAATTCCGTTGATCTCGGTTTCCTTGAACCAGAAGTATTTCACCTCGCGCACCCAGTCGCCGAAGATATGGGCGACCACGTCCTCGGCCTTGGGCCCCTGCACGGCCAGCGGCGACACGTCTGGCTCGGACACCTTCACATCCAGCCCGCGCTCGGCACCGATGGCACGCGCCCAATACCAGATGTCGCTGTCGGCGATCGAGAACCAGTAGCGGTCCTCGTCGAGCTTCAGCAGGATCGGGTCGTTGATCAAAACGCCGTCGTGGTTGCACAGGGGGACGTATTTGCCCTGCCCCACCTTGCATTTCGACAGGTCGCGCGGGCTGAGAATCTGCGCGAGTTTTCCGGCGTCCTTGCCGGTCAGCTGAACCTGCCGCTCCACGGCCACATCCCACATGGAAACGCCGTTGATGAGCCGCCAGTATTCCGCTTCGCGGTCGCCATAGTTGGCGGGCATGATCATGCGGTTGTAGACCGAAGCGCCGGCAAGGCCGTCGGCAAGGGTTGCCTCATAGAAGGGCGAAGGGCGCAGGCGGGCGGTCGGGAAGATCGTGAACATCGGGCGGTCCTGAAAGGCTGATATTCAGGGCAAACTGCCGGATTTTATCCCTTCAAGGCAAATGACCGTTTTGGAGACTTTGCCAGAACGGAAATCGGGTCATGGCGCTCAGACAAGTGCCTGATAGGTCAGAACCCGAAGCTGGCGGCGCAGGGCATAGGTGCTCGAGGGATAGAGCTGGGTCATCAGGATTGCGGTCAACTCTTCCGCAGGATCGACCCAGAACGTCGTCGAGGCCATGCCGCCCCAATTGAACTCGCCGGGACTGCCAAGGATCTTGGCTTTCGCTGGGTCAAGCATCACGGCAAGGCCGAGACCAAAGCCGATCCCATGAAATGTTGTTTCCGCGAAATGACTTTGGCCGCGACTGGCCAGATCGCCGCCCATATGGTTGCGGGTCATAAGGTCGAAGGTCTTGCGCCCGATGAGCCGCCCGCCTGAATAGTGCCCCCCGCCAAGAAGCATCGACGCGAACTTCCGGTAGTCATCAACCGTCGACAACAAGCCTCCGCCACCGGAAAAGAGCTGCATTCCGGGATCGTATCTTTGGCCAGCCGGCTCAGGCAGAGGCTGAAAACCCTCCGGCCCGCGCCCATAGATCGCCGCCATCCGCCGCTTGAGCGCCGGATCGCGCAAGAAGAATCCGGTCTCACCCATGCCAAGCGGGGCAAAAATGCGCTCTTCGAAGAACACGGCAAGGCTTTGGCCCGAAACCACCTCGACAATCCGTCCCAGCACTTCCGTCGAGATCCCATAATGCCAGCGCGCGCCGGGTTGGAAGGCCAAGGGCAAGCTGGCCAAACGCTCGATCGCGGCTTCAAGCGTGTCGCCTTTGCGGCTGAAGTCCAGCCCCTCGGAAATCATCGCTTGCTCAAGCGCATTTCCGCCTTCCACGTCGTAGATCAGACCGGACTGATGGGTCATAAGATCATGGATCGTTACGGGCCGCTCCAGATCTTCGACATCACTCAGGGGATGCCCCTCACCCTTCCAGACCTTCAGTTCGCCAAAAGACGGGATGAAATCCGCGACCGGCTGATCGAGCTGAAAAGCTCCCTCCTCATAAAGCATCAGCGCAGCCAACGTCGTGATCGGCTTGGTCATAGAATAGATGCGCCAGATCGTGTCGCGGGTCACCGGCGCGCCTGCTTCAGCATCCCGCATCCCCGCCATGCCACGATAGGCGACCTCGCCCTTGCGGGTGATCAGGACCGAAAGCCCCGCCAGCCGCCGCGAGGCAACATGATCGGCCATCCAGCCGTCGATCCGGCGAAGCCGCTCAGGGTCGAAGCCTAGGCCAATCTGGGAGGCGGGATCGGGGCTCATTGACGACTCCGTTCATTCGTTTGTCGGATTTGACTTTCCTCGGCGTGAACCCGCAAGCGATAAGATCGGCGAATATGACCCGATTCTCGGAATAGGTAAGTCAGACATGGCACAGCAGCTTCCCCCTTTAACCTGGCTTCGCGCCTTCGAGGCCTCTGCGCGCCATCTATCCTTCACCAATGCCGCGGCCGAGCTCAACCTCACGCAAGCCGCCATCTCCAAGCAGGTCAAGCTGCTGGAATACCACCTGCGCGAACCGCTCTTCTTCCGTAAACCCCGCAGTCTTGTCCTTACTCGTGTCGGCGAAGCCTACCTGCCCAAAGTGCGCGACGCCTTCGAGCGCTTGGCCGCGGGCACCGAAGAGGTATTCGGCCATCGGCGCAGCGAGGTCTTGACGGTCCGCGCCGCGGTCGGGTTTTCCGTCAATTGGATCGCCGCGCGGCTTCACCGTTTCCTTGAGGCCCATCCCAAAACGCCCGTGCGCCTTGTCTCTTCGGTCTGGGGCGACAGTTTCGACACCGACCGTTTCGATATGGATATCCAGTATGGATCGGGAAAATGGGCGGGGTTCTTGGCTGACCGGCTCACTCATGAAACCGTCACGCCCGTCTGCGCGCCGGCCCTGCTCGGCGGTAAGCCGCCACTCAAGACACCGGACGATCTGGCGCACCATCGCCTTCTCCATGTCATCGGATACGAAGAAGGCTGGGCAGACTGGCTCAAGGCGGCGGATGCGCAGGGCGTAAATGCCGGGCAGGGTCTGCAATTCGATACGTCGCTTCTGATCCTCGAAGTGGCGAAGAGCGGAGCCGGTGTCGCGCTTGGTCGCTCGTCCATGACTGCGGCAGAACTCGAAGCTGGGACGCTGGTTGCGCCATTCGATCTGGCGCTTCCAGTGAAAGAGGCCTTCTATCTTCTCCGGCCATCCGAAGGGCCGGAACACCCCGATGCCGGCCTTTTCCGCGATTGGCTCTTGGCTGAAGCCGAAGCCGACCCGCTCAATCAACGCAACCGGCTGGCCTAGGCTCGGGCCGCCACCCAGGCTTGAAGCCGCTTGACCTGGCCCGCATCGAGCCTCAACCCCAGCTTGCTGCGCCGCCAAAGCACGTCCTCGGCCGTTCGGGCAAATTCTCGGTCCATGAGCCAGCGCACCTCTGCGGCCGTGAGGCCCCCACCAAAATCCGGGCCCAGATCTTTCATGTCTTTGGCCGCTCCAAGAATGGCGGCCCCGTCTGTCCCATAGGCGCGGGCTAGTCGTTGCGCCAAAGCCAGCGGCAGAAACGGATAGGCGAGCTGCAGCTCTGCAGCGATAGCCAAGGTCCCGCCAACCGGAAAATTGCCACCCGGCAATGCCTCGCGGCGGGTCCAGCCCCCGGACATGCCCGGAAAACTCGGCGCCAAGAGATCGAGCGCGGCTTCGGCCAGCTTGCGATAGGTGGTGATCTTGCCACCAAAGACGTTGAGAAGCGGGGCGCCCGTATCATCGAGCCGCAGAGTGTAATCCCGCGAGGCCGCGGTGGCGGAAGCCTCGCCTTCCTCGTGCAAGGGGCGGACACCGGAATAGGTCCAGACCACATCCGCGCGGCTGATATCTTTGGCAAAATAGCTGTTGGCGAAGTCAAGGAGATAGCTGATCTCGGCCTCGCTACACTCGGGGCGCGTTTCGGGGTCGGGGTGATCCTGATCGGTTGTGCCAATCAGGGTGAAATCCTGCTCGTAGGGTATTGCAAATATGATCCGGCCATCCCCGCCCTGAAAGAAATAGGCTTTGTCATGGTCGAAAAGTTTGCGGGTCACGATATGGCTGCCGCGCACGAGGCGCAGCCGATCCCCAGACGGCAGCCGAGCGACCTCGTCGATGACCTGTCCAGCCCAAGGGCCCGCCGCGTTGACAAGGGCGCGGGCGGTATAGACCTGATCGCCATCCGGCCCCGCGGTTGCGATTTCCCACTGGTCGCCTACCCGCTGCGCTGACACCACTTTGGTTCGCGTCAGGATCGTCGCGCCTCGCTCGGCTGCATCGCGGGCATTGAGCACGACAAGGCGCGCGTCATCCACCCAGCCATCGGAATATTCGAAAGCCCGCTTGAAGCGCGGCTCAAGTGGCGCGCCTTCAGGCTCGCGGTCCAGCCGCAGGCTGCGCGTGGCCGGCAGAATCCTGCGCCCGCCCATCCAGTCGTAGAGGAACAAACCAGCGCGGATCATCGCCACCGGCCGCCGCCCTTTGGTCCAGGGCATGAGGCGAGCAAGAATTCTTGAAACCGGCGTCATGTTCTCGAACCGCATTTCGGGCGAAAGCGGCAGGACAAAGCGCATCGGCCGGCTGATATGCGGACAGATCGAGAGGAGGATTTCACGCTCGATCAGTGCCTCACGCACGAGGCGAAACTCCAGAAATTCGAGGTATCGCAGACCGCCGTGAAAGAGCTTGGTCGAGGCAGATGAGGTCGCCGAGGCCAGATCACCCATTTCCGCCAACCCCACGCGCAAGCCCCGACCAGCCGCATCCCGGGCGATGCCACAGCCATTGATGCCGCCGCCGATGATGAAAATGTCGAAGTCTGCGGCCATGTTGGCCTCCGATTGAGTCGGGGAAGAATAGGCGGTATTTACAATATAGAAAATGATTTATGTTCGTTTTTTTTCGTTTTAAAGTTCCTGTTGCGAATTTCCGCCAAAATGCGACTATGCCTCCATGTCAGACAGCCTCCGCCACGCCGATATCCTCGCCCTCGCCCGCACCGCGGGAAAAGTTACCGTAGATGGGCTGGCAGCACGCTTTGGCGTGACGGTCCAAACCATTCGGCGCGACCTTACCGCGCTTGATTCCATGGGCCAGCTTTCCCGTGTGCATGGTGGCGCGGTGCTTCCCTCGGGCACCACGAATATCGCCCACGCAGAACGCCGCCAGCTGGGCGCCGCCGCAAAGGCGCGAATGGCCGAGGCGGCCGCGCATGAGGTTCAACCGGGGATGACCGTTTTCGTCGGGATCGGGACTTCAACCGAGGCGCTCGCCAAGGCGCTTTTGCACCACTCGGATCTGCAAGTGCTGACCAACAACTTCCACGTCGCGGAAATCCTCGCGGCCAACTCCGGCGCAAACTTGATCCTCACCGGTGGAGCCTACCGGCGCAGCGACGGCGGCCTCGTCGGCCCTGCGGCTATTGCCACGATCCGCCAGTTCCGATGTGATCTGGCGGTCTTTGGCTGTTCGGCGCTTGATGAGCGGGGCGATATGCTCGATTTCGACATGGCCGAGGTCGAGGTCAACCGTGCGATCCTTGATCACGCCCGCCGCCGCATCCTTTTGGCCGACCATTCCAAACTCGACCGCCGCGCGCCGGTGCGGGTGGGTTCGCTCAGCGATGTTGACCTTCTGATCACCGATCGGCCCCTGCCCTCTCCGCTGGCCGAGGCCTGCGCGGGCTGGGGCACCGAGGTCAGGGCCGTCTGACTACTCGAGCCGCGCCGGGAAGCCGGGCGCGCGCAAGTCGGTGCCGAGGAGGTCTTCGAGGAGTTTCGCGATCATCGGTGACTGGGCATCGCCGCCATAGGCGGCCTTGGCGGCCACATAGGTCTGGTTGGTCATGCTGGCAAGTTCCAAGGGCACGCCGAATTCCTTGCCGAAGCCCAGCGCAAAGCCAAGATCCTTGAGCGCCAGATCGAGGCTGAAGGCGATATCGTAAGACCCGTTGAGGATCAGCGCGCCTTCGGTTTCGTGCACGAAGCTATTGCCCGACGAGGCCGCAATCGCGTGCCAAGCCTGCCCGAGATCGAGCCCGCCGCGTTTGGCGAGCATGAGCGCCTCGCCACAGGCCTTGAGGTGGATGAAGGCGAGCATATTGGTGATGACCTTGATAATCGACGACGATCCCAAAGGCCCCATGTGGAAGATGCGGTTGCCCATCGCCTCGAAAGCTTTCCAGTGCAGATCGACCAGATCCTTGTCGCCCCCCGGCAGCATGGTGATCTCGCCGCGATAGGCGAGGTGGACGCCGCCCGTGACCGGCAGCTCGAGCATCCGCACACCGGCCGCCTCGGCCACCTTGGCCAGCGCCAGAACGTCGTCGCGCCCGAGGGTCGACATCTCGATCCAGCTTGCGCCTTTTTTCATCACCGGAAGGATCTGGCGAAGCACCTTTTCGGAAACGGCCGGCGAAGGCAGGCAGGTGATGACGTGATCGACGCTTGCCGCCACATCTTCGGCGCTCTCGGCCCATTTGGCGCCAGCAGCGATCAGCGGCTCGGCGAGTGTCTTGTTGAGATCAAAAACCGTGACCTCGAAGCCCGCTTTCAGAAGGCATCCGGCGCAAGCCGCGCCGAGGTTGCCCAGACCGATATATCCGTAATGCATGAAAATCCCCTTCAATTTTTCACGAACCTATGCGGAAAACCCGCGCGGCGCTGCCATTCTGCGGCAGGCGATCGTCAAAGCGCGACTTTTTGCGCGCCTAGGGCCGGATCAAGATACCTAGATCGGCCACGTTTGTGCCGGTCGCGCCGGTGATCAGTAGATCGCCAGAGAGGGCCAGCGCGGCGTTGCTGTCGTTGTTGGCCAGAAACGCCTCGGGATCGCTCCCCTTGGCGCGGATGCGCCCGAGCGTCCCGCTATCGACAAGCCCCCCCGCCGCCTCGGTCGGCCCGTCGCGGCCATCGGTGCCGCCTTGCAGGCAGACCCAGCCTTCGGGCCAGCCGCGCCGCTCGGCCTCGAGCGCTAGGCGAAGCGCCAGCTCCTGATTGCGCCCGCCAAGGCCTGTGCCTTTGATCCGGACGGTGGTTTCCCCACCCCAAAGGGTGATTCCTGATCCCGCCGCATCGCAGATCGCCCTCGCGGCATCGGCCACATCGCCCACGATGGGCGCGGGGATCACCCTTGCGCTTTCGGTGGCGGCCACCATCGCGGCAAGGCTCTGGCCGTTCGATCCGACAAGCCGGTTGGTCACTGGTGGCAGAGTGGCTGGCGCTGGCGCGGCCTCAAGATGGGTTCGCACCGAGGCCGGAACCTTCTCCCAAAGCCCCCGCTCCTTCAGCCGCGCGATGGCGTCTTGGGCGGTTCCCAGCGCCTCGGTCGTCGGCCCCGAGGCGATGGCCCGCAGATCATCGCCGATCACGTCCGACAGGATCAGCGCGGTGACGGGATGCGGCGCGGCGAGCCTTGCAAAGCCACCGCCCTTGAGGCGCGAAAGCTGCTGGCGGATCAGGTTCATCTCGGTGATATCGGCGCCTGAGGCGAGGAGCAGGCGGTTGACCTCGGCCTTCTCGGCCAGCGTGATCCCCTCCGCAGGTGCGGGCAAAAGCGCCGAACCGCCGCCCGAGATCAGCGCCAGAACCGGCCCGCCCGCCGCCTTGAGCGCCGCAATCACCCGCTCCGCCGCCGCCGCGCCGTTTTCATCCGGCACCGGATGGCCCGAAGCCAGAACCTCGGCGCCCTCAAGCGGCTTTGCGTTCTCATAGTTCGTCACAACGATCGCCCGCACGCCCGGATAGGCCGCCAGCGCCGCCTCGGCCATGCGCCGCGCCGCCTTGCCCACGGCAACGATCAGCGCGGGCCTCTCCGCGCCCAAGGCCCCCGCCACCGCCAGATAGGGATCGGCAGCGGCAACGCCCGCCTCAAAGAGGCGCAGCGCTTCGGTGCGGCGGTCGGTCAGGTTCATGGTGCCCCCTTCGTTCCCCTTGGCTTATCGCCGCCTATCGAGGCCAGAGCAAGCCTTCGGACCATTTGACGGAAGCGTGATTCTAGAATAGAACAAAATGAGAACATTTAGCGAGTCACGCCGATGCAAAGCGCCCCGCCCGCCCCGAAAACCCACACCCAGATCCTCCGCGACCTTGGCCGCCCCGAACGGCGCGAGGCGCAGGCGACCTTGAGCGAGGTTTTCGCCGAGACGGTGATCGACGCCGCGCCTGTGGGCTTTGTCCTTGCCCGCCTCGGGCCGCTGGGCAAGCCGATCCTCTGGATTCAAGACCGCCTCTCGCGGCGCGAAACGGGGCGGCCATATCTTGCCGGCCTGCCCGAGGGGACCGAGATCCTGCACCTCGAGGTGAGCCGCCCGCTCGATGCGCTCTGGGCGATGGAAGAGGGCCTCCGCTGCCCCTCGCTCGGCGCGGTGATCGGCGAGATCTGGGGCGATCCGGCGGTTCTGGATTTCACCGCGACCAAAAGGCTTGCCCTGCGGGCCGAGGCGCACCGGGTTCCGGCCTGGATCATCCGCCGCGCCGCCACCGCGGGCCTCAGCGCCGCGCGGGATCGCTGGCGGGTGAAATCCCTGCCCGCCCTGCCCGAACCCGACGACCTGCGCGCCCCCGGCGAGCCCCTCTGGCAGGCCGAACGCTTTCGTTCGCGCTGGAGCCGGACCGGCACATGGGTCGCCCGGCCTCAGGCCACGGGCCTGATCCTCGAACACGGCATCGCCGCGAACGAAGCCCCCGACCGACGGCAGAGGGCCTGACCCGATGCGCCCACCAATCTGAGCCGCCCCGATGACCCACGCAGGCAAGCTGCCACTTCCGTCTGCCCCCCACGCCCCGGCCCGCCGCCCCTCCGGCGCCCGGCCCCAGTGGCGTGCCGGATCGGATCTGCCGGATCGCGGCACGGCCCCGCCCCCGCCCCTCGCCCGCCGGATCACCGCGATCCACCTGCCCCGCTTTGCCATGGAGCGCTGGCAGCGCAGCCTTGCCCGCCGCGGCGAAGCGCCCCCTGAGGATATCCCGCAGGCGCTTGCCACCGAAGGCCCACACGGGCCGGTAATCCACGCCACCAACCGCGCCGCCGAAGAGGCGGGCGTTGCCGCTGGCGCGCGGGTCGTCGACATGCGCGCGCTCTGCCCCGAACTGCGCGTCGAGTATGCCGACCTCGCGGGCGACCGCGCAGCGCTTGAGCGGCTCACCCTCTGGGCGCGGCGCTGGTGCCCCTGGACGGCGGCCGACCTTTCCGCCCCCGCGGCGGGCGGGGCGGCGGGGCTGGTGATGGACACCACCGGCTCCGATCACCTGATGGGCGGCGAGGCGGCGATGCTGCGGGCGATGGAGGAACAACTCTCGGCCCTCGGGATCAGCGCCTCACCCGCCACCGCGCCCACCCACGGCGCGGCCTGGGCGCTGGCCCGCTACGCCCCGCCGCGCAGCCTCTGCCCGCCCGAGGCACTGGCGCAATGGGTGGCACCCCTGCCTGGGGCCGCATTGCGCCTTGCACCACAAAGCGTGCTTCTCCTGCAAAGGCTGGGCCTTGGGCGGATCGGCGATCTCGCCGCCGTGCCGCGCATCTCGCTCGCCCGCCGCTTTTCCCGCGCGCCCTTGGCCGAAAACCCGCTCCTGCGGCTCGACCAGATGATGGGCCGCCTCGCCGAGCCGGTCAGCGCCGGCGAAGACCCGCCGCGCTTTGCGGTCCAGAGCCGCCTCGCCGAGCCGGTGCAAGACCCGACCGCCTGGCTGCCGGAGCTCTGCCGCGAGCTTTGCGGCGGCCTCGCGGCGGCGGGCTTTGGCGCGCGGCGGCTGACGGTCAGCGTCTTTCGCACCGATGGCGAGGTCTCCTCGGTGAGCGCCGCCACCGCCCGCGCCAGCCGCGACCCCGATCACCTCTGCCGCCTCTTCGAGGGGCGGCTCGAGCGGATCGACCCGGGCTTTGGCTTTGACCTCATCACCCTCGCCGCCCCGCAGGTTGAAGACCTGCGCGCCATCCAGACCCGCCTCGACCGCCGCGAGGATGACGGCGCCGAGCTCGCCCGCCTGATCGACCGCCTCGCCGCCCGGCTCGGCCCTAATGCCCTGCGCCGCCCCGGCCCGGCCCCCAGCCACATCCCCGAACGCGCCGAAAGCTGGACGATGGCCATGACCCGCCCGAAATCCGCGACCGGCACCACACCCGCCGCGCCGCGCCCCCTGCGCCTCCTCTTCCCCCCCGAAGAGCTGCGTGTCCTCTACGCCGTCCCCGAAGGCCCGCCCGCCCAATTCGTCTGGCGCCGCCTCACCCACCGCGTCGCCCGCTTTGCCGGCCCCGAACGGATCGCCCCCGAATGGTGGCGCGACCGCCCCGGCGCCCGCCTGCGCGACTATTACCGGGTCGAGGATCAGAGCGGGCGGCGCTTCTGGATCTTCCGCGAGGGGATCTTGGGCGATGGGCGGGGGCACGAGCCCGCCTGGTTCCTGCACGGGATCTTCGGATGAGAAGCCCCAAGCCAGAGGGGGCTCTGCCCCCCGGCTCCTGCGGAGCCTCCCCCCGGAGTATTTTCGGCCAAAAGAAAGGCGGATCGGAGCCTGATACCCCGACCCGCCCTCTTCTTCCGGCGCGGCCATCGACGCTCCCGCCTGTGCCGCCTGTCTCTTCTGCCAGAGCATGGTTAACAAAACCCTGCTTCTTTTGGCCCCAAATACTCCGGGGGAGCGCCGCAGGCGCGGGGGCGGAGCCCCCTCTTTGTGCCTGAAAACGACCATGCCATCCCGCGCCGGACCTTGCCGGAAGACGGGGATTTCCCACCAAACTCCCGCGCAGGTTTCGTCGAATTTGGCCTTGCCACCTGTTTCTCCTTCCTGCGCGGCGCTTCGGATGCCGTCGACCTCGCGCAAGAGGCATGGGCCCTCGGCTATGACGCCCTCGGCTGCGCCGATCTCAATAGCCTCGCCGGCGTGGTGCGGCTCCATGTGGAGGCAAAGAAGGCAGCACTCAGGCCGCTGATCGGCTGCAGGGTGCGGCTTTTGGGCGGCGAGGAGTTCCTCGCCTACCCCGAGGACCGCGAGGCCTATGGGCGGCTGTCGCGGATGCTCTCGAAGGGCAAGATGCAGGACGCGGACGGTGGCTGGCAGGCCAAGGGCGTCTGCGATCTGACGCTCGACGACCTCACCTCCCTTGGCGCGGGCGTGGCTCTGATCTTCCTGCCGCCGCCCTCGCTCGCCGGGCTGGAAAAGGCGCTGCCGCGTCTGGCCCGCCGCCTGCCGGGGCTTGGCTATCTGGCGGCGAGCCATCTTTACCGTGGCAACGACCGCGCGCGGATCAACCGGCTTGACCGGCTAGCGGGGCAATCGGGTTTGCGGCTCTTGGCGACCAATGACGTGCTTTACCACACCGCCGCCCGCCGCGCCTTGCAGGATGTGATGACCTGCATCCGCGAGAAGGCACTCCTTGCCGAGGCCGGCCCCCTCATCGCCCCCAATGCCGAGCGGCACCTCAAATCCCCCGCCGAGATGGCCCGCCTCTTCGCCGAGTGGCCGCATGCGCTGCGCGCCACGCGCGAATTGGCCGACCGGCTGCATTTCAGCCTCGACGAGCTGCGCTATGAATACCCGCGCGAGGTGGTTCCGGGGGGGCGCAGCCCGCAGGACTATCTCGAAGAGCTGACATGGGCGGGGGCCGAGGATCGCTATCCCGGCGGGCCGCCAACGGAAGTGAAGGCCACGCTCCGAAAGGAGCTTGCGATGATCGAAAAGCTCGATATCGCCCGCTATTTCCTGACCATCCACGATATCATCCGCTATGCCCGCGATGGGACCAGCCCGCCGATCCTCTGCCAGGGGCGCGGCTCGGCGGCCAATTCGGCGGTCTGCTATGTCCTTGGTATCACCGCCGTCGATCCCGCCCAGCACCAGCTTCTCTTCGAGCGCTTCATCTCCGAAGAGCGCAAGGAGCCGCCCGATATCGACATCGATTTCGAGCACGAGCGGCGCGAGGAGGTGATCCAGCACATCTATGGAAAATACGGGCGCGAAAGGGCGGGCCTTTGCGCCACGGTGATCCACTACCGCCCGCGCTCGGCGATCCGGGAGGTGGGCAAGGTGATGGGGCTTTCCGAGGATGTGACCGGGGCGCTCGCCAAGACCGTCTGGGGCAGCTGGGGCCAAAGCGTGGATGGCGGGCACGCCAAGGAGGCGGGGCTAGACCTCAGCGATCCGGTTCTGCGCAAGACGCTGATCCTTGCGCGTGAGCTGATCGGGATGCCGCGCCATCTGGGCCAGCATGTCGGCGGCTTCATCCTCACCGAACGGCCCCTGACCGAGACCGTGCCCGTGGGCAACGGCGCCATGCCCGAACGCAGTTTCATCGAATGGGACAAGGACGACATCGACGCCTTGGGCATCCTCAAGGTCGATATCCTTGCGCTTGGGATGCTCACCTGCATCCGCAAGTGTTTCGACCTGATTTCCGCGCATTACGGCGCGCACCTCACCCTTGCCACCACCCCGCGCGAGGATCCGCGCGTCTATGAGATGCTCTGCCGGGGCGACAGTATCGGCGTCTTTCAGGTCGAAAGCCGGGCACAGATCAATATGCTGCCGCGCCTGCGGCCCCGGACCTTTTACGATCTGGTGATCGAGGTCGCCATTGTCCGGCCCGGCCCCATTCAGGGCGATATGGTGCATCCCTATCTGCGCCGCCGCAGCGGTGAAGAGGCGGTGGATTACCCAAGCCCCGCCCCGCCGCATGATCCGGCCGAGCTGAAATCCATCCTCGGGCGGACCCTCGGCGTGCCGATCTTTCAGGAACAGGCGATGAAGATCGCCATTGATGCGGCCCGCTTCAGCCCCGCCGAGGCCAATGAGCTTCGCAAGGCGATGGCGACCTTCCGCTCCAAGGGGACGATCGGCAAGCTCGAGGAAAAGATGGTCGGGCGGATGGTGGCGCGGGGATATGATCCCGAGTTTGCCCGCCGCTGTTTCGACCAGATCAAGGGTTTTGGCGAATACGGGTTCCCCGAAAGCCACGCCGCCTCTTTCGCGCATCTCGTCTATGTCTCGAGCTGGCTGAAAAAACATTATCCCGCAGCCTTTTGCACCGCGCTTTTAAACTCGCAGCCGATGGGGTTTTATGCCCCGGCCCAGCTTGTCCGCGACGCGCGCGAGCATGGGGTCGAGGTGCGGCCGCCGGATGTGAACTATTCCGAGTGGGACAGCACGCTCGAACCCACAGCCCCCTTGCCCGATCGCCCCGATGTGCCGCGCTTTGCCCTGCGGCTGGGCCTGCGGCAGATCAGCGGCTTCCGCGCCGAGGCCGCCCATCGCCTGATCGCCGCGCGAGAGGCGCCCTATCGCGATGTGAAGGAATTGCAAGAGCGCGGGGGCCTTAGCGCCGCCGAGATCCGCCGTCTGGCCGAGGCCGATGCGGTGCGCTCGCTCTTCATCGACCGGCGGCAGGCGCTGTGGGAGGCCAAGGCGCTGCGCGATGCGCCTGATCTGCCGCTCTTTCGGGAGGTCCGCGACGAGGGCGAGGAAATTCCCGTCCCCCTGCCGGTCATGCCGGTCTGCGAACAGGTCGTGGCCGATTACCAGACGATCCGCCTCAGCATCAAGGCGCACCCGATGGCCTTCCTGCGCAAGAGCCTGACCAAGCAGGGCTATATCCCCGCCGAGGCGCTGAAATCGGCGCGGCCGTGGCAGCGGGTCAAGATGGCGGGGCTGGTCTTGGTCCGGCAGCGTCCCGGCACGGCCAAGGGCGTCTGTTTCATCACGCTCGAGGACGAGACGGGTGTCGCCAACCTCGTCGTCTGGCCCAAGGTGATGGAGCAATACCGCAAGACGGTCATGCAATCGCGGCTTCTGGTGATCCATGGGCATGTGCAGCGGGATGTGGAGATCATCCACATCATTGCCGAGCATCTGGAGGACCGGACCGATGCGCTGATGCGCCTTGCCCCCGATGGGGCGCGGCAGGCCGGGGCGCCCTCGCCCAGCCATCCGCGCAACGTCAAACTCATCCCCGCGAGCCGGGATTTTCACTGAAGCTCAAACGCCCGATAAAGCAATCGTGACGAGACAGCCGCCAACGCCTGCGGCATACTGCGCGCGCATCAAGGGGGAGAAACGCGATGTCAGTCGCCGGAATCAAACGCATCATCATTGCCGCCGCTCTGGCCATGGGCTTTGCGGGCCAAGCCGCGGCACAGGCCAATGTCACCTTCTTCCCCACCCAGTATATCGCCGCCCTCGCCGACCCCGAGGCCAAGAGCGGCACAGGCGCCGAGACATGGGGCATCTGGACGGTCGATCCCGGCCCCCGCGGCGTTTTCCTGCGCGAATTCAAGACCGGCATCGCCGCCAATGGCGCCACCGATGCCGGCTGGACCTTTGATCGGGAGGACTGGTGGCTTGAGGAATACGGGCGGATCATGGAGGCCCCGACCTTTCCGCTCGAGCCGGGACAATATGTCGTCACCGGCAACCGCGCGGCTGTCTCGATCCTGACGGTCTATCCCCCCGATGCCGAAGGCCACATGGCATGGGATCTCGACAAGGACGCGACGATCCATGACGTGACCCACCTCGGCTGCCGCTCGGCCCGCTATACCCCCGCCGAAGGGCAATCCTGCACGCCTGCCAATGCCAATCCGCAATCCTTCCCGGTCGCGCCGGGGGCAGAGATGCCACCCGTCCTTGGCTGCAACAAGCAGGACTATGCTGTGCTGCTGGTGGTCGGGAAG
Organism: uncultured Paracoccaceae bacterium; assembly: GCA_937138255.1. Taxonomy (GTDB): domain Bacteria; phylum Pseudomonadota; class Alphaproteobacteria; order Rhodobacterales; family Rhodobacteraceae; genus RFZI01. The sequence goes on from CAKZOU010000001.1 coordinate 20,549, forward strand.
TCGGTCAAGCCCTGAGCGAGCCGCTCCAAGACCCGACAAAGCACCTCTTCGACCGAGCGAGAGGCGTCGAGGCCAAAGCCCTGCTCGTCGGTCTCCAGCGGCTCGAGGATCACGTGTTGGCTCGCTTGTAGGGCGGGGTCGAAATAGTGCCCCCGCCGCGCCTTGAGGCGCGTGGTGATCTCTTGTTCCGGCACAGAGAGATGCACAAAGACAACCGGCCCACCCGCCCGCGCCCTGATCCTGTCGCGATAGGCGCGCTTGAGGGCCGAACAGGCGATAATCCCCTCGTGCCGCGAAAGCGCCTCGCCCACGCGATCAAGCCACGGCCAGCGGTCCGCGTCCTCCAACGGGATGCCCGCCGCCATCTTGGCGCGGCTTTCAGGGCTGTGCAGATCGTCACCCTCGGCGAAGGGCTGGCCCAGCGCCTCGGCCAGCCGCGCCCCAAGTGTCGACTTGCCGCACCCCGCCACGCCCATGACGACGATCCGGCGCGAGCTAGTCGCGGGCGTAGACGTCTTCATAGCGGATGATGTCGTCTTCTCCGACATAGGCGCCTGTCTGAACCTCGATGAGCATCACCGGCACCTTGCCGGGATTTTCCAGCCGGTGCTTTTCCCCCACCGGAATATAGACGCTTTCGTTTTCGGTCACGAGGCGGGTCTTGTCGCCAATGGTCACCTTGGCGGTGCCTTCGACGACGACCCAATGTTCGGAGCGGTGATAGTGGCTCTGCAGCGACAGCGCGGCACCGGGATGGACCGAGATGCGTTTCACCTGAAAGCGCCCGCCAAGGACGAGGCTTTCGAACCAGCCCCAGGGGCGGTGATCCTTGGGAAACTGGGTGGCCTGCAGAACCCCCCGCTCGGTCAGGATATCGACGGCGCGCTTCACATCCTGCGCGCGGCTCATGTCGGCCACGAGCACGGCGTCGGGCATGGCAACGGTCAGGATATTCTTGAGGCCGATGCCGACCACCTCGAGCCGCTCGCTTTCACTTCTGAGAAGCGTGTTCTCGCAGTCGATCGCAGTCGCATGGCCCGAGGTTACGACGCCGCGTTCATCGCCCTGCCCCTCGCGCCAGATCGCGTCCCAGCCGCCGAGGTCGGACCAAGCCCCGACGTATGGCACAACCGACAGATTGCCCGCCTTCTCCATCACCGCATAGTCGATCGACTCTGCTGGTACCTTTTCCCAAGCGTCGGGATCGAGGCGTAGGAAAGCGAGATCGGACCGGATCCCTTCGACCGCAGCTGCGACCGGCCCAACCATGGCAGCTGCACAGCGCTCAAACGCGGCAATCAGATTGCGGGCGGAGAAAAGGAAAACACCGGCATTCCAGAGATAGGTGCCGTCTGCAATCATCCTGGCGGCATCTGCCGTGCAAGGCTTTTCCACAAATCTTCTTAGGGCGATGGGCGCTCCGTCGCCCTTCGGTTGCTCCGAAACTTCCAGATAGCCATAGCCTGTCTCGGGGCGGGTTGGCGTTATGCCGAATGTAACGAGCCTGCCCTCCGACACCGCCGCGAGGCCGCGCCGCACTGCGGCCCGAAAAGCGGCGTCATCCGGCACAACGTGATCTGCGGGCGCAACAAGAAGAATCGCGTTCGGGTCTGCCGCAACTGCACGCAACGCTGCGGCTAGAATAGCTGGAGCTGTATTTTTGCCTGTCGGTTCGATGAGGATCTCAGAGTCCTTCGCCCCGATCGCCTCGAGCTGTTCCTTCACAATGAAACGGAAACTGTCGCCAGTAACGATCATGGGCGAAGCGAAATCGGGGGCCTGTGATCTGCGCACCGACGCTTGAAAGAGTGTGTCGCGGCCAACGAGCGAAACAAACTGTTTGGGATAGCTTTTGCGGGACAAAGGCCAAAGGCGCGTTCCGGAGCCGCCGCACAGAATAATGGGTACAATCAATTGCTCAGCCTTTTGAGGTATCGCCATAGTACCCGTCATAGCGGCTTTTGGGACCATCCGTCCCGACCGAATTTATCACTGTCAATATCCGCCCTTGCCGCCGCAAGGACCGGGCCAGCTGATCGTGGGCCTGCCGCAAACTGGATTGGTTTGTCGCGTTGCCGCGCACTGAAAGGACCGCCAGATCGACATGGGGCGCGACGTAGCGTGGATCGACGATGGGCAAAAGCGGCGCTGTATCGATGATGATCACATCAAGAATCTTTCGCGCGTCGTTCAAAAGCCGCACGAAGGTCTCTGACATGAGGGGCTGATCCGTTGGGATATCGCTGCGGCGATTGCCCATGATGATGCCAAGCGGGCTTCTTGGGTCGGCATCATAGAATTCTCCGGTGATTTCGAACTCGGCCGGAGAGCGAAGGTAATCGAGAAGGCCGGACCTCGGCTCAAGCCCAAGCAAGAGATGTTGGCTGGGCTTTCTGAGATCCGCATCTATCAGAAGCGTGCGCTTGCCGGCCAAAGCATAGGTTCGGGCCAGCGCAAGGGCGTTGGTCGACTTGCCCTCCGCCGCGATGGCCGAGGTGACCATGATGATCCGCCCCTCGCCCGGAACCTGCGGCAAAATCTCGTCGATCGCGGCCCGCAAAAGCCGGAAAGATTCCGAGTAATGCGACATCGGCGCAGTAACAATCCGATCCGCGAGGCTGAAAGCTCCCGTTCCTTCTTGGACATTGGGAATGACTGCGGCCACAGGCGCTGGAACCAGATTGGCGAGTTGGCTGGCCGAGGCCACGCCTCCGACATAGAATTCGTTGAGAAAGGCAAACCCCACGCCTAGGCCAATCGCCGCCACGAGCGCCAATGCCAAAGTCATCTTCCGATCAGGGTAGCTCGGCCCCGGGGGCGGCAGGGCTTCGGACACAAGTCGGCTGTCGGCCACCTGTAAAAGCGCCTGAGCCTCGGCGTCGCGTATGCGCCTCAGAAGGGTGTCGTAGTAATCTTGCGCCAAGGTTGCCTCACGCTGAAGGCCATAGAGATCCGACAAGGTCTCAGGGCTGAGCGGCGCGGAGAGAAGTTCGCTCCGCAGGGATTCGCGCGCGGCGTCGGCATCGCTTTCAAGATCGGAAATATGTTGCGCGACACCCGAGAGGGCCATGCGGCCACCCGCCTCGATTTCTGCATCGAGGGCCTCCAGTCGGGCATTGAGATCGCTCGCCGAGGAGCTCTGAGCGTCGGCCTGACCCAGCTGACGTTCGAGCTCTCTCCTCTGGACCTCTAGCGCCTCAAGGGCTTCATCGCCCAAAACTGAAGACAACGCGGACCAGTCAGACCGCGCGAGCGCCGCCTGCGCCTTCGATTGGATCAACTGTGACTGCTCAATCGCAGCTTTCGTGGTCTCAAGGTCGCGTCCGATCCGCCCAAACTCGGCCGAGGCGGATTCGTCTTCGAGACGGCTCAGGTTGTTTTCGATATAGGCCGCCACAGCCGCTTCGTGATCGGCAAGCGCCGTTTGCGCCGTGAATAATTGGCCGGCCATCAGGTCACGCGCGGAGAGGGCCGCATTGATCTTGGCGTCAAGTTGCAGGTCGATGTAGGTGCGTGCCAGGGCGTTTGCGAGCAACGCCGCCCGCGCAGGGTCTGCCGAAGTCACTGACACCCCGACAACAAAGGTCAGCCCTCTTCTGCGGATCTTCGTGGCGGCCTTGAACTGCAAGAGGGTCGCCTGAAATAGACTGTCCGGGTCGGGCGCTCTTCCATAACCGAGGCCGATCGCCCGCCTCAGTCGGCTTGCCAGCCCTAAACGCGCCCCGAACTCGGGGTCGCTCGACAATCCGGTTTCGGCGATTGTGGCAACCGCCACCGCATCTGAGCGCAAAATCTCGACTTCGCTTTCAAATCGGGCATTTTCGGACGTGCCGTTCAGGCTGCGATTGTCATCGGGGTTGAGCAGGTTTTTCTGGGCCGGGTCGACAAAGACCAGCGCCTCGGCCGTATAAAGCGGGGCGGCCAGTGTCAGATAAAGGCCCGCAAGACCCAAAACCAGAATTCCGACCAGAGCGATAAGTCGGCCCTGACGCCGCAGAACAAGGGCGGCATCGCGCAGGGTCAATGTATCGGAAGACATCGGATTCATCGGCGCTCCTGCGTGCCGCCCGGCGCGGCTCCGAAAAGCCCGAGCGCTATAATGGCAACAAAGAAATAGAGATTGCCGGCGATCTCGAGGCTGAAATCGCCAAGCGCATGGACCGCCTCGGTAACGAGAACGCCCAAAGCGGCAAGCCGAAGGGCCTTGCCTGAGCGGGGCGAGCGATTTTCACGCAAGAGGCCCATGCCGCACCAGATGAGCGCGACCATAGGAGCGCTTCCAGCGATGAGCCCCATTTCGACCCAAAGGGAAAGATAGCTGTTGTGCGCCTGATCCCAGACAAGACCAGAAGAGACAGGCGGCCTATGTGCCAATTCAAAGGCCAAGGGAAAGCTATCGAGGCCCCATCCGGTCAGTGGGCGTGCCCGGATCATCTCGAACACTTGACCATAAAGCTCGGCCCGCGTCTGTGTGGCCGGTCCAAGCAGGACCGCCCTCTGTAAAAGCCCCGCCCCTCCAAGGATCACCGCCACCAAGGCACCAAACCCAAGAGGGAGGAAGGACCAGACAGACCCACGTTCGCGCAGCGCCGCAAGACAGAGACCGCCGCAAAGCGCCGAAACCACACCAAGCCTGGAACCACTGGAAAAAAGAGCGACGGCGAGGACAAAAAGAGCCAGCCCCAGCCAAAGCCGCTCAGCGAGCCAAACAGCCTTGGCCCCGGTGTTCGCCCCACGCTCGGATTGCACGGTCACGAGCGCTATACCAAGGATCAGCCCCATTCCGACAAAGGCCGCAAAGCTGTTGTGATTGGCGAATCCGCCGGTGATCCCGTCCGGTCCGCCTTTGGCCAAGGCCAGAACGGCATGACTGACTGCGATTGCAAACAGCGCCCAGCCCAATCGGACCGCGCGTCGCCTGTCGGCGACGACCGTCGCTGCCAGAAGAAACAGAAAGACAACTGAGGCCAGCCGCACAAGGCCAATCAGCGCCGTGTCCGGGCTTATGCTCGCCGTCGAGGCTTCGCCGCCTAGGCCGAGGGGCAAGATCTGAACGAACGCAAAAGCAGGCATGACGAGGGCAAGCCGAAAGGGGCCACGTATCCCTGCCAAAGCCCCAGGCCGCGCTGGTTGCCGCACAAGAAAGAGGGTCTGACATAGAGCCAAAGTGCTTCCGACAAGAAGCGCAACGGCGCCCCAGACAAGGGGCAGATGACCGCCCGAGAAAAAGGGAACGACAAAGAGAACGACCACGAGAAGGCCGGCGGCGAGATCGAGCGCGAAAGAAACCACCGGATCGCCGGATGTAGGCTCCGGCGATGCCGGTGCTTCTTGCTCTGTCTGGACCCGTCCGAGTGCTGGAAATGGCGCATCCGCCAGAGCAGGCTGGCGGCGACGACGAAGCCTCTCGAGTTCGTCAAAGTCCATCGTCGGCCCCTATTCCGAGCGCCTCGACGGTTGCGAGAAAGCGCCGCTGGTCGGATGCGGGAAGGCTTGGCAATTTGAGGCCAAACGCCTTTCGGAAACCGGTCGCCTCAACGTAGGCTAGCGCGACCTCGTCCACATGGCCGAGTGACACCAGCAGCGCGGCGTCATCTACAATCCCCTGATAGGCCACTGTTCCGTCCACGGAAGGAAACCGATTGTAGCCCAAAGAAAATCGCTGTGCGGCAAGCCATCCCTCGAACGGGGCAAAAGCCCAAGACCGGTCGAGCAGTTGCGATCCTTGGCTCAAGGCGGTCACCGCAAGGGCCGCTGCGTGAGTTGGCGCGTCGGCAAGGATAGCGGTCGCCCTTCCCTCACAAGCCGAGGCGAGTGCCGTGATGGCTGCGGGTGGAAAGACCAATGCGGTTGGATCCGTTGCAGACCTCAAACAAAGGTCCATCTGGGCACGGCGATATCGGTGGGACCGCGCGGGTAGAAGCGTGAAAGTGCTCCCTGATGCCTCGGCCAGTATCTGCGCCAGCGGCCGGTCTATCTGGGCCCAGGCCCGTGCTTCGAGCAATCCGCTCATCAGGCTATATCCGCCGACAATCAGGAAAATGGGAACAGAAACAAGGCGGGCGATCAAGGCAGCGGGCCTCTGGTCTTTCAAACGTTGATTGCAACCTTAGGATGTCTTATACAAGATTGTCACGCTAAAAGATTGAACCCATGCCCCACATCCTTGCCACCCTCGCTTTGCTGGCTGTCACACTTTCTGCCTCGGCCGCCGCCGCGGCACCCAATCCAGCGATCTATGACAACCTGGTGGCTCGCTGTAGCAGTGCGCGCTTGGTCGATTGCACCGCGGCCTTCGAGGCATCCATCAAGGATCTCGGCGCGTCGAACCTCGGCCCGATGGATTTGGATGCCACCCTCGGCCTGATCGCCGCCGCAGCGCTTCAGACGGCCCAAACCAAGCCCCAGATCGCCCGCCGCATGGCTGCCATTCTGCGCGAGGCGGCCAAGATCGCCGGTGATCCGGTCCAGGCCCGGGAAATATTGATCGTCGCCCAACTGGTCGAGAATGGCCGTGCGAAAGAGGTCTTGAGCCGGATATTCCCCGCCAGCCCGTCCTAGCGGGTTTCGGTCATCGCCGGATAGTCGACATAGCCTTCCGGCCCCGGAGAATAGAAGGTCGGACGGTTATAGGGCGCAAGCGCCGCCCCTAACTGCAGGCGCTGTGGCAGGTCGGGGTTGGAGATGAAATAGCGGCCAAAGGCGACCGCATCGGCATGGCCCGCTGCCACCATTTCCTCGGCGCTGTCGCCCTTGAAATTGCCCGCCGTTATCAAAACCCCACTCCAGAGCGGCCGGAACAGGACCGCGGCGGAGGGCAAGCCCTGATGATCCACATCCTTCTGCCCCGCCCCCGAGGCGCGTGGCTCGAGAAGGTGCAGATAGGCGAGGCCCAGCTTGTTCAACTCACCCACAAGATGGGAATAGAGCGGCATCGGCTCCTCCTCGCCGCTGTCATTGGCGATGCCGAACGGAGAGAGGCGGATACCCACCCGGTCTGCACCAAGCGCCTTGGCCAAGGCATCAGCAATTTCTATCACCACGCGGCAGCGATTTTCGATCGAGCCGCCGTAGCGGTCGGTCCGCTGGTTGGTCCGCGATTGCAGGAATTGTTCCAGGAGATAGCCGTTGGCGGCATGAATCTCGACCCCGTCGAAGCCTGCCGCGACGGCGTTTTTTCCGGCGGCAACATAGCTCTCGATCAGCCTGCCGATCTCCTCGGTCGAAAATGCGCGTGGTGTTTCCGCAGGCGCGCGGGTCCGGTCGGGAAGCGTCACCTCAAGCTGTGGCGCGATGGCGGACGGCGCCCAGGGCGCACCACCATCTGGTTGATAGGAAGAATGCGATATCCGCCCCATGTGCCAAAGCTGCATGAAGGTGATGCCGCCCTTGCCATGGATCGCCTGCGTGACCCGCTGCCAGCCATTGACCTGTTCGGCCGTATAGATGCCCGGCGTATCCGGCCCACCCCGTGCCGTTTCGGAAATCTGGGTCGCCTCGGTGATGATCAGGCCCCCATCGCTCGCCCGCTGACCATAATATTCGACCATCAGATCGGTCGGCGCATAGGCCGGGGCGACAGCCCGCATCCGCGTCAGCGGCGCCATGATGACGCGGTGCGAGAGGATGTGCCCACCAAGTTTCAAGGGGGAGAAAAGCTTGGCCATGGGAAAGTCCACCTTCGAGATTGCTTTGCCCCATATAGGCTGCCGGTGCCGGAAGGAGAACAAGCCAACGCCAAGGGGCGTCGGAAGGTCGCGGGAGATGGGTGAAATGGTGCCCCCAGAGAGACTCGAACTCCCGACCCACTGATTACAAATCAGTTG
>CAKZOU010000002.1 GCA_937138255.1 uncultured Paracoccaceae bacterium
GGAAACTGGCCGCTGGTTGAACAATCGCGCGGAGAACTCGCACCTTCCATTTCGAAGGCGAGAGCGGGCCATGCTCCGCTTCCGGCGCATGCGAACGCTCCAGAAGTTCGCGTCCGTCCATGCCTCAGTCCTCAACCATTTCAACTCGGAGCGTCACCTCTACTCACGCCAAAACTTCAAGCTGAACCGCGCCGCCGCTCTCGCCGAGTGGCGGCTGCTTTGTTCCGCATAGGTTCACGCTGTCAGCGGCAAACAGAGACTGGTTTGAATTGGTCTGCCAACACCGTCGAGTTGCGGATCGATGACTTGATGATAGTTCGGTAGCGCCGCCCCAATCACCGTACCAGCACGATCGGAACCTTGCAGGATCGGATCATTTCGGTCGTGGTGGATCCGATCATCAGGCTACGAATTCGGCTGTGCCCGTAGGCGCCCATGACCAGAAGGTCGAAGCCCGCCTCTTCGATGTATTGGCTCAGCGCGGTTTCTGGCTGGCCAGGCAAGATCGCAGTTTCTGTTGCGAGACCGGCGGCGCTGAGTTTCGCTTTTGCTTGGGCTTGCCCGGTCTCGACCGCGGTTGCTTTTGTCCCGACTGTCGCCACAGAGACTTCTAGCCCCTGGAACAGGGGGCTTGCTGCGATAAAGTCGACCGCTTTGGCGGCAGAGGCGCCGCCATCATAGGCCACAAGAACCCGCGAGATCGGCCTGAAAGCGCGCGAGGCGACGAAGATCGGCCTATGCGTGGCGCGGACGATCCGTTCGAGGTTGGAGCCGAGATGGCCCCTGGCGAAATCGGCCGCTTCTCCGCGCTTGCCGATCATGATCATGCCCGTCTCGGCTTGAAGCTCGGTGACCGTCTCGACCAGATCGCCATGGCGCAGCCGCGCGGTCACATCGGCAACGCCTGCGCCTTCGAGGATGGCGCTTGCGTCTTCCAAAATGGCGCGTCCGCGTCGGCTGATGAGTTTGGCGCGCTGCGCGTCAAGCTCGGCCAGTTCCTGCAATAGAGCCGACCGCGCGCCGAGAGAAATGGCGCCCGAATGGTCATGACGGTCCGAGGCATCGCGCCGCCCCAGAACGTGGATAATCTGAACCGGGTGGCCGGTGCGCCGGGCCGCCCATGCGGCGTGCTCGCACAGGCTGGCCGAATAGATCGAGCCGTCCACCAGAGCAACGATGGTTTGCGGGGGCTGTGTCATCGTGTTCCCTTTCAATGCGCCAGGAGGCTGTCCATCGCGCCCGGCTTGTCGTGGATTGCTAGCTTGTCGACGATGGTCTCGGAGGCGGCGTTCATGCCGATAATCTCGACCTCGGCCCCATCGCGGCGGAACTTTAGAACCGCCATGTCGAGGGCCTGAACGCTCGAGATATCCCAGATATGCGCGGCCGAGACATCGATGATCACCCGGTCCGGGGCTTCCTTGAAATCAAAGGCGTTCATGAAATCCTCGACCGAGCCATAGAACATCTGCCCTTCAACCTTGTAGGTCCGCACCCGCCCGTCTTTCGAGATCGTCGTGGTGACGCGGAAGAGCTGGGCAATCTTGCTGGCAAAGAAGATGCCAGACAGCAGAACCCCGATCAGAACGCCCATGGCGAGGTTATGAGTATAGACCACCACGCCCACGGTCGCGAGCATGACAACCGACGAGGAGCGCGGGTGAACCCGCAGCGCCTTGATCGACGACCACGAGAAGGTGCCGATCGAGACCATGATCATGATCGCTACGAGGGCCGGCATCGGAATACGGCCCACCCAGTCGCCCAGAAAAACGACAAGGATCAGAAGGACAAAGCCCGCGGTGAAGGTCGACAGGCGTCCGCGCCCGCCGGATTTCACGTTGATCATCGACTGGCCGATCATCGCGCAACCGGCCATGCCGCCGATGAAGCCGGTGGCGAAATTGGCAACGCCCTGACCGATGCATTCCTGATTGCGGTTCGATTTCGTGTCGGTCAGATCATCCACGATGTTCTGGGTCATCAGGCTTTCCAGAAGGCCGACCACGGCCACGGCCATCGAATAGGGGAAGATGATGAGAAGCGTCTCGAGGGTCAGGGGGATCTGCGGGATCAGGAAGACCGGCAGGGTATCGGGCAGGGCGCCCATGTCGGACACGGTGCGCACATCCCAGCCGAAGGCCAGCGTCAGCGAGGTCAGGACGATGATGGTGACAAGTGGCGAAGGCACCGCTTTGGTAATTCGCGGGAACAGGTAGATGATCGCAAGCCCCGCCGCCACAAGCGCATAGGTCAGCCATGTGACCTTGCCGGGATCAAGCTCGGGCAGCTGCGCCATGAAGATAAGGATCGCAAGGGCGTTGACGAAGCCTGTCATCACCGATTTCGAGACATAACGCATCACGAAGCCAAGCTTCAAAAGCCCCGCGCCGATCTGAATCACGCCTGCAAGAACGGTCGCAGCCAGCAGGTATTGCAGGCCATGATCGCGCACCAGCGTGACCATCAGGACTGCTGTCGCTGCCGTTGCCGCCGAGATCATGCCGGGCCTGCCTCCGACAAAGGCGATCAGCACCGCGATCGAGAAGCTGGCATAAAGGCCAACCTTGGGATCGACGCCGGCTATGATCGAAAAGGCGATGGCCTCGGGGATCAGGGCAAGGGCCACGACAAGGCCCGACAAGAGGTCGGCGCGGATATTGCCGAACCACTGATCGCGATAGGCTTCGAAAGAAATCATGTGATGCGGTTCCTGTCAGATTGGCTGGCGATCAGTTGCTCGCCGCCGCCTACAGGCATTCCACCCGGAATCCAACCGGATTGGGGCGCGCAAGAGGAGTTGTCCTCCGGAGGGGGTTCGGAAACGGTCCCAGGAGGGCCTTGGGGCAAGGGCGGGTGCAGTGCCGTTCTGGCAAGGCGCGCCGCCAAAGATCTGCATTGAGAGTTTGCGAGGTTCTCGGATGTTCGCTTGCGTCCGCCCCCCCCTAGGGCCAATCAGAAAACCCTGAGGTGTCTTCAGTCGCAAGATCGGGTGCTGTTCTGTGGCGGTTCATCGCCCGTCTGCGATAGGTTCCGGGGCTTTCTCCCGAGGCCGACTTGAAGAAATGATTGAACTGGCTGGCCGAAGAAAACCCGAGCATGGCGGAGACGCGCTCCACGCTGAGTGAGGTCCGTTGAAGGAGTGTCTGGGCTTCGTGAAAGCACCGTTCCCGAAGAAGGTGCGATGGCGGTTTCCCCACGGAACGGAGGCACAGGTCGTGCAGCCTGTCATAGCTCACCCCCAGCGCATCGGCATATTGCCTCACCTTCCAGCGCGAGCGGAAATGGGATTCGACAAGGCTCCGAAAGCGATAGATTTCAGAGGCGCGTTGGCTCGGAACCACGCGCTCGCGAAGCTGATCGTCGACGCTGCGCCACAGGAGCAGCAAGAGAAGCCGGATATAGGCCGAGAGCGCAATATCGCTGCCAAACCTGTTTGCGCCGGTTTCCGCAGTGATCCGCTCGAAGATGAGGTCGAGCTCGACCGCGGCGTTGTCGGTCCGGTCGAAGGTCGCCATCAGGTGTTGCTGGGCGAAGAGGCGAAGCTCCGCCGCGACAGTGGCAACACCGACCGCGTCGTTCAGGATCGCACTTCCCAGAAAGACATAGCTGCCAACGCTTCCCGGAGCGATGCGGAGGCGGGTTTCGGCATCGAGCGGCCCCCAGAATAGAGCCGGGCCGATCATGTCGAATTCACGGTCCATGGTGAAAGCCACAGCGCTTCCGCTCTCGACATAGAAGGCAAACCAGCTGCCCTGAGCAAAGCCTGCGCGCTCGCCGATCGTGCGTTCCTGCAAGGCGCAATCGATGCGGGCCGCGCGGGCGCGAGGCGTGTTGGTCGTGGGCATCCGGGCTCCAATCGGCAAGACCTTGCCAGAATTTGGCAATGTATCCCCATACTGTGACATTCTTTTCCATATTTCCACCCGCCATGCTGATCCGGTCGACAGAATCTGTTGGCAAGGGAGGACCATGTTCGAGGCCAAGCTGCATATTCAGAATGCAGGGGTAGACGCGCGGGATGGCGCGGTCTTCCAGCGGCTTTCGCCTGTGAACGGCCAGCCCGTGACCCGAGCGGCCTCGGCCAGCCCGCGCGACGCGCGCGATGCCGCCAACGCCGCCGCCGCCGCCTTCTCGCGCTGGCGCGATCTGCCGTCCGACCAGAAGATCGATATTCTGCGGCGCGGTCGCGATCTGATGATCGAACGCACCGAGGAACTCGTCGAGATCGGGCAGAAAGAACTGGGTTCGACGCCCGACTGGATCCGCTTCAACGTTGCCATTGCGGCAAAGGTCTTTGACGAAGCGCTGAAGATCCCGGCGCAGATCGAAGCGATGGAGGCAACCACCGAGAAAGACGGGATCACGTCAACCTGCCTGCGCCAGCCTGTGGGCGTGGTTCTTGCCATCGCGCCATGGAACGCCCCAGTCACCCTCGCGATCCGGGCGATCGTCTGGCCGCTCGCCTGCGGTAATACGGTGGTGTTCAAGGGCTCGGAACTTTGCCCCAAGCTGCACTCGCTCATCGTCGATATCCTCTGCGACGCGGGCTTGCCGACCGGGGCAGTCACTTCGGTCCTGCATTCGCCTGAATCCGCTGAGACGGTTGTCGAAACCCTCGTGGCCCATCCGGCGGTGCGGCGGGTCAATTTCACCGGCTCGACGCGCATCGGCCGACGCGTGGCCGAGATCGCGGCGCGCCATCTCAAACCTTGCCTGATGGAGCTTTCCGGCAAGGCCTCGATCATCGTGCTGGAAGATGCCGACCTCGATGCCGCCGCCAAGGCCGCCGCTTTCGGCGCCTATTTCAATCAGGGCCAGATCTGCATGGCGACCGAGCGTGTTGTCGTGGTCGATGCCATTGCCGAGGATTTCGTGGCCAAGCTCGAGGCCGAGTGCGCGGCACTCCTGACCCGGAAAGAGCGGCACAAGGTGGGCGATCTGATCAGCGCCGATGCCGCGCAGCGGGTCGGGCGGCTTATTGAAGACGCGCTTGCCAAACAGGCGGTGCTGCGGGTCGGCGGCGTAGTTTCGGGCTCCTATGTGCAACCGACGCTCCTCGATCAGGTGACGCCTGAGATGCTGATTTACCGCGAGGAAAGCTTTGGCCCCGTCGCAGCGATCATCCGCGCCCATGACGAGGACGAGGCGGTTACCATCGCCAACGATACCGAATACGGGCTGGTCGCCTCGGTTTATGCGAGCGACCTGGCCCGCGCCCGCAGGATCGCGGGCAAGCTCGAGACCGGGGTTTGCCACATCAACGGACCGACCGTCTACGACGACCCGGCCATGCCATTCGGCGGGGTAAAGGCGTCGGGCTACGGCCGCTTCGGAGGCGATGCCGTGATCGAGGAATTCACCGAGCTCCGGTGGATCACTGTTCAAGACCCCAGATCGGATTTCCCGTTCTGGTCGTAACGAGTGCCAACAAAATAAGGGAGGAAGACAATGAAGAGAAGAACAGCACTTAAGGCCGCCGTTGCCGCCAGCGCGATCGTCTGGGCCGGCGCGGCATTCGCCGCCGATCCGATCATCGTCGGCGCGGTTGCGCCCAAGACCGGCGGCCTTGCCGGCGGCTCGGTGGTGACCCACTGGCCGAATATCCAGCTCTGGGCCGGCGAAGTGAACGCCCGCGGCGGCCTCAATGTCGGCGGCGAGATGCGCCTCGTCGAGGTCATCGAATACGACGACCAGACCAACCCGGCCGAGACGATCAAGGCGATCACGCGTCTGGCGACGCAGGACAACGCCGACATCATCCTTGCCCCCTATTCGACCGGCCTCAACATCGCCGCCGCGCCGATCATGGACAAGCTCGGCTTCCCGCAGATCACCTCGACCGCGGCGACCGATCAGGTGGGCGAGCTGTCCAAGCAGTTCCCGAATATGTACTTCCTGCTCGGCAGCAGCTCCGCCCTCGCCAACGGCGCGGTTAATGTCATGGCCGAAATGCGCGACAAGGGCGAGATCGGCAGCCGCATCGCCATGGTCAACGTGGCCGACGCCTTCGGAATCGAGCTTGCCGCCGTTGCCAAGCCCTCGTTCGAGGCCGCAGGCTTCGAGATCGTCTACGAGACCTCTTATCCGCTCGGCACGCAGGATCTCTCGCCGATCATGAAGGCCGCCAAGGCCGCCGAGCCCGATGCCTTCGTGGCCTGGTCCTATCCGCCCGACACCTTCGGTCTGACCGAGCAGGCGATGATCGAGGATCTGAACGTCAAGGTCTTTTACACCGCCGTGGCCACGGCCTTCCCGGCCTATAGCGCAGTGTTCGGACCGGCTGCCGAGGGTGTGATGGGCATCGGTGGCGTCAACAATGGCTCGGCCGACTTCCTCGACTATGCGGCCCGCCACGAGGCGGCCACCGGCCAGAAGCCCGACTATTGGGCCTCGGGCATGATGTATGCCTCGCTGCAGATCCTCGAGCAGTCGATCGAAGCCTCGGGCACGCTCGATATGGCCGTGATCAACCAGTATATCAAAGATCACTCCTTCGAGACCGTGATGGGCACCATCGACTTCGATGAGAACAACAACAACGCCTCCTACTGGACCGTCGGTCAGTGGCAGGGCGGCGAGTTCCGGGGCATCGCCTCGACCGGCCGCGATGGCGCGGTTGCACCGGTTCTGAAGAACGGCTGGAAGTAAGGCTATGGCGGGTCCTGCTTCGGTCGGGCCCGCACCACTCTCGAGGACTACATGGATATCATCATCACGGGCCTGCTCTTGGGCGGGACCTATGCCCTCATCGCCACCGGGCTCAATCTGCAATACGGGGTCGCCCGGATCATGAACCTCGCCAATGGCGAGATGCTCGTGGTCGGGGGTTTCACCGCCTTCGCGCTCTATACCGGCGCGGGCATCAGCCCTGTCCTGACGCTCTTTATCGTGGCGCCCATCGCCTATGCGCTGAACTGGGCGATCTATCGCGTGATGCTGCGCCCGCTGGTCAAACGCGCCAAATCGCGCGGGATGCTTGAACAGGAGTCGATCCTGACGACCTTCGGCCTGTCCTTCACCATGGTCGGTCTGATGCTCTGGATCTTCGGTGGCAGCTATTTCAAATATTCCTTCCTCGCGCGGCCCTTTGTCCTTTTTGGCGACAACTATGGGCTCAACCGGATCGTCGCCTTCCTCTGCGCGGTGATCATTTGCGGGGTTCTCTATCTCTGGCTCAATCATTCCCGCGCCGGCATGGCGATCCGCGCTGTTGCCGTCTCACCCGAAAGCGCGCGGCTTGTGGGCATCGACGTGCCCAAGCTCTCGGCCCATGCCTTTGCCATCGGTGGCGCCGTGACGGCTATGGGCGGCGCCGTGATCTCGACCTTCCTGACGCTCGACGCCTCGACAGGCGTGATCTTCACCATGAAGGCCCTGATCATCGTCATCATGGGCGGGGTCGGAGACATCCGCGGCACGATCATTGCCGCTCTCATTCTCGGCGTCGGTGAAACGCTCGTCGCCTCGCTCATCAATCCCGGCCTGACGCTCGCTGCGGCCTACGGGATGTTCATCCTGATCCTGCTGTTCCGTCCACAGGGCCTTTTCGGGAGAAAGCCCACATGACCACCCGCGACTGGAAGAACCTTGTTCTGGGCGCGGTCCTGCTCGGGATTGCCGCACTCCTGCCGCTGACCGGCGATGCCTATGCCATCGCCCTTGGCGTCAACATCGCGATGTATGGCGTCTTGGCGACGAGTTGGGCGCTGTTTTCCGGGCCGACCCACTACATCTCTCTCGCCACAGCTGCCTTCTTCGGCGTCGGCACCTATGTGACCGCCTCGGGGATCGACGTTCTGCCCTATTGGGCGCTGCCTCCGCTCGCCGGCATCATCGGCGGGATCCTTGCGGGGATCGTCGGGCTGGCAACGCTTCGGCTATCGGGGGTCTATTTCGTGATCTTCACCCTCGGCCTTGCGGAAATGATCCGCCAGATCGTGACATGGCGGCAGAATGCGACCGGACACAAGGGCAGCTATGTCCTGACCGACCTCACCGAGAACCACATCTACTGGCAACTCCTCGGGGTGGCGGCGCTAGTCTACCTCGCCGGTTGGGCCATCGGGCGTTCGCGCCTCGGCTTTGCCCTGAGGATCATCGGCGACGACGAGCAGGTGGCCTCGCATTTGGGGATCAATACTGCTGTGTCAAAGGTCGCGCTTTTCATCGTGCCCGGAGCGGTCGCGGCCATTGTCGGAGCCATGATCGCGCCGCGCTATATCTATATCGAGCCGTCCACCGCCTTCACGCCGATGCTCTCGTTTCAGGTGGTGATCATGGCGATGCTAGGCGGCACGGGCCGCCTTTGGGGGCCGATTGTCGGGGTCATTCCGTTCACGCTCCTTTGGGAAGTGATCTCTGTCTCCTTCCCGAACCAGACCACGCTGCTGCTGGGCCTGTGCTTCCTGCTGATCGTCTATCTTCTGCCCAATGGCTTTGTCGGACTCTTTCAAAAGATCCATGCGCGTGCACTTTCGAAGGAGGCCTACCAATGAGGGACGGCGCGCAGGTTCTGTCGCTCCGCGGTGCGACCAAGCGGTTCGGCGGCCTTGTGGCCGTGGACGGCATCGACTTCGACGTTCACGAGCACGAAGTTCTGGGCCTGATCGGGCCGAACGGTTCGGGCAAGTCCACAACGCTCAACCTCATTTCCGGCGCACTTGCACCCACCTCCGGGACGATAACCCTGCGGGGCGCGCCGATCTCCGGCCAGCCCGCCCGCGAGATCGCCCGCCGTGGCGTCGCGCGGACCTTTCAGCTGGTGCGGCTTCTGCCCTCGATGACCGTTCTTGAAAACGTCACGGCAGGCGCCGTCTTTGGCCATCGCCGCCGCTGGGGCCATGCGGCTGAGGCACAGGCGCTGGCGGTTCTCGAGAAGGTCGGCCTTGCCGGGGCGGCGCAGTCGCGCGTCGGGCAGCTGACCTATATCGACACCAAGCGGGTCGAGCTGGCCCGCGCGCTGGCGGGCGATCCGGAGGTTCTGCTCCTTGACGAATGGCTCGCGGGGCTCAACCCGACCGAGCTCGAGCAAGGGATCGACCTGATCCACAAGCTGCGCGACGAGGGGCGAACCGTGGTTCTGGTCGAACACGTCATGGATGCGATCCGCTCGCTGTGCGATGCCTGCGTGGTCATGTCGTCAGGCCGCAAGATCGCCGAAGGGACACCGGGCGAGGTTTTGTCAGATCCCGAAGTGGTCCGCGCCTATCTGGGAGACGACAATGCTTGAGGCGCGCGATCTCTCGGCCAGCTATGGCAAGCACCGCGCCCTCGAAGGCGCTTCGCTGCGGGTCGATCGCGGCGAGATCGTCGTCATCCTCGGCGCCAATGGTGCGGGGAAATCGACGCTTCTGAAGGCGATCAGCGGCATCTGCGAGGGGCGCGTGAGCGGCTCTGTGACGATGAACGGGCATCAGCTTGTCGGCGAAAAGCCCGACCGGATCGTTGAGGAGGGGATTGCGCTTGTCCCCGAGGGGCGCGGCATCTTTGGCGAGCTGACAGTCGAGGAAAACCTCCTCCTTGGCGCCTATGCCCACCGCGCCCGCGACGAGGAAGATGGCAATCTCGAACGGGTCTATCGCCTCTTCCCCAAGCTCAAGGAACGGCGGCGGCAGGTCGCCCGCACCATGTCGGGCGGCGAGCAGCAGATGGTCGCCATTGGCCGGGCTATGATGTCGAACCCTGCCGTTCTGACGCTCGACGAGCCCTCGCTCGGCCTCTCGCCGCTTCTCAGCAAGGAATTGTTCCATAGCCTCAAGGCCGTGCGCCAGACGGGCATCGGCATTCTGCTTGTCGAGCAAAACGCCAAGGCGTCGCTGGCGATTGCAGATCGGGGGTATCTCTTGGAAAACACCCACATTATCAAGGAAGACAGCGCGCGCAACCTTGCGGGCGATCCGGCGGTGCAGAAGGCCTATCTCGGTGGTGCGGCGGCGGGTGCCGGCCCGCGCGCGGGCCGCTCCGGCGCCTCGGCCAAACCCGCTCCGGCCCCCTTCGTTCCGTCGGAGCCGAGACCTTATGCAGGCCCTTCGCCCGCCGATATCGCCGCTTCGGCGCTCCAGTCGCTTGCCGCTCCGGCCCGTCCGGCTCCGGCCAAGCCTGCCGCGCCGGTGCAGGCCGCCCCGGCACCCGCCCCCAAGTCCGCGCCGCAGCCGGCCCCCGCTCCGACCCGCCAGCTTGCGCCAAGCGCGGCGGCGGTGCACGGGATCGACGTCGAGAGCCTAGTGGCCCGCGCCCGCGATGTCTCGTCGTCGCGGTCCGAGGCTCAAAACGGCAAGGCTCCGGCGCCGATGCCCGCCAGCACGCCTACGAAACGCCCAACCCTGCCGATGCCCGATCTCAATTCGCACGGCGACAGGCTCAGGGCCGTTCTCGGCGAAATCGAAGCTGCCGCCGTCCGCGCGCGGCAGCGCAGCCAGACACGCAGCGGCCGCGATGGCCGTGACAGAACCTGAGGAAAGGATAGGACAATGCTTGATGCCATGAGTGCCTCGCCCACCATCAAGGGCATGTATATCGACGGCAGCTGGGTTCCTGCCGCACGAACCTTTGAAGACCTCAACCCTTCGGACAATTCGCTTTACGCCCGAATCCCCGATGGCTCGGTCGAGGATGTGCGCCGCGCCATCAAGGCGGCCAAGGCGGCCTTTCCAGCCTGGTCCAACCTGCGGTTCCACGACCGCGCCCATTACCTTCTGAAAATCGCCGATGTCTGGGAAAGCCGGAAGGACGATTTCGTGGCCGCCGCCGTAGCCGAGGGCGGCGGCTGGTTCGGCAAGGGTGTCTTCGAGGCGGGCTATGTGGCCGAAGTCTTCCGCTCGGCCGCGGCGCTTTGTTATCAGAATATCGGCGAGATCCTTCCCTCCGAGCACGGCAAGCTCTCGATGGCGACCCGCTGGCCCTTGGGCGTTATCAGCGTGATCTCGCCGTGGAACATGCCCGGTATCCTGACCTCACGCGGCTTTGCCGCGGCGCTGGCGGCGGGCAATACCGTGGTGCTCAAACCCTCCGAGGATACGCCCTATTCAGGTGGCCTCTTCTTTGCCGAAGTCCTCGAGCAAGCGGGCATCCCGAAGGGCGTTTTCAACGTTGTCACCTGCTCGCGCGAAAGCGTGGGCGCGGTGGGCGACGAGATGATCGGCAACCCGACCGTGAAGGCCGTCTCTTTCACCGGATCGACCGCCGTGGGCCGCCATATCGCCGCGAAATGCGGGGCGCATCTGAAGAAGGCCTGTGTCGAGCTTGGCGGCAAGGACAGCATGATTATTCTTGAGGATGCCGATCTCGACCACGCGGCCAAGGCGGCCAACTTCGGCTCGTTCATGCATCAAGGCCAGATCTGCATGTCGACCGAGAAGATCCTTGTCCATGAAAGCGTCTATGACGAGTTCATGCGCAAGTTCCTCGCCCGGGCGAAGAAGCTCAAGACCGGCCACACCAACGAAAAGGACAACGTGATCGGCCCCTTGGTAAACACGCGGCAAGCGCTGCGGGTGAAGGCGCTCATTGACGATGCGGTGGGCAAGGGCGCTACGGTTGAGCTGGGCGGCAATGCTTGGGACAATTTCGTCGAGCCCACGGTCCTGACCAACGTCAATTCCCAGATGAACATCTGGCATGACGAAACCTTCGGGCCGGTGGTGATCGTCGTCCCCTTCCGCACCGAGGAAGAGGCGATCGCGATCAACAACGATACCGAATACGGCCTCACCGCCGCGATCATGACCCGCGACGAGGCGCGCGCGCTTCGGATGGCGGGCGATCTCGAGACGGGGATGTGCCACATCAACTGTCAGAACATCAACGACGAGCCCCATGTCCCGTTTGGAGGGGTGAAGGCATCCGGCGTGGGCCGCTATGGCGGCCGCTGGTCGCTCGATGCCTTTACCGAGCTGCGCTGGATCACGCTCGACCGCGGCGGGCGGCATTTCCCGCCGGTTTTCTAGGGGAGGAAAGATCATGACAGCCTGGGGATGGATCATTCTTCTGCTCGTGATCGTGGCCGCACTCGTGGTGCTTGCGGCATGGTTCTATGAGCGGGCCACAAACGAGGTGAGCCTCGTCAAGACAGGGGTTGGCGGCCGCAAGGTCGTCATCGACGGGGGCACGCTGGCGATCCCGTATTTCCACGAGATCAGCAGGGTGAATATGCAGACGATCCGCATGGACGTCTCGCGCAAGGGCAACAGCTCGCTCATCACCAAAGACAGGATGCGCGTCGATGTGGGCGCCGAGTTCTATGCCTCGGTGATGCCCGAGAAGGGGGCCATCGCGCGAGCCGCGCAGACCTTGGGCCGGCGCACCTTCCAGCCCGATCAGCTCAAGAGCCTGATCGACGGGATGATGGTCGATGCACTGCGCTCGGTGGCCGCGCAGATGACGATGGACGAGTTGCACGAGGATCGCGCCAAGTTTGTCGGCGAGGTGCGCGATACACTCAGGGAAACGCTCGAGCGCTATGGCCTGCGGCTCGACAACGTTTCACTCACCGACCTCGACCAGACGCCTTTCGCGGCGCTCGACGAGAACAACGCCTTCAACGCGGTGGGGATGCGCAAGCTCGCAGAGGTCATCTCGACGTCGAAGAAAGACCGCGCCAAGATCGAGCGCGAGAGCGAGGTCGAGGTGCGTCGCACCGCGATGGAAGCGAGCCGCCGCAAGCTCGAGATCGACCTTGAGGAGCGCCGCGCCGAGATCGCTCAGGCGCAAGAGGTCGAGACCCTGATGGCAGCCCAGCTGGCCGAGGTCGCCCGCCGCAAGGCCGATTCCGAGCGCGAGGCGGCGCACGCCCGCATTCGGATGGAGCAGGAAATCCAGTCGGCCGATATCGCTCGCGAGCTTGCCGTGCGCGAGGCCGAGATCGCGCAGGAACGCGCGCTCCAGATCGCCGAGCAGGAACGGCAAATCCTGATCTCGGCCAAGAGCCAGGAAGAGAGCAAGGCCCGCG
This sequence comes from uncultured Paracoccaceae bacterium, assembly GCA_937138255.1. Lineage (GTDB taxonomy): Bacteria > Pseudomonadota > Alphaproteobacteria > Rhodobacterales > Rhodobacteraceae > RFZI01. The sequence continues at coordinate 12,950 of CAKZOU010000002.1, forward strand.
CCAAGGCCGACACGGCACGCGCCGAGGCGGTCATAGCCGAAGAGGCCATCCAGACGGCACGGCAACTGGCCGAAGCCGAGCGGCGCAAGCAGGTGGCGCTTCTCGCCGCCCAGCAGGACGCCGAGACCGCCGCGACCCGCGCCCGCATCGCGGCCGAGAGCGAAAAAGCCACAGCCAAGGATCGCCGCGAGGCCAAGCGCGAAGAGGCGGAGGCGGTGAAATTCCTCAAGCTCGCCGAGGCCGAAGCCGAACGCGCCCGGATCGACGCCGAGAACGCTCGCTCCGAGGCTCTGGCCGCACTCGAGCTGGAGAAGGCCCGCCTTGCTGCCATGCCGCGGATCATCGAGCAGATGGTCAAACCGGCCGAGAAGATCGACAAGATCTCGATCAACCACATCACGGGTCTTGGCTCTCGCGGCAACGGAGCATCGGGAGAGCAGGGGGCCGCTTCGCCTGTATCCCAGATCGTCGACTCGATCCTCGAGATGTCTGTTGCAATGCCCGCGCTCAACAAGCTTGGCGAGATGATCGGTAACGGGATTGACGGGAGGGATGAAAAGGCAGGGGGCGCTAGAAAATAGCCACCGTAGACTACTTGGATCAGGCTAGTCAGAAATGCTGCCTCTTGTGTCGACGCATATTCAAATCCAACCGAACTGCCGCCTTCTATGGGTGGCGGCGGTTCGGCCCGGTGTTTGCCAACGAGATCCGGAAACGCCGGATCGAGGGGATGAAGTCGAGCCGTTGGCTATGGCACTTGGACGAAGTCTTCGTGAAGATCAACGGGGAGAGGCATTACCTCTGGCGCGCCGTCGATCACGAGGGTGAGGTTCTGGAGGGCGTCGTTACCAAGACACGTCACAAGAAAGCTGCATTGAAATTCCTCAAGAAAGCAATGCGAAAGCACGGGCAGCCCGAGATCATCGTCACAGATCGACTTCGGTCCTACGGCGCAGCGCTGAGGGAGATCGGGGCAGGAGATCGGCAGGAAACCGGCCGCTGGCTGAACAACCGCGCCGAGAAATCACACCTACCATTCCGCCGCCGAGAACGTGTTATGCTCCGCTTCAGGCGAATGCGAACGCTTCAAAAGTTCGCCGCCGTCCATGCCTCTGTTCTCAACCATTTCAACTCGGTGCGCAGCCTCACTTCCCGATCGACCTTCAAGCTGAACCGCGCCGCCGCTCTCGCCGAGTGGCGCCTCCTTTGTTCCGCATAGGTTCGTGTGTTTGGATATAAACTGAGACGAGTTCGAATTAGTCTGCCAGCACCCGTCGCAGGCGGTTTCTCACCGAGTCCGGGATTATGCGGCCTGCTTTCTAGCCCCATAGAAGACCGGGGCCAGACTGGCTGGCCCCGGCTTTGTGATTATTTCTGAAGTTCGGTCCAGATCGCGGTTTGAATATCCTGCACCGGCTTGGGACAGGCCGGGGCAAACTTGCCCGCGGCGGCCAGTTCGGCCGGTGGGTTGATCTCCGGCGCGGTCTTCATGTCTTCGGGCATATAGGCGTCCGAGCCTGCGATGCCGTTCGAATAACGCGCAAAGGCCGAGATCATCGCCGCGTTTTCCGGATCCATAATGAAGTTCTGGAAGAGCTTGGCGTTCTCGACGTTCTTGGCGTCGGCCAGAACACCGACCGAGTCCATCCACAGCGGATAGCCTTCGACCGGA
>CAKZOU010000003.1 GCA_937138255.1 uncultured Paracoccaceae bacterium
ACCAGTGACTTAACGGTCGTGGAGGTTCGAGTCCTCTCCTGGGCACCATTTCCCCCTAGATAAGCTGAAGAAACCTAAGGAAACTTGGGCTTTGGATATATCCGGGACCATTTTTGGGACCGCTTTCGGGACCACTTTCGTCAGAAACAGCGATCAATTTGTCAGCCTCTGACACGCAATTCCGCTTGCCTTGAGAGAGGTTGCTGAGGAACGTGACAGCTATGGATGACGCCGTGCCGAAGCTCCCTCGATATGTGTTCCGAAGGGCCAATGGGTCCTATCGATACAAGAGAAACGTGCCCAAGGACCTTGTTCTGCTTCTGGGGAAGAAGACGGTCTATCGGCAGCTGGGATCAACCCTCGCCAAAGCGATGAAGGAATACCCCTACGTCCATGCCCGGATCGAGTCGATGTTCGAGGTCGAGCGCAAGAAGTCTGACAAGGATCGAGCTCTGGAAGTGATCCGTGGCAACCTCGGTGACAAGGTCGCAGACCTCGTGCTGGCGAAGGCTGTGGTGGAGTATTCGGACGAAGACTACGATCTGAACGAGCTTGCCGAGAAGCAGGACGGACGCTTGCCGCAAGCGGTGTTGGAGCAGATCTATCAGGGAGAGCTGCGTGAAGACCCCCTGACACTGACCCGCGTTCTTGAGGACTACATCGACTACAAGACCGAGGCTGGCGTAATCGATAAGAACCTCTCCAATCGGATCGAGCGCCTCCGCCGAGAAATGCTCCACCTCTATGGCAAGACCAAGATGGAGAAGGTGCTCCTGAAAGACATCAGCAGGTCTGACGCCAATGCCCTACGAGACCTCCTCCTGGGCAAGATGGCTCCCAACTCTGTGCAGCGGACCATCGGTATCCTGAAGGCGGCTGTGAACTTCACCATCACCGAGCAGGGTCTCGGTATCCCGAATGTCTTTGCAAGCCTCAGGATAAAGGGGGCAGGTGCTAGCAGAACCGATCGACTGCCAATCTCTGACACGGACCTAGAGAGCCTGATTGCAGCAGCCAAAGGTAGCGAACCCGCCGCAAGCCTCTTGGTCGTCTTGGCAGACACCGGGGCACGCCTCGGAGAGATCGTCGGTCTGGAGGCAAGAGACGTCGATACAGAGGCCAGAGTTCTGCACATCCGGCCCAATGGAACGCGGGGGCTGAAGACCAAGAGCTCGCAGCGGAGCATTCCTCTATCCCAGAGAGCCACAGAGGCCCTCAAGGGGCGCCTCGTTGGTCTCTCGGATACCTCCCCTATCTATGAGCAATATGCTCGCCCTCGTGGCAGAGATGCAGCCTCTGCGATGCTCATGAAGCGGCTCAGGCTGATCGTGGAAGACCCGAAGGTCACCATTCACTCGCTGCGGCACCGAATGAAGGACAAGCTGCGCAACACCGGCTGCCCGGAAGCCCTCTCCAAAGAGATCCTCGGCCACGCTCAGGGATCTACCGCCGCCAACTATGGCGCGGGCTATGCGATCGACGTGATGCGAACCGCGTTGGAGAAGGCGTGGCATTAACAAAGGAAGAGATCACATGACCTATTTGAAATGGGGCTTCCGGCTCCTCGGCGTTCTGATTGTCTGTTCCAGTCTGGTCTTCTCCGCTCTCAGCTTTGTAGGCGGTGCAGCCTTCGCTGCAATCAACAGAGCGATCTACTCGACAACTGGCTTCAGAACTCAGGCGGTCAGGCAAGCAGATGATATCCAGAAACTGCACTCAGACCTGGATGCCGATCGCACTGCCCGCCGACAGCTTGAGGGCGAGTTCGCAGACAAGGTTGATGAGCTAGAACTCAAATCCAATCAAGTCGATCGTCTCCAGCGCGATGTAGCGTCCGAACGTCTGACACGGGAAACAGCCCAACGACAACTTGACGATGCGCGTTTGGTAGAACGTCAGATACGTCAGCAGTTGGACGACGCAGACCGACTGACCCGAATGGCTCAGCGGAACGCCTTTGAAACCAGTATCGACACAGCAAGTGGCACGATGACAATCCGGGAGGCGATGGGTGACACAACGCGCCGGATCGCCTTGAAGACAGAGACAATCGGAAAACGCGGCGTGACTGGGATGGCGGCAGAGGCTGTCCCCTACTTCGGCACCGCTGCCATTGTTGGCCTAACGGTCATGGACCTCAAAGACCTCTGTGAAATGTCTCGGTCCTCCAATGATCTCTACTATTCCATCTTCCCGGATGAGCGGCCAGAAGAGGCCGACCCCACAGTCTGCGGCCTCAACGTGCCGACCCGGAGTGAAATCTGGCAGATGGCCAAGGACGCTCCAGGAAAGGCCTTCCAGGCGGCTCGTGAGGCGACACCAACAATTGAGGAGATCAAGTCAGTAGAAAGCTCCGACCTCTGGTCCTTCGGCGTGACGGTGATAGGCAAGTCTGGAGAACTCTATGAGAGCGGGGTTGAAGGCGCGAAGCTCTCGTGGGGGTCCATGGTCGACCTCTGGAACGACTGGAACAAATGAACCGCCCCTTCAATCCTCACCTCTGTACTGGCTCGGAACAGCTGCGCTCGGCGCTAGATGAGATCATCAAGCAGCTCGAAGGCTACGAGGACTTCTACAAGCTCAGGAAGCGCAAGCGCAGGGAGGTCGATCAGGCCACCTTTGAGCGCACTGTAGAGGCTCTGGTCTGTGACTTGGTCTGCCGATCAGCAGAAGCACCGGGTGGAGGGATACACCTACCTCTGGGCAACAAGGTCCTACGGAAAAAGTCCCGCTACAAGGGCTCGGCCCTGAACAAGACCCTTCCAGAGGTCCTTCGAATCATGGCTGCCGAGGAGATGTCTTTCGTCGAAATCGAGAAGGGCAAGACGACCTTCAAGGTGATCGATCAGGACCTGAACACAGTCGCAATGCAGGGGCTTCAGACTGTGGTTCGACCTGGAGCCAAGCTTCTCTCTCGCATCAAGACGTATCAACTCAGTCAAAAGGACGTCTGTGAAGCACCAGATGAAGAAGTGATCCTTCTGAGAGGGACAAAGCCACGAGGCGACAAGCCCGCCCCCCTTCTGGAGTATGACGATAGCTCAGAGACCCTCGCCCTTCGGACATCTCTCCAAGCGATCAACAAACATCTGGCAGCCGCAGAGATCGACTGTGGTCTATCGAGCGTGAATGCCAAGAGGCGTCGCCTTCGCCGTATCTTCCACAATGGTGACTTCCACAGCGGAGGGCGTCTCTACGGTGGCTTCTGGCAAGAGATGAGCAGCCTAGAGCGGCTGGAGAACATCACTATAGACGACGACAGTACTGTCGAGTTGGACGTTGGCCAGATGGGCATCCTAGCCCTCTACAATATCGCTGGAGCCACTCCCCCGAAAGGCGATCTCTATGATCTCAGCTCAGCAGGCATTCCCGTGGCTGCAAGGGACGGGATCAAGAAGGTCATGAACGCTATGGTGTCTGCGTCGAAGCCGCTCACCAGGCTCCCCAAGGGGGCGAGGCAAGCGCTCCCCCGCAGACACTCTCTCCAAGACGTCACGGCTGCCATCAACGCGGTTCACCCCAAGCTCTCAGGCCAGTGGTGTCAGGGGCTCTATGGAGCAGTCTGGCGCATCGAGTCCGACGCCCTCGTTCAGGTCCTGACCCGCCTCAACCAGCTTGGGATCACCCCTCTCCCTATCCATGATGCGATTGTGGTTGCCAGCAAGGACAAGGCGCAGGCCAAGAAGGTGATGCTCGAAGTCTACAAGACGGCGCTAGGGGTGGAGCCCGGGATTAGTGAGGCTTGAGAAAAGCCCCTATCTGTGACCTGCATTGAGCTCCTCCACCAACCCCATTACGGCGGTTCTTCGGGCATCACTCAACTTCTTGATCTGCCTCAACAGTGCGAGGTCCTCAGGTTCGACCTGAAGCTGTTGCGCTGCCTCATCGCCATCTATGGACGGAAACAAGGAAAAGACTGGAATCCCTAGGTATCTCGCAACTAGCCAGAGGCGTGAGGCTGAAATCCTGTTCGCCGCCGACTCATACTTCTGCATCTGCTGGAACCGAACTCCAATTTGGTCGGCTAGCTCCGATTGACTCAGACCTGCTAGGAGGCGCTCCTGCCGGATTCTCTGACCAACATGTGCATCTACTGGATGTGAAATTGTTGGTCTCCTTGCTGCACGTCCCCCAACGGTGGGGTCATTCGAATCGAGTCCATAACAATCTATAGTTGTTTTTACCTTCCGCAAAGCGAGTAGTGACGCAGCTGCCTAACTGCGTCGGTCTATTGTGGCCTCAGCGTGCTCAAAGACCTCCAAGACTTCCAAGGATGGCCTGGCAAATGACTGCGCAGGAAGATGATTGCCCCGCTCCACATTGGCATAGGTGCGCCAGTCATCTCGCTGCAGAGTACTCCAGAGACTGTCGAGTTGTGGTTGTCGCTTAACCCGCTCAGCACACTGCTCCTCGTCCAGCGGAGAGAACTTCTCTCTGACCTGCTCTTCCCGGTATTGCTCAGCTAGGTGTCCATAGGTGTTCATCACTGTGAGCATGTTGGCATGACCGAGCTGCTTGGCAACGATATCCATCGGAACACCCGCCTTCACCAGATCGCTTGCGTAAGTATGCCTCAGACCATGGAAGACGAGCGAGCGAGGAAGACCTGCCTTGGCGACAGCCCTTCTAAATAGCTGAGAATATTGCCTTCTCCATATCTTGCCCATGTCGGAGAGCAGAACAGGATCATTGTTTGCTTTGCCTTCACACTTCGAGAGGAAGAAGGACATTCCCTCGTCGGGCAGGAAAACAAATCTGGCGGGACTACGCTTGAAGGCTCCAACCCTTATGCCAAAGCCCTGCTTGCCAACATCCCCGACGAGGAGCTGTCCCAGCTCACCCGCTCTGCAGCCAGTGTAGAGGGCAGCAAGCACAAGGTCCCGCAGAGCCGGTGTGCAATGCGCCAGAAGCCTTCTACACTCACCACGATCCAGGAAGATCGTTCTAGGCTGATGAAAAACGCTCACTCGCTTCAGGCAGCGCCAGGGCCGCTCGGAGCTGATATGGCCGTTGTCCCAGGCATGTCTGAAAGCCATCCTCAAGATCGACACAAGAGAGTTGAAAGTCCGCTTTCTCTTGCGGAGCTGGTCTGGCGACAAGGTCTCGATGCCAACCCTGTTCTGATGCTCCATGAACCCGAACTTCGGCGGTGTCTCTAGGACCTGAATTGCCAAGTCTCGAAGATGGTGCGCTGTGAACTCTTCCAGAGGAATAGAAGAGAAGTTGGGTACAAGGTGATAGTTGATGAGGACCAAGTTGTTGTAGTGACCGCCTGGCGAGCGAGCGATGCGGGTCCATTCACAATAGTCCCGTAGGGCATGCCCTACCGTGTACTCATCGCCTATCGGGCAAATGTAGACCTCCTTCGTACGTCCGAGCAACTTTGGATCGTTAGCGAGATCTCGAACCTCTCCGGAGTCGAACCATTCGAAGGCTCTGGCCAAAGCCGTTTTGTAGGTAACCACACCGTGACCCGTATCGAGGGCTGGCCCGACACACTTCTGTTTGTAGAGCTTGTCCTTGCTCAGAACTCTTGCGGTCCAGTTGCAGATCGAGTCGTCCTGTCGATGAACGCCAAGATGGCGGCTGGTGTAGAGGTGGTGCCAATATGGCGTGGGTCGAAAGGCTAGGCCTCTGATCTGTTCAGGCTCGGCAAACCGGCACGGGTGCTCTGCACCGTCTCCTAGTAGATACTGTTCAGCCTTGCGGATGTACTTTCGCTTCTTGTCCATGAAACTCTCTTCCCTCACTTTTGGAGCCAAGGCTGAGAGCGTAGCACGTCTGAACTCAATGCGTCGGAGACGGATCCAGCCAACGGCATAGGAGACAGCGAACAAATGAGACTAACATTGCAGGTACTAGCCCTGGCTTTCGCCTCCCTGGTTTTGGCTTCTCCCGCTTGGGCCATAGGCAAATGTGGATCTGGCCAAAGAGTAACTTGCATCGTTGACGGAGACACCTTTTGGCTCAATGGCGAGAAGATAAGGGCAATGGGCTATGACACTCCTGAGCCTATTACGGGGCTCTGTGGAGGGGAGCGGGAGAGACAGCTGGTGGCCAGAGCGACGGCAAGGCTCATCGAGCTCTTCAACACGACCCAGATCACCTTCGAGCGTCACGGCAAGGACAGGTATGATCGGACTCTGGCAGTCCTTTGGTCCGATGGAAGGCGCATCGGTGACATCTTGATTTCTGAGGGCCTCGCCAGGCGCTACCCAGATGGCCCTGAGTTCTGGTGCTACTAAGCCTCCCTGTCAGTTTCTCACAGAAATCTCGGATCGCACTAACTTCTTCAATTCAAAATAAGTGTATTGCCAAGTTAAGTTTCGTGAGATGATATTTACTTCTGATTGATTAATCGAAGAGGTCAAATATGAGAACCATCACTACGCTGGCTTTGGCCGGAGTTCTCTTTGCTGGTGCTTGCGCCGAAAAGAGCACTGATATTGCGGCAGCATATGTTTCGCCGATGCAGTATCAGTCGTATTCCTGTTCCCAGCTGAGAGCCGAAGCCCAACGCGTTTCGACCCGGGCTGCTCAGATATCGGGAGTTCAAGACGCAAAGGCTGAAAACGATGCCGCCATGGCTGCCGTAAGTTTCTTCCTGTTCTGGCCTGCCATGTTCCTTATCGACGGGGATTCTGGCACCGCTTCGGAAATTGCTCGCCTCAAGGGTGAGGTGGATGCGCTCGAGGCGGTCAACATCCAGAAGAACTGCGGGATTGTCTTCCAGAGCTAATTCCAGACTAGTTTCCGAGGGGTAGAATTCCCCTCGGGGGCCACATCTAGTTGGCCCAGGTTTTTCTGTGAATGATCTTGGTTTGATCGAGACAGGAATGTAGTACTCTCGGCAAAAGTCGCATCCGAGGAAATGTCGAAGTATGGAATGACCTGAGGCGTAGACTTGTAGGCCTTCAGCCTTTTGGATCTATATCTTTCTCATAATAAATCATTGAAAGAGGAGGGAGGTTGGATAGGAGTATTAATCATAAATAATAGCTATCCCTATGAGGGGGATATCTAACCCCTCTCCATATATGGGACCCGTATGGCAGACGAGCAGGAACCAGTCGAAGCCAAGACCAGCGAGCCGGTTGAAGAGAAGAAAGACGAGGAGGGCCAGGAAGAGGAAGTCCCACCTCTGACCGACGAGGCGGAGGCCCATGTTGCCAAGTTCGATCGGCGCCAAGAGCAGGGCTTGGGCCAATTCCCGTTCCCCGATGGGGAAGAGCCTTTCGAGAAGATTGGTGATCCGAGAGCGGCCTACACGGTCAAGGACATAGTTGAAGTCTGCCGGATCGTCTCATCCTGGTATGTGAAGAAGGCAAACTACTACCACGACGTCACAAACCTGCAGATCAAATACCAGCCTCACGACGTCAAACAGGTCATCGTGCACCGGATGCGCGAGGTCTTCCCCAAGTGGAAACCGTCTGAGCAAGCCTGGAGGGACTTCTTCAAGCTTCTCCTCGACCCACCTGTGAACAAGCTGAACCCGGAGCTCAGTATCCCGGTCTGGTCGGGCAAGCGGGTGTGCCTACCAGCAAACCGGCAAAAGGTGTTCTTCAAAGATGGCACCGCAACGGTGAACATCTGGGAGGACCCCGCCTATCGGCGCGAGACCGCAATCCCTGATAAAGCCCTCGATGAGTTCCTCGCTTATGTCATTCCGAAGGAACAGGACCGAAAGGTCTTCCTCAACTGGCTGGCCTGGAACCTTCAGAACGAGGGCAAGAAGCCGTCTTGGGCGGTGATGCTCTATTCGGAGAAGCAAGGGACGGGGAAGTCCACTCTGACAGACCTTCTCTGGGCCCTCTTTGGAGAAGAGAACACCGGTCGGGCCAACGGGGTCAGCAAGCTCGTCGGGCGCTTCAACAAAGAGCTCCTGGAAAACAAGCTGGTCATTGTCGAAGAGGTCGAGGTGAAGAGAGGCTCGTCAGAGGCCAATAGTCTCAAGACCCTCATCACCGAAAACAGCACACTGGTCGAGGCCAAGGGACTGCCTGCCTATGTGGAGCATATCTACTGCGCCTTCATCATGACCACGAACCACCTGCCGCTATGGCTGGAGGAGTCCGATCGGCGCTTCTTCATTCTGGAGTTCAACCACCAAGGCTACTCAAATGGCGGCCCTGAATACGAGACCTTCACGGAGCTGGTCGCGCGACTGAAAAAGCTGACGGCAGACCCCAAGCGTCTCAAGGGTATCTATGACGCGCTCATGGCCTGGAAGGTGCCCAAGACCTTCGGAGAGAAGCTCGACGTTCAGAAATATGCCACAGACGTCATGCTCCAACTCAGGGATCTCTCACCTGATGTTGCCAAGCAGATTGTCGAGGAAGTTCTGAACGATTCCGGCATCGTCTTTGTGCCCATCGAATATGCCTCCAAGGTCATCAACCTCCACACCCCTCGTGAGGTCAACGCACAGACCCATCTGTTCCGTGAGTTGGGCTGGAAGAAACAGAAGTTCGCCTGGGCAGGGGAGGCTCAGAAGTGGGCCTGGTGGAAGCCTGTCGATCCGCAATATCCGGCTGCAAAAGGCAAGGTTTGGAACGGACACAACTGGGACGAGATGTCCAAGCAGGTCCAGAAGGTCGAAACCCTCCTAAGCAGGATCTAGTCGTCCTATGACCAACCGCAGCGAGCCAATATCGGGTGAGCCGACGATCGAAGACTGGCTGACCACCGCAGGGACAAATCTCCGAGCCTGGGAGCCGAGCCCTCTGAGCGAGCTCCTGCAGACAGAGCGGCGGGACGAGTATCAGGCGCTCCTCACCCATCCCGACTACTCTCTCAAGCTTCTCAAAGACTGCCTAGAGAAGGCACGCAAGAAACCGGCTCGCCCCTATCACATCCAGAACATCGAAGCGCCGGGTGACTGTTGGGAGAGCGGCACACAGATCGATCCTGCGCGGGTGTCCGTCAAAACTCCCGATGGCAAAAGCTTCACCCTCTACGTCTATCAGCTGGTCTTTATCCTGACGCGGGCACTTGTTCTGGATGAAGACGATCAGGTCCGGCATCTGTGCAACAACAGAGCCTGTGTTCGGCCTGACCATCTGGAGGTCGGCTCGGCGCAGCAGAACCGGCAAGACGAAGAGCGCAGAAAATATGCAGGCAACTCGCCTCAAGGCCGAGGTCAGACCCTGCATGCCCATGTGCCCAAGCACCTGCAGCTCCGGCCTGATCCTTTTGTGCCTGAGCCACTGGAGCGAGAGAGACCGCCTCGGAAGATCTCCCCGAAGAAACCCAAAGATAAGTAGAATTTGTGCCTGGATACTTGTCTAGTTGGATAGATGAGAGGCCCCCAAAAGCCTCACCCCACCCCCCGAAAACTGAGAACCCTTGGGCATCTATGATGGTAACCAACCATCAAGGAGATACCCGATGTTTACCGATCCAACGCTGCTCGCGCTTGCGAGTGGTGCCTCTCGTCTTGCCCTGAACTATGCGCTCTGGCGCCGGTTCGGGGTCACTCTCTCCGTGCCTCAGGCTCTAGCTGCGGCTCTGGTGATCCTCGCAGGACTTCCCGGGGTCTTGCGACCTCTGCCTTGGCCGCTGCCTCTGTCTGTCACGCTGGGGCTCCTCAGCCCTGACCTTCTCTTGCGGAGGTCCTGAGATGAGCATCGATCCAAACCTGCTCACCCCCGGCTGCATCGTTCTGATCGCTGCCTTCGACGATGTGCCGGAGCATGAGTTCGAAGTCGAAGAGGTCTTCGAGGACCTCGTGACGGGCGTTGCTCTCACCGGACCCCTCGCAGGGGAATACGGAGAGCCAGACCTAGAGATGATCCTGCGGGTCCTCTCACCCACCTAGCCGATCAGCGGGGGTCTCAGGGAAGAGCCTAATCCCAGCACCCCTCTGATCTTTCTCACAAAAACATCAATCGAAGGTCAAACCGGGGCATTTGCCCCGGAAAGGAGACATCATGCCTACACATATCAAGTATGCCTACCTCCGCCATAACACATGGACCTACCGGCGGACCTACCCCAAGGCGCTGCAACCTGTCTTGGGCTCTTCCCTGAAGCAGTCCCTGAGAACCTCGGACGCGCGTGTGGCGCGGTCTCGGGTTGAGGAGCTGAACCGCACCTATCTGCGGATCATCTCTGAGGCAGGGACGCTCGAGCCTCAGGAGGGCACCGTATCAGGCACCTTCCCTGAGGAGCCCACCACACTGGAGGTCTCTCGCCCTCACTACCCTCGTCTGCGGCTGCAAGGCGATCGGACGGTGGCGGACCTCGCCGGAGACTATCTTCAGGAGGCGGGTCAGAGGCTACGTCCGGGCAGCTTCAAGTCCGTGCGCTATGCGACTGAGCTCCTCGTCTCTCACTTGGGGCAGGAGAAGATGGGTCAGATCACCCAAGCGCAAGGCCGAGAGGTCCTAGGGCTCATCTCCAGGCTCTCGCCCAATGTCCGCAAATATGCGGCGGCGGGTGGTCAGGACCTGGAGGGGCTGGCGCAGCTCTCTGGAGAGGTAGAGACCCATACTCTCACACCTCAGACCCAAGCCCGTATCTGGGAGCAGATGTGCGGCTTTCTAGATTGGGCTCAAGCCACAGGGGAGCTTTCCTCAAACCCTTGGAGCAAGCTCCGGGGGGCCGAGGGGGCTGAGGTCTCACCACATAGCGTTCTAACCGATGCTCAGGTGGTGACCCTCCTCAGAGCCAAGGACAGGGTGCTGCATGGCGCTCTCCTCTTCGGGCTACTCACTGGGCTCCGCTCTGGGGAGATCGCCGGGCTTGAGGCTGCGGATATCGTCTCCAAGGGTAACCTAGGGCGGTTCCTCTTGGTGCGGCCCAACAGCCATCGCCTGCTGAAGTCCAGGGCAGCAGAGCGGGAGGTCCCTCTCCATCCTGTTCTGGAGGGCTACCTCGATCGCTCTCTGCCAAGGTCAGGGCGGCTCTTCCCCACCCTCTCGGTAGACCGCGTGGTGAAAGCCTATGCCCGCCTCCGCTGGGTCTATCCTGAGCTCAGAGGCACGGTGTTCCACTCAACCCGGAAGTGGTTCATCACCCAGTGTGAGCGCACAGGCGTGCCTGAGCACTTCACCGCCTCTTTGGTGGGCCACCAGTCGGCCCGCTCTCAGAACCGGCTGACCTATCGCCTCTACTCCTCAGGCATCTCCGATGCTCAGAAGCGGGAGATCATCGATCAGATCAGGCTTCCCGAAGGGGTAACCCCATGACTGTGGGCGATCGCTCCGGGGCGTCCCGGCTGATCGTGCCTGACATTGCCCTCTTCGAGGAGCGGGCTGCCATCGCTGAGTATGATGGTGGGCTCTCCAGAGAGAGGGCAGAGGAGCTCGCCGCTCGCGAGCAGGGGTTCGCCTCCGCTGAGCACTATTGGCAGGTGCTGGCGGATTATGTGGTCAGGAAGAGGCTTGGGTAGGGAAAGCCCGTGACATTGCTCCGTCCGGCTGCTCGAAAGGGGTGTCGGGCGGGGGAGATGTAACAGGTATTTTTTTTGGACGCCGCTAACCTTCTGGTAGGTCGACCGCAACTCGGACAGAACAAGAGGAGACGGGTAAGGGTATTTGACACGCGTGAACCGGTTGAGTTTTTGGACGCCCCATCAAAATCTCTACGCGCGAAGATTGCGAACTGCGCATCTCTCAAAGACGTGCTCAGTCTCGGTGAAGATGCAGCAGTACAGGTTCACGTGTTTGGGTATGACGCATTCAGTGGCGCTCGCAAGCATTTCAAGTCGCCTAAATATCGAGAACACGTCATCCGGAAAGGCACATTTAGTGGTTTGAATGTTGTGCAAAACAAAAAGTTTTAGGCTCCAAATCTTGCATCTTGTTCTCAAAGAGCTGTACTCTTATGTCAGATTTAAAGCGGGCATGCCCACCTCCCGGAGCTGTAAGAATATTCTAGCCGAGAATTACGAACCAAATTTTACGTAAATGGAGAATTAAATGAATAAAACACTAGCAATCTCTGCGCTTCTCACAATTGCACCGTTAACTGCCTCCGCGGGAGAGGCTGAAAATATCCTATCATGCATTCAATCTGTTAATGCCTATACAGGGAAATCTGTCGATGAGTTTGATGTTCGGTATGAGGGGCGTATTCTGGGATTTAGTAGCGCTGAATGGCCCGGCATTAGGTGTGAAGTGAACCTAGCGTCTGTTTACAACTTGACCGTCGATGGACGTCAATACGTCTACGAGGGATTTTCTGGTCGGCAAGCAAAAACCGCCTATGAGAGTTTAGAAAGAGAAACTGAAGAGGCAATATCTCTCTTGGAATCTCGGGCACAGTTGTTGGAGCGGCGTCTCCAAGATGCGAAGTCTACTCTGCAACTGCCGAACCCTGATATTGAGGCTGTCCAAGAAGGTATTCGCTATGGTATCGGGCGTGCTACCGGAGATTGAATCTCAGCTTATTCACTAACATGCCTAGGGACAAAGATAGCGATAGACGGACCCGGAGCGGTGAAGCCTCAACCAGTCTGTTGGGTCTAATCTGTACAGTCAAAAGCAAGCTCCCATCGGGACCGCTTTCGGGACCGCTTTGTCCATTGTTCTCAGCTTTAAGTTTCTATAATTGCTTGCTAATTCAGTCGGTTCGAGTGCCTCTCCTGGGCACCATTTCCCCTCAGATAAGCTGAAGAAACCTAAGGAAACTTA
>CAKZOU010000004.1 GCA_937138255.1 uncultured Paracoccaceae bacterium
AGCAGTTGACTGTTAATCAATTGGTCGTAGGTTCGATCCCTACCGCCGGAGCCAATAATCCTAATAAATAGAGCTACCTCGACATATGATAATATGTCTGTTCTGCCGTTTGATCTGTTGCAGGTGAAAAACGACGAATGAGGCCGCAAAGGTCGCGGGACTAGGCCCCGTCCCATCGACGCAGCAGCCAATACCACTGTGCCGGATCGGCCTCTATGCGGGCCGACAGGCTGTCGTTGAAAGCCTGGGTCATGGTCACAGGGTCGGTGTGGGGAATAGGCGCCTCAAAGGCCACCTCGAAGCGGCCGCCATCACCGAGGCGAATTCCGTAGGCGGGAACCATCGGCAGGCCATATTTCAGGGCCAGCTGCGCGGCGGAAATGGATGTCATCGCCGGCAGACCCAGAAACGGGAGCCGCTCGCCCTCGGAATATTTCTCGTCCAGCAGGATCGAAATGATGCCGCCATTGCACAGATGCCGCACCATTGCCTTCATTCCCACCCTGCCGGTTGCAAGGATCGGCTTGCCGCCTGCTTCTATCCCGGCCAAGAGCCTACGTTGATAATGCGGATTTTTCTGAGGCTTGTAGACCGCTCCACTTTCCAGCCCCCGCGACTTGAGCACGGCTCGAATAGCCTCCCATTGCCCAAAGTGGCCCGAAACGATGATGGCTCCCTTGCCTTGATCACGCGCCTCTTCCAGCGCGGCGAGGCCCGGACCAGTGACCTCAAACCTGTCCAGGCGGGTCTGAAACTCGGCGCAGTGGTAAATCTCGAACAGGGTCTGCCCCATATGGCGACCGATCTCGCGCCTAAGCTTTGCGCGCTTGCCTCGCGGCATATCGGGATAGACACGCAAAACCTCTCGGTCGACCCGGCGTTGGGCCACGGGATACCACCGAAGTAGCCCGCCAACCGCAGTGCCAAGTGCGCGGGAGCGGCGCTCAAAAGAGCGCCAATGCGAGGACACGAGGGCTGACCACAGCGGGACATACCTGACGTGATTCCATGTGAATTTGACCAGACGCGTGACCATGGGCCCTATATGGCCGTTCTCGCCGCCAAACCCAATGGGCATTCACGCAAGAGATTAAATCAGGCAGCCGGGCCGAAAGATCGCGGTTTGATGCCAGGGGCGGCCGACCGTCGCCGCGCCCGCCGCCAGTCGAATTCCTTGCCCGGTGATCCGCGCCGGACTACGGTTTCCCGTAATTTCAGTCACTTGGTCCTATTTCCGATGGATTCTTTTTCTGCAGTCGATTTTCTCACTGACGGGGTCATGGGGCACGCCTCCTATATCCTGCTGATCCTGTCCTCCCTGATGCGCCGAATGTTTCTCCTGCGGGCGTTTTTCATCGCCTCTTCGATTGCGGGGATCGCCTATAGTCTTTATTGGCTCGGTGATTTTGTCGGTGTCTTCTGGGAAACCCTCCTTTTGCTCGTCAACGTCACTCAGCTTGCCCTGCTGGCGAGCAAAGACGCCCGCGCCAGATTCACCGAGGAAGAAGCCGAATTCGTTGAAAGCTGGCTGTCCGGCGGGACACCGTCCTCGCGGCGGGCACTCTTGAACATGGGTCGTTGGGAAACACTCGAGGCCGGCTCGGAGCTGACTACCCGGGGCGAGCGGCCGCATGATCTGGTCTTTCTTTCGCGCGGAGAGGCAGATGTCTCAATCGCCGGGCTTGCGCTAGCGCGGATTTCAGAGGGGCATTTCATCGGGGAAATGTCTCTTTTGGGGGACGAACTTGCCAGTGCCGATGTCCGGCTGGCCGTGTCATCGCGGGTCTGGCGGATCAACCGCAGCCGGCTTGACGAGGCCAGAATGCGCCAGCCGGATCTGTTCGGCATCATCGAGCTTGCCCTGGCTCTGTCGCTGCGCGCCAAGTTGATCGCCGCCAATGATCGGCTCGTGACCCAGGCCACGCCAGCCAATCCGGCCGCCGATGGATTGGCCAACCTGCCCGCCTGAGGCGGACTTTCGACCGACCGCGAACCGTGTGGCGCACATTTGCGGCAAATGCAGCCCGCCGCGAAGCGGCACGGCCAGCGCCGAGGAGCCGCAACCTTCCCTGGCGTCGGCCAAATGCCGGCCGGCCGGGTATCACCCGGCCTTGCGGACTCCGCTCAGCCAGAACAGAAGGCCCACGACAAAGAACGGGCTGCTGATGATCAGATTGGCGATCAGGTCGTTATCGGTGAACACAAGCCAGGGGACGATCGCGACAGCGATAAACAAAGCGCCGCCGATCCGCTCGTTCCGCCAGGCGAAAATCAGCACCGCGATCAGCACGAAGCTCGGGATGAGATGCATGAAAAGCGCGACGACGAGATCGGCGGCGGAATAGCCTTCACCGAACACATCGAGCGCAAAGCTGCTGAGAAACAGGATGCCGAGGATCGCAATCACACGCGGGGCATAGTGGAGGAGCTTGTTGTCCGATCCGGTCGTCATGGCTCTTTCCTTTCTGCTGCCACCACCTCCCACGATGGCACAGTCAGGCTAGCCAAGGCGAAACCCTCGACACAAGCCCGCCTATCGCCGCACCACTGCGGGCTTGAAAATGAGACCCTCGAACCCCACAATCAGGGGGTGAGAAAGCAACCCTTCCCGAGCCTTGGAGCCCGCCATGGATACCCGCCGCCTCAATACCGTCAGCCTTGCCCTGATCGCCGGTTCGTTCGCCTTTTCGGCCGTGCTTTTTCTCTGGCTACCCGACCAGATTCCTAGCCATTGGACTCTCGCAGGCGAGGTGGATGACACCATGAGCAGAGCTTGGGGCGCGTTCATGATGCCGCTGGTCATGCTTGGGCTCTACGGGGTGTTTCGGGCCATCCCTGCCCTTTCTCCAAAGGGATACGGGATCGATGCCGCAAACAGTGGATTTGTTGGTATCCGCATCGCAGCGCTCGCGCTATTCGCTCTTCTCAACGTTCTGATCCTGATCTCGGCACTCGGCGTGCCGATCGCGATGGATAGCGCCATTTCAATATCCGTTGGCGGCCTACTGACCGTCCTCGGCTGGTTTCTTGACCGCCTGCCCCGCAATTTCTTTGTTGGCATTCGCACACCCTGGACCATTGTCGACGCAGACAACTGGACACGAACCCACCGTTTGGGCAAATGGCTGTTCATTGCCGCTGGCCTTGCGATGATTGTCGGCGGCATCATGGGGACGAAGGCGTATGCCGTCATCGCGGTCGCCGCGCTAGTCGCGGGGCTGGTGCCGATGATCTATTCCTACCTGATCTATCGTCAGGGTCCGGGCAAAGCCTGAACTGCCACATTTACGCCACATTTCCGCCGCTCATTCGCCGGTTTCCTTCGGCATTTTCACCTTTAACGCGCATAAGACGCGATATGGCAGAGGATCTTATGGCTGGAATGAAACAGGACCAGGCTCCGATTGCACAGGCGCCGGCGGCGCGAGACGATGTTCCTCAGGGCGCGGATTTCAAGCCCGGGGACAAACCAAAAGACGACGCACATCCCGTATTTCCGGATTACGCGTCGATCTGACGAGATACGACCGCGGGCAAGGCTACTCCCTCCGGGCCCGCGCTTCTGACAGGCCAGTGGCAGCACGTTCCTCCCCCGGTAGCGCCACTGGCCCTTTTTTATGCGCCTGCCTATGCTTGGGTTCATGTCCTCGCCCATCACCTCGATCCCCAACCTCGGCCCCGCCACCGCGCGCGAATTTGCCCGCGCGGGGATCACCACGGCCGAGGAGATTCGCGAGATGGGGGCGGATGCGGCCTATACTGCGCTGTTGCGCGTGGGCGTCCGGCCGCATTTCATCGGTTATTATGTGATCGTGATGGGATTGCAGGGGCGTCCATGGAACGATTGTCAGGGGGCCGAGAAGTCCGCGCTGCGCAAGCGGTTCGACGAGATCAAGGCCGAGGCGCATGATCCGGGCCTGAGCGATCTGGAAGCGGCGCTTGATCAGATCGGGGTGGGCTATAGGCGATAGAAAAACCCGCGCCTTTTGAGGGGCGCGGGCTCATGCCTTGTCAGGTCAGTCGCGGGGATTAGCCGACGAGTTCGAGACCCGAGAAGAAGAAGGCGATTTCCTGAGCGGCGGTTTCCGGCGCGTCCGAGCCGTGGACCGAGTTTTCACCGACCGACAGGGCAAACTCGGCGCGGATGGTGCCGGCGGCTGCGTCCTTGGGGTTGGTGGCGCCCATCACTTCGCGGTTCTTGGCAATCGCGCTTTCGCCTTCAAGAACCTGAACGACGACCGGAGCCGAGGCCATGAACTCACAGAGTTCACCATAGAACGGGCGGGCGGCGTGAACTTCGTAGAACTTGCCGGCCTGCTCCATCGACAGCTTGATGCGCTTTTGCGCGACGATGCGAAGGCCCGCATCTTCGAACTTGGCGTTGATCTTGCCGGTCAGATTGCGGTTGGTGGCGTCGGGTTTGATGATCGACAGGGTGCGTTCGATAGCCATGATATGCCTCTTTCGTCGGGGCCGTCTGGCCCGATGGTTGAAAATTGGCGCTGCCCTATCATGGCCCGTGGCGCATGAAAAGCCGCGATTGACGCCCCCGCGCGCTTAGGGCATCCCCCTCTCATGTTACGCATCAATGACATCTCCTATTCGGTCGAGGGCCGCCCGCTTCTCGAACATACCTCGGCGGTCATCCCCACCGGCCACAAGGTTGGCCTTGTGGGGCGCAATGGCACCGGCAAGACAACGCTGTTCCGGCTGATCCGGGGCGAGCTGACGCTGGACACCGGTTCAGTCGATCTGCCGCGCGGCTGGAAGATCGGCGGTGTGAGCCAGGAGGTGCCCGGCAACGAGGTCTCGCTGATCGACACGGTTCTGGCGGCGGATGTCGAGCGGGCGGCGCTGATGGCCGAAGCCGAACACGCCACTGACGCGCATCGCATCGCCGATATCCAGACCCGGCTAGCCGATATCGACGCCTGGTCGGCCGAAGCGCGGGCCGCCGCAATTCTCAAGGGCCTTGGTTTTACCGACGAAGAACAGCTCATGCCCTGCTCGGCCTTTTCGGGCGGCTGGCGGATGCGTGTTGCGCTGGCGGCGGTGCTGTTTTCCGAGCCCGACCTTCTGCTTCTGGACGAGCCGACCAACTATCTCGACCTCGAAGGCGCGCTGTGGCTCGAGAACTATCTCACGCGCTATCCCCACACCGTCTTGATCGTGAGCCACGACCGCGAGCTTTTGAACCGCTCGGTGGGCGGCATCCTGCACCTCGAGAACCGCCAACTGACCTACTACACCGGCGTCTACGACAGCTTCGCCCGCCAACGCGCTGCGAAGATTGCGCTTTTGTCGTCGGCTGCCAAGAAGCAAGACGCCCGCCGCGCGCACCTCCAAGCCTTCGTCGACCGTTTCAAAGCCAAGGCGTCGAAGGCCAAACAGGCCCAAAGCCGGGTCAAGATGCTTGAAAAGATGGAGACGATCCGCGTGCCCGAAGACGCCGCGCGGACGGTCTTTACCTTCCCCAGCCCCGAAGAGCTTTCGCCGCCGATCATCGCCACCGAGGATGCCGCGACCGGCTATGGCGACACCATCGTTCTTCGGCATATGAACCTGCGAATCGATCAGGACGACAGGATCGCCCTCTTGGGCCGCAACGGTGAGGGAAAATCGACCCTGTCCAAGATGTTGTCGGGCAAACTCGAGGTCATGTCAGGCCGTATGACAGCCTCGTCCAAGCTCAGGATCGGCTTTTTCGCCCAGCATCAGGTCGAGGAGCTGCGGGTCGAAGAGACGCCACTGCAACACCTGATCCGCGTGCGGCCCGAGGAATTGCAGGCCAAGCTCAGGGCACGTCTCGCGGGGTTTGGCCTCATGGCGGCTCAGGTCGAAACCGAGGTCGGCCGCTTGTCCGGCGGGCAAAAGGCCCGCCTCTCGCTTTTGCTGGCCACGATCGACGCGCCGCACCTTCTGATTCTCGACGAACCGACCAACCACCTCGACATCGAAAGCCGCGAGGCGCTTGTCGAGGCGCTGACGGCCTATACCGGAGCGGTGATTCTTGTCAGCCACGATATGCATTTGCTGTCGATGGTGGCCGACAGGCTTTGGCTTGTGAACGGCGGGCGCGTGGCACCTTATGACGACGATCTGGAAACCTATCGCAAGATGCTCTTGGCCAATGACAAGGCCAGCGGCAAGGGTCAGGACAAGGATCAGGGCAAGCCGCCCGCCAAGGCCGCCGCGCCCAAGCCCTCGCGCGATGAAATCCTCGCCCTGCGCGCCGACGTTCGCAGATGCGAAGAAAGGGTCAGCAAGATCAACGAGATGCGCGACAAACTTGCCAAGAAACTCGCCGATCCTGCGCTTTATGAAGATACCCGAATTGGCGAGCTGGAAACCTGGAACCGCAAATATGCCGAGGTGATGGACGGGCTTGGCCGCGCCGAAGCGCTCTGGTTGGGCGCTCTGGAAAAGCTCGAAGAGGCCGAGAGCCGTTAGGTTTCTCTGGCCCCGCGCCTTGGGCCGTGGCTATGGTGAGTTAAACAACCCTTGGGACCGATGACCGAACTTCCCGCCCTCATCACAGCGTTCACGACGCTTTTCATCATCATCGACCCGCCGGGGCTGGCGCCGTTGTTCCTTGCGCTGACGCAAGGGATGAGCACCGCCCAGCGCCGCGCCATTGGCCTGCGCGCCTGCCTGACGGCGGGGGGCTTGATGATCGTCTTCCTCTTCCTCGGCGAAGCGGTTCTGAATTTCATCGGCATCTCGATGCCCGCCTTCCGCATCGCGGGCGGCGTTCTTCTGTTCCTCACCGCGCTCGATATGCTGTTCCAACGCCGCCAGGCCCGCCGCAAGGAAAGCGCCGACGAGGGCGGGCAGGAACATCACGACGATCCGTCCGTCTTCCCGTTGGCGATCCCGCTGATCGTCGGCCCCGGGGCCATCACAACGATCATCCTTCTGGCCGGTCAGGCCGAGGGCGCGGCCGATTTCGCCGCCATCGGCGGGGTCATGGCGGCAAATCTTGTGCTGGTGTTCGGCACCTTCCTGATCGCCCCGTTTGTCGAGCGCGTGCTCGGCAAGGTCGGGATCAATGTGGTGACACGGCTTCTGGGGATGCTCTTGGCCGCGCTGGCGGTGCAGTTCATCCTCGATGGCCTGCGGTCCTTCGGGTTTGCCTCCTAGGACGCGGCTTTTTCGGCCTTCTTGACCCAGCGCCCACCATCCTGCGCCCAGTATTGCGCCTCGCAGCCGGCGTCGGTGAGGGCTTTCCACTGGCCCCGCGCGTGATCAAGCGCCGCCTGATCGGCCCCGTCGAAGATCACACAGACCCGTTCGAGCCCTTTGACCTCTTCGGCGCTGACATCCGCGCTCTCGACAGCCATCACGCAAACGGCCCCATTGGGGGCCTCGCCCCCAGAGGTCAGCAACACCGGTTGCTCCGCATCATGCAGCCCACCGGCCAGCCCGTGCGGCAAGAACCCTTCCTCCGGTCCGAGCCAGAGCCGCTGATCGAGCTGACCCAAAAACTCCGCACTCCGGCCCCTGACAGCGATCCGCCAACCCGCGCCCAACGCACGCGCCAAAAGCTGAGGCAGCGCCGCCTCGAGCGGGGTCTCGGTCAGCTGATAGAAAAAGGCGGCTCCCATGGGCTCTTTCCGGCTCTTGCGCCCCGATGGGCGGCATTCCACGCATTGCTAACGGGTGGGGGGCAGCTTGGCCAGATTGGAGTTCAACCCCACCCGCAAATCCGCTAGGGTCAGGCAACGGAAAAACAGGCAACATGAGGGGGCAAGAGTGGCGCGATTCGACAGATATATGCTGTCGCAATTGATGATGCTGTTCGGCTTTTTTTCCCTCGTTCTTATTTCGATCTACTGGATCAATTCGGCCGTGCGCCTCTTTGACTGGCTGATCGGCGATGGCCAATCCGTCTGGGTCTTCCTTGAATTCTCGGCCCTGACCCTTCCGGGCGTGATCCGCATCGTCTTGCCGGTCGCCGGTTTTGCCGCGGCCGTCTATGTCACCAACCGGATGAGTTCGGATTCGGAGCTGACCATCGTGCAAGCGACCGGTTTTTCGGCATTCCGCGTAGCCCGACCAGTCATGATGTTCGCCTCGGTGGTTTTGGTGATGATGCTGGTCCTGACCGGCTTTCTTGTTCCCTTGGCCAACCGCGCCTATAGCGAGCGAAGCCTTGAGGTCTCGCAAAACAGCGCGGCGCGGCTGCTGACCGAAGGGCGCTTTCTGAGCCCGGCGGAGGGACTGACCTTCTACATTCGCGACATTACGCCCTCGGGCGAACTTCTCGACATCTTTCTGTCTGATTGGCGCAACCCTGCCGAGACCACTACCTATACGGCTGACAGGGCCTTTCTCGTGAAGGGCGAAAATGGCCCTCAACTCATTATGATCTCGGGCCTCGCCCAAAGCCTCACGCATGAGACCAATCGACTGATCATGACCCGATTTGACGATTTCGTCTATGATATCGGGGCCGTAAGCCCAAAGGAGGAAGAGCGTGCTCTGCGCCCGTCAGAACTGACACTCTTTCAACTCCTGTCAGCAAAGTCCGCGACAGCGAGTGGCACTCAACGGGTCAAGCAGCTGCGCTATGCACGAGGGCACAGCCTGATCGCTGAATCGCTCCTTGCCTTTGCCGCCACCGTTGCCGGCTTTTCGGCCCTGATCGTCGGAGGCTTTAGCCGCTTTGGTCTTTTGCGCCAGATCCTCATCGCTATCGGCATCATCGTTTGCATCAAGATTATCGAAGCCGCCATCGCCAACATTGTGCGTTTGCAGCCAGAGCTTTGGGCTCTCTACTATATCCCTGCGGTGTTGGGCCTATCGGTTGTTTGGCTGCAACTATCGATTGCCAGCGCTCCGCAGCTCCTCAGATTTCAGCGACCAAGTGCAATCGGAGTGAAGGGATGAAGCTCCACCTTTATTTCGCACGTCGTTTTCTGGTGCTCTTCGGGGGGATTTTGGCGATCTTTCTTATCCTCCAGATCCTTTTCGATCTGATCGAACACCTCCGACTCTTTGGATCCTCTAGCGCTGGCTTTCGTCAGATCTTGGCCCTGACGCTGCTGAATGTGCCGCTCGGGCTCTACAAGCTCTTGCCACTGGTCATGATCCTCTCGACGCTTGCCCTCTTCTTATCGCTCGCCCGCACCTCAGAGCTCGTCGTCACCCGCGCCGCTGGTCGTTCCGCGCTGCGGTCTTTGATGTCGCCGGGGCTGATGGGAATGCTGATTGGCGTTCTGGCCGTTGCTCTGTTCAACCCCATCGCCGCTGGGACGTCCCGCCAATACGGAATTGCCAAGTCGGAACTGACAGGGGGTGGCAATTTCCTCGAACTTTCAGGCGACAGCCTCTGGCTGCGCCAAGGGACAAGCAAGGGACAGACTGTCATTCATGCCTCAAGCGCAAATCCCGACGGGACGGTCTTGAACGATGTGACGTTCATCACTTTCACCTTTGCCGATGGTCCGGTGCGCCGGGTCAAAGCCGACACCGCGACCCTGGTTCCGGGTGCGTGGGAGACGACAAATGCCAAGGTCTGGCCCTTGACTGCCACCGACAATCCCGAAGTTGACGCGCTCGAATTCGAGACCTTCTCGGTTCCCTCAACACTGACCCCCAGCCAGATCCGCGACAGCTTTGCCTCGCCAAGCTCGATTTCCATCTGGAATCTCCCTGCGTTCATCGACCGGCTGACGACCGCAGGCTTCTCGTCGCGGCGGCATGAAGTCTACTTACAAACCGAACTGGCGCAGCCCATCTTCCTTTTGGCGATGCTGCTTATTGGGGCGGGCTTTACGATGCGCCACCAACGAGGCGGAAGGACCGGAATGATGGTTCTGTCGGCGATCCTACTCTGCTTTGGCCTCTATTTTCTTCGCAACTTTGCAGCGATACTAGGTGAGAACGGGCAGATCCCCGTTGCCTTGGCGGCCTGGGCACCACCGTTGGCGGGGATCGGATTGTCTCTTGGATTTCTCCTCCACACGGAGGACGGATGATGCGATTGTTAAGAGCCATATTCACTGCGCTCCTGCCAATCCTTGCCGCCCTACCGCTCGCAGCCCAAAACGCAGCGACGCTCTTGGCCGACCAGATTTCCGTTGCCTCGACCGGCGCTCTGGAAGCGCGCGGGAATGTCGAGGCGTTCTTCGAGGGCACCCGCCTTTCCGCGTCAGGGATCGTCTATGACCCCGGTACAGATCGTATCATCTTTGAGGGGCCGATCCTGATCCGTCTGTCAGACGGAACGGTCTTTACCGCCGACCAAGCGGATCTTGGTCCCCGTCTCGAAAACGGCCTGCTTCTCGGGGCGCGCATGGTTCTGGACCGCCAGCTCCAATTTGCCGCGAACCAGATTAAACGCTCCGAAGGGCGCTACACCGAGTTGAAAACCGTTGTCGCGACCTCGTGCCAGGTCTGTGCCGGCGTGGCTCCGCTATGGGAGATCCGCGCCGCCAACGTCACCCATGACCAGACAGAGCGCCTTCTCTATTTTTCCGACGCAGTGTTTCGGATCCGCGGAATCCCTTTGTTTTGGCTCCCGTGGATGCGAATGCCTGATCCGACGCTCAAACGTGCGACAGGGTTTCTGATCCCTAGCCTGCGGTCGACCGATCTTCTTGGGGTCGGTCTTAAGACACCTTATTTCATTCCCATTGGCGACGATCGCGATCTGACGATCACCCCATATATTTCGCCTTTGACCACAACCATCGAAGCTCGGTATCGCCAAGCCTTCCGGACCGGAAAGATCGAGGTCAATGGCGCTCTGACCCAAGACGAGCTGCGCCCCGGCCAAACGCGCGGCTATATATTCACAACCGGTCAGTTTGATATGCCGCGGGACTTTCTCCTGCGCTTTGGCATTCAGGCTGCCTCAGACGAGGGCTATCTTCTGGACTACGGCCATTCGGCCGTCGACCGCCTTGGCAACTTCGTCAACTTCTCACGGTTCCGGGAAGACTTCATTACTTTGGGCCGCTTGACGGCCTATCAGGGTCTACTGCCGGACATAACGACAGAATCCACCCCCCCCGTTCTTGGCAATGCCCGCTTTGAACGCCGGCTTCGCCCCGAGCTGGTGGGTGGGCTCCTGCGTTACGGTGCGGAGATCGAAGGCCATATTCGACCATTCGAAACCGGAGGCACTTCGCGCGACGTGGCGCGGATCGGGCTTTCCGGTATGTGGCAGGACAGCTATCTTTTCGGAGCTGGTGTCATAGCCGAGGCTGATGCGGGGCTAACGCTCGACGCTTATGATACGTTTGACGATCCGGTAAACGAGGGATTTCTCGCGCGTGTCCAGCCGAAAGCAATGCTGACCCTCCGTTGGCCATTGATCCGCAGTGCAGCATCGGGTGGAACCGATGTACTGGAGCCAGTTGCCGCGATCGCGTGGTCTGAAAGTATCGGCGGCACCCCTGTCAACGAAGATGGCACCCGGTCGGAGCTCGACAGCGGCAATCTCTTCGCGCTTTCGCATTTCGCGGGGCAGGATCGGATGGAAACCGGGCCGCGCCTCGCCTTTGGCAGCACTTGGACCCATAGCGATCCGAACGGCTGGTCAGGGCGGCTGACCGTTGGTCAGATCCGGCGCATTGAAGACCCTGCCGATTTTTCAACCACTTCGGGCCTTTCGGGTCTTTCGTCCAACTGGCTGATTGCCGGTCAGATTGCGCTCCCATTGGGACTGACTTTTGATGGAAGGGCGCTGCTGAGCGAAGACGGTATCTTCGGCAAATCCGAGGGCCGGATCGGTTGGACATCAAGAAAGCTCGATCTTTCGGCTGGCTATGTCTGGCTCGACGCCGACCCGGACGAGGATCGCCTTCAAGATATAGCCGAATGGGCCTTCGATCTGGATTACAGGATCAATAGAGTCTGGACGCTCGATCTCAACGGTCGCTACGATCTGGCAGCCGACCGCCCCGCCACAGCCGGGGCTACGATCGGCTGGAACAACGAATGCGTCTCGGTCGAGCTTTCGGCCTCGCGCCGTTATGTGTATTCCACTACTGTGAGTTCATCGACAGACCTGTCGCTGGAAATCGGCCTCAATGGCTTCTCGGCCGGACGCTCCGGCACGACAACCAGCCGGGTCTGCACGAACTGAGAATGAGGGGCCTATGATCTTGCTGATCCGTCTTATGCTGCTGGCTGCAATGCTGGTGCCGATGAGTGCGCGCGCGCAGGGGCAGTTTTCGCCGGTGATCACAGTGAATGACACGGCAATTACGCCTTATGAGATCGAGCAGCGGGCTTTGCTCCTCAAGCTCTTTGGCACCACTGGCGATCTGCAAAAGGCCGCACGCGACAGCCTGATCGAAGACAGCCTGAAGGACGAGGCGCTCACCCGCGCCAACCTGATCCTCGACGCTGAAAACCTCCAGCGTGCCCTCGACGAGTTCGCGACCCGCACCAACATGCCTTATGACGCCTTCGTCGGTGTGCTCTCCCAAAACGGGATCGCCGAAGAGACCCTGCGCGACTACGTCCGGATCAACGCCGCGTGGCGGGAATACATCCGCTCGCGCTATCTCGGCCGGGTCTCGATCACCGAGGCACAGATCGACCGCGCCCTTGGCCAGACCAATAGCGGCGCCGCGATCGAGGTGCTGATCTCGGAGATCATCATCGCAGCCCCTGTTGGCTTCGAAGCGCAGGCCGCGGCCCGCGCCGAAGCGATTTCTCGGATCCGCACCACCGCCGAGTTCGAGGCGCAGGCCCAACTGGTCTCGGCCGTGCCCTCGCGCGAAAACGGCGGGCGGCTCGACTGGCTGCCAATCACCAATTTCCCGCCCCAGATGCGCGGTTTGATCCTGTCGCTTACCCCCGGCGAAGTGACCGAGCCGATTCAGATCGACGGGGGCATTGTCCTCTTTCAGATGCGGGCCGTGCGCGAGATCGCCCAAGCAAGGCCCGCGGCGTCGCTCGTTGACTACATGGAATACCGGATCCCCGGTGGGGCTTCTGCCGTCGGCAAGGCGCAAGATGTCGAGGAACTGGCCGATAGCTGCAACGACCTTTACGGCATCGCCAAGGGGGCAAGTGAGCAGGACCTGATCCGCCATACAGCCACCCCGGCTCAGATCCCCACGGATGTGGCGATTGAATTGGCCAAGCTCGATCCGGGCGAAGCCTCCTACGGGCTTACCCGCGACGACGGCCAGACGCTTCTCTTCCTCATGCTGTGCAGCCGCTCGGTTCAGGTCGATGCCGAGGTCGATCGTGATGCTGTCCGCAATCAGCTGATCGGCCAGCAATTGAATGGCTTTGCCGCGGCTCTGATTGCAGAACTGCGCGCCGCGGCAACCATCGTCGGCGAATGACCGTCGCAATCTCCTGCGGAGAGCCAGCCGGCATCGGGCCCGAGGTGGCGGCGAAGGCTTGGGCTGCGCTGAAGGACGAGGTGCCGCTTCTGTGGATCGGGGATCCGCGGCATCTGCCGGAAGGGACGGCGTGGCAAGCCGTTGAAGGGCCAGAGGCTGCAGCCTCGGTCTGCCCCCGCGCCCTGCCGGTCCTCGCCCGTGACTTCGGCTCCCACGCCACCCCCGGCACCGCCAACCCCGCCCATGCAGCGGGAGTGATCGAAGCCATCGAAGCAGGCGTCGCACTGGCGCAAGGGGGCCGCGCCTCGGCCGTCTGCACCGCGCCGATCCACAAGAAGGCGCTGGCCGATGGGGCGGGCTTTGCCTATCCCGGCCATACCGAATTTCTCGCGGCTCTGGGCGGCGTGGATCAGGTGGTGATGATGCTCGCCTCAAGCCTCCTCAAGGTCGTGCCCGCGACGATCCATATCCCGCTGGCAGATGTCCCAGAAGCGCTGACCGCCGCCCTTCTGACCGACACGATCCTCATCACCCACGCCGCCCTGCGCCGCGATTTCGGCATCGACCGCCCGCGCATCGCCGTGGCAGGGCTCAACCCCCACGCCGGCGAAGGCGGGCGCATGGGGCACGAAGAGATCGAGATGATGGCGCCTGTGATCGAGGCGCTCCGCGCCGAAGGGATCGAGATCCTCGGCCCCCTGCCCGCCGACACGATGTTCCATCCCGCCGCCCGCGCCCGCTATGACGCCGCCGTCTGCGCCTATCACGATCAGGCGCTGATCCCGATCAAGACCCTCGATTTCGACGGCGGCGTAAACGTAACCCTCGGCCTGCCCTTCGTGCGCACCTCGCCCGACCACGGCACCGCCTTCGATATCGCCGGAAAAGGCATCGCCAACCCCGCCTCGATGATCGCCGCGATCCGCATGGCGGCGCGGATGGCGGACGCGAGGGCCAAGGCATGAGCCAGATCGACGGGCTCCCCCCCTTGCGCGAGGTCATCGCGACCCATGAGCTGAGCGCCAAGAAGGCGCTTGGGCAGAACTTCCTTCTCGACCTCAACCTCACCGCCAAGATCGCCCGCTCGGCTGGCGATCTCTCCGGCTCGGATGTCCTCGAGATCGGCCCCGGTCCCGGCGGCCTGACCCGTGGCCTTCTGGCCGAGGGAGCGCGCAAGGTTCTGGCAATCGAGAAGGACGCCCGCTGCCTGCCCGCGCTGGCCGAGATTGCGGCGGCCTATCCCGGAAGGCTCGAGGTGATCGAGGGCGATGCGCTCAAGGTCGATCCCCTCGAATACCTGACCCCGCCCATCAAGATCGCCGCCAACCTGCCCTATAACGTCGGCACCGAGCTTCTCGTGCGCTGGCTCACGCCCAAGGTCTGGCCGCCGTTTTGGACCTCGCTGACGCTCATGTTTCAGCGCGAAGTGGCCGAGCGGATCGTCGCCAAACCCGGCTCCAAAGCCTATGGCCGCCTCGCCATCCTTGCCCAGTGGAGGGCCGAGGCGCGGATCGTCATCGACCTGCCGCCGCAAGCCTTCACCCCACCACCCAAGGTCTCGTCGGCCGTGGTGCACCTGACCGCCCTGCCCGCGCCGCGCTATCCGGCCGATGCGGATATCCTCAGCCGCACCGTCGCCGCCGCCTTCAACCAACGGCGCAAAATGCTGAGGGCGGCGCTCAAGGGCGTCGCGCCCGATATAGAAGATCACCTCGCCGCTGTCGGCATCCCGCCGACCGAGCGTGCCGAACAAGTGAGCCTCGAGGCCTTCTGCGCACTGGCCCGATCCCTCGAAGCCG
>CAKZOU010000005.1 GCA_937138255.1 uncultured Paracoccaceae bacterium
AAGAGGGCATGACCATGCTCTGCGTGACCCACGAGATGGGCTTTGCCCGTCAGGTTGCCAACCGCGTGATCTTTATGGATCAGGGCCAGATCGTCGAACAGAACGAGCCGGAAGAGTTCTTCAAGAACCCGCAGAACGACCGGACCAAGCTCTTCCTGAGCCAGATCCTCGGTCACTGACCTTTCGGGAATGGAATGCGGGGGCGTGCGGGGAGACCTGCTCGCCCCTAGTCGTTTTCGGTATCGTTCAAAAGATCCCGAGGCACGGTGAAATCGGCGCAGGTGCCGGCCTTTATGCTGCGCCAGTCCTCGGCATCGAAATCCAGAACGGCGGTTGCGCCGGTCGGATACCGGCCAAAATCGGGGTGTTCAGGCCGCTTGGCGACTATGCAGCAGGCGAGGGTGCCAATGCCGGGATTGTGGCCGACAACCATCACCGTTCGGGCCTCGGTGCCTGCCACCACATCAAGAATTCCCCGCGCGGAGGCGTGGTAGAGCGCCTGCCGATAGCTGATCTCAGGGTGCTCGGGCCATTCGGCAAGGATCAGATCAAGCGTCTCCCGCGTCCGCTCCGCAGCGGAGCAGAGGATCAGATCGGGCCGATAGCCCTTCTCCCAAAGCCAACGCCCGATGGCCGTGGCCGAGCGGCGCCCGCGCTCGGTCAGCGGGCGGTCGAAATCCTCGAGGTCGGGGTCGTCCCAGCCGGATTTGGCGTGGCGGGTGAGGATGAGGCGCAGGGTCATTTGTGGAAATGCCTCATGTGATGAGCCGATTGCTCGGCGCTGCGGCGGGTTTGGCCTATGGGGCAGGCGCGGCGCACGAGGCAGCCGCCCTCGAAGCACTCGCGCCCAGCGGCGGTGTCTAGATGGGCGTGGCAGGCTGGCACGTCATAGCCCTCGCCGGTGAGGGCACCCGCGGGGCAGGTGGAAAGGCAGGGCTTGTCGGTGCAGCTGTCACAGGGCCTCTCAGTGGCGGGCAGGTCGACCTTGCCGCTGAGCCGGATCGCGCCGCGCATCGAGGCGAAAAGCCCTGCCTCGGCATGAACGAGAAGCATGACAGGCGAAGCCCAGAACCGGCCCGAGGCCAGAGCCCATGAGTAGAAGGGCGCATAGGGCGGGCCGTGATGCGGCAGGATCGCCTCGCCACCGAGCGCCTTGGCCATCTCGCCAATGACCCGTACGCTCCAGCGGTCGATGGGATCGGGCTGGCCGTCGGAATACTCGGGCTGCCCCTTCAGGTGCGGCCAGAACTCCGGCTCGGCGGGGGAAAGGATAACAATCGACTGATCTCCATCCGGCACCACCCCTGCCACGAAGAGCCCGTTGGGGCTGGCAAGAGCGGAGATGCCGGCGAGATCGGTCATTTATGCTTGGGCTTCACGCGCGGTTCGGTCGAGCGGATGATCGAGCCCGCGCCGTGTTCGGTGAAAAGCTCCAGGAGCGCCGCGTTGGGCAGGCGCCCGTCGAGGATGACAACGGCGCGCACGCCGTCTTCGATGGCCTTCAGCGCTGTCTCGGTCTTGGGGATCATGCCGCCCGAGATGGTGCCATCGGCGATCATCTCCTTGACCTGTTCGGGGGTGAGCTGGGTGACGATCTCGCCCGAGGCATCCTTGACGCCCGGCACATCGGTCAACAGCAGCAGGCGGTCGGCCTTGAGCGCGCCCGCAATGGCGCCAGCCGCTGTATCGCCGTTGACGTTGAAGGTCTCGAGAGGGTCCATGCCCGTGGCGACAGGGGCGACAACCGGAATGATCCCGGCGGTGAAGAGATCGCGCAGCACCTGCACGTTCATCTCGATCGGGCGGCCGACAAAGCCCAGTTCCGGATCGTCGGCCTCGCAGACCATCAGATCGTCGTCCTTGCCGGAAAGGCCCACGGCGCGGCCGCCTTCGTCCATGATCGCCTGCACGATGCGTTTGTTCACAAGGCCGGTGAGGACCATCTCGACCACCTCGACGGTGGCCTGATCCGTCACGCGCTTGCCGCGCACGAACTCGGACTTGATACCGAGGCGACCCAGAAGATCGTTGATCATCGGCCCGCCGCCATGGACAACAACCGGGTTCACACCCACCTGCCGCATCAGGACGATATCACGGGCAAACTCGGCCATGGCCTCGGCATCGCCCATTGCGTTGCCGCCGAATTTCACGACGACGATCGCGCCGGAATAGCGCTGAAGGAACGGCAGGGCCTCGGAAAGGGTCCGGGCGGTGGCGATCCAGTCTCGGTTCATGTCTTGTTTCCTCACCTTCTTGCCTCCCAGCAAGGTCAGTCGATGGTTGCAATGATAGCGCGAAGTGTCTCGATCCCGTCGCTCTTCTCTGAAGAGGTCAGAACGATCTCGGGGAAGGCGGCGGGGTGCTTGGCCAGCGAAGCCCGCGTGATCTCGAGCGATTTGGCAAGCTCGGCTTTGCTGACCTTGTCGGACTTGGTCATCACCACCTGAAAGGTCACGGCGGATTTGTCGAGCAGGCCCATGATTTCCTCATCCACGGCCTTGGCCCCGTGGCGAGCGTCGATCAGAACGAAAACGCGGCGCAGGGTCGGGCGGCCCGAAAGATAGGATTTGAGGAGCTTTTGCCATTTCTGCACAATCGCCAGCGGCGCATTGGCAAAGCCATAGCCGGGCAGGTCGACGAGATAGTGCGCCTCGCCTACGGTGAAGAAGTTGATCTCTTGCGTGCGCCCCGGTGTGTTGGAGGCACGGGCAAGGCCCTTGCGGCCGGTGAGCGCGTTGATGAGGCTCGATTTGCCGACGTTAGAGCGCCCCGCAAAACAAACCTCGATCCGGTCGGCAGGCGGCATCCCGGACATGGCGACAACGCCTTTGAGGAAATCGGTCTGTCCGGCGAAAAGCTTTCGCCCGATCTCGCGGGCTTCATCGTCGGGGGCTTCGGCCTCGAGGAAGGTCAGGTTCAATTCAGGATCTCCAGTTCGTCTCCGAGGGCCACGGCCCCATCCTGCACGACTTCTGTGTAAATGCCAAAGTTCCGATGGCCCCAGCCCGCATCAAGCGCGCCGAGTGTGTCGGCATCGCGCGTGCCGGTCTGGGGGTTGGCGGCGGTGTGCAGGCAGCGCTTCACAGGTTCCCGCACCTCAAGGATCGCGGTGCCGGCCCGAAGGCGCTTGCCGATCCAGTCGAGCTCTTCGAAGGCGTCCTGCCCGTCAAACCAGATATTGCCGCGCCAACGCTCGGGCTCGAGCGAGCGGCCGAGGCGCTCTTCGACAGCGGCATGAGAGGCGGAGTTCATCAGGGTCACGGATGGATAATCGGTATCGGTCCAGCCACGGCCCGGCAGCGCGACGACAGCCGCAGGGCGGGCGCGGGTTTCGGGGCAGAGCGGCATGACCCAATCGAGAAAACGCGCCTGATCCTCGGCATCGTCTGGCGAGAAGCTGATCTCGCCTAGATCGGCATGGCGAAGTGCGATCTCGCCTTTGGCCTCATCGAACCGTGCCCAGATGCCGGCAAGGCCGGGCGTGCGGGTGCCGATCATGAAGTTCTGGCAGGGGATCCAGCCTGTCGAGGCATCATCCACCGCCGCATCATGGACCACGGCCCACCGCCTGTCCCAAGGGAAGGGCTGGCCAGCCGCGAGGGCAACGCTTTGCAGCGCCTCGCGGCCGTGGCTCTTGATCGGATGCCGCCAAAGCGCGGCGACCCGCGCCATTATTTGCCGTCCGGCTTCTTGTTGCTGTTCGCCACCGCAGGTTTGCGTTTCAGACCGCTCAGGATATTGCCGAAAACGTCCGGCTTATGCCCGTGGCTACGCATGATCAGATACTGCTGGGTGAAGGTGACCATGTTGTTGGTGATCCAGTAGAGCACGAGGCCACTGGCGAACGAGCCAAGCATGAACATGAAGACCCACGGCATCCAGGCGAAGACCATCTTCTGGGTCGGGTCGGTCGGGGCGGGATTGAGTTTCTGCTGAAGCCACATCGAGATGCCGAGCAGGATCGGCAGGACACCCAGCGAGAAGATGAAGAACAGGCTTCCGGGCTGGGGCGTAGCCCAGGAGAAGAGGCCGAAGAAGTTGAGGATCGACGACGGATCGGGCGCGGAAAGGTCGCGGATCCAGCCAAGCCAGGGCTGGTGGCGAAGCTCGATGGTGACGAAGATCACCTTGTAGAGCGAGAAGAAGATCGGGATCTGAATGAGGATCGGCAGGCAGCCCGAAGCCGGGTTGACCTTGTTATCCTTGTAGAGCTTCATCATGCCCTGCTGCATCGCCTGACGGTCGTCGCCGGCGCGCTCTTTGAGCTTCTCCATCTCGGGCTGGATTTCCTTCATCCGCGCCATCGAGACATAGGATTTATAAGCCAGCGGCAGGACGAGAATCTTGAGCACCAAGGTCAAGCCCATGATCGCCCAACCCATGTTGCCGATCAGGCCGTGCAGAAGGTGCAGAAGCCAGAAGATCGGCTTGGTGAAGAAGAAGAACCAGCCCCAGTCGATCGAATCGAGGAACTTCTCGACGCCAGCGCCGTTCTGATACTCGCGGATCGCTTCCCATTCCTTGGCGCCGACGAAAAGGCGGGTCTCGACCGAGGCGCTGCCACCGGCGGCAACGGTCTGCGGCTCCATCACGGCTTCGGCCTGATAAAGATCGCGCGATTCGAAGTATTTCGAGACCGACCGGAAAGCGCCTTCCGAGGGGATGATCGTCGTCATCCAGTAGTGGTCGGTATAGCCGATCCAGCCGCCTTCGGTAACGTCGACACGGTCGGCCTGGGTGCGCTCGCGCTCATCGACGGAATAATCGCGGATCGCCTTGTATTTCGCCTGATCGAGAATGCCGTCCGACACACGGACGATGCCTTCGTGCAGAACGAAGAAGTTCTTGAGGTCGTTCGGCTCGGTGTGGCGGCGCAGGATGCCATAGGGGCGGGCGGAAACTGCGCTTGCGCCGGTGTTTTCGATCGACTGGACGAAGCTGAACATGAACTTGTCGTCGACAGAGATCACAGTGCGGAAGATCTGGCCCGCGCCGTTGTCCCAAGCGAGGGTGACGGGGGTCTCGGGGGTCAGCGTGGTGCCGGCCTCAAGGGTCCAGAGCGTATCTGGGCCGGGAACTGCGTCAGCGGCGATGCCTTCGGCGGCGGCCCAGCCGAAGCTTGCGTAATAGGCATCTTCCTCGCCCACGGGGCGGAGCAGGCGGACGGTCTCGGCATCGTCATCGAGGGTCAGGCGATACTGGCTGAGATAGATATCGTCGAGCCGACCACCGAGGAGCGAGATCGAACCCGAAAGCTCGGGGGTCTCGATGGCCACGCGCGGGGCGTCGGCTTCGATGGCCACAGCATCGGTCGGGGCGGCGGCGGTGGCTTCAACAGCACCGGCGCTGGGCGTGGTGGCGTCAGCGGTGGCCAGTTCCTGCGTTGCCGCAACCGGATCGACCGTGGTTTGCGGCTCTTCAGGTGGGAACATCCAGAACCAGGCTAGGATGACGACGAAGCTGAGCGCTGTCGCCAGGAATAGGTTCTTGTTCTGATTGTCCATCGGAGCCGCCATTTTACCGTTCAAAGGTCAGGGCGGTTCAACATCCCATAGGCCGAAAGGTCAAGCGGTTTTCAGGGAAATCCGGCCTGCGGCCCTTTTGCAGCAAGGCTCGGGCGGGGTTTAGCCGAGGTCGGGGATGCCGCTCTTGTCGGCTTCCTTGCGGGGGCCGATGGTCAGCCCTTTGAAATCGAAGATCGAAGGGTCGAGCAAATGCGAAGGCCGGGTGTTCATCAGCGCCCGAAACATCTTTTGTCGCCGCCCCGGCGCGTTCTTTTCCCACTGGTCGAGGATGCCCTTGACCTGCTGGCGCTGAAGCCCGTCCTGCGAGCCGCAAAGATCGCAAGGAATGATCGGATAGTTCATCGAGCGGGCGAATTTCTCGCAGTCTTCCTCGGCGACGTGGGCCAGCGGACGATAGACGAAGAGATCGCCATCCTCGTTCACAAGCTTGGGCGGCATGGTGGCCAGCCGCGAGCCGTGGAAGAGGTTGAGGAAAAAGGTCTCGAGGATGTCGTCGCGGTGATGGCCGAGAACCACCGCCGAGCAGCCCTCTTCGCGGGCGACCCGATAAAGATTGCCGCGCCGTAGCCGCGAGCAAAGGGCGCAATAGGTGCGGCCTGCGGGGACCTTGTCGACGACGATGGAATAGGTGTCTTGGTATTCGATCCGGTGCGGCACGCCCATTTTCGAGAGAAACTCGGGCAGAACGGTTGCCGGAAAGCCGGGCTGACCCTGATCGAGATTGCAGGCCAGAAGATCGACCGGAAGAAGCCCGCGCCATTTCAGCTCGTAGAGCACGGCGAGGAGCGTATAGCTGTCTTTCCCGCCCGAAAGGCACACCAGCCAGCGCGCGTCGCGCTCGATCATGCCATATTGCTCGATCGCTTCGCGGACGTTCTGAACGATCCGTTTGCGCAGCTTCTTGAATTCGGTGCTTTTGGGAGCGCCGTGAAAGAGCGGGTGGATATCGTCAAGATCATCAAGCATGCCGCCCGATCTAGTCGGTTTGGTCCTGTGCAGCAAGGGCGCGCAGCGCGCCGCGGATGATCTTGCCGGTGGTGGTCATCGGCATCGCGTCGATAAAGCGGACGGCGCGGGGGTATTCATGGGCGGAAAGGCGGGATTTGACGTGCGCGGTTATCTCGGCGGCGAGGGTGTCGGAGGGGGCAAAGCCCTCGGCCAGCAGGACATAGGCCCATACGGCCTGCCCGCGGATCGCATCGGCCGCGCCGATCACACCTGCAAGCTGAACGGCGGGGTGGGTGAGGAGGCAATCCTCGATCTCGGCCGGGCCGATCCGGTAGCCGGCCGACGAGATCACATCGTCGTCGCGCCCGATGAAACGGATCCGGCCCGAAGCGGTCTTGGCGCCGCGGTCGCCGGTCAGGAGCCACTTCTCGCCGCCGATCCGCAGGAACTTGGCCTCGGTCGCGGCGGGATTGTTCCAATATTCCAAGAACATGACCGGATCGGGCACCCCTACAGCAATCGCTCCTTCCTCGCCCGTCGCGCAGATACGTCTTTCGGCCTCGTTCAAGACCTCCACCTCATGCCCCGGCACGGCAAAACCCATCACCCCCGGCTCGGCGGGCGCAAGGGCGGCGCAGGAGGAGACGATCATGTTGCACTCGGTCTGGCCGTAGAATTCGTTGATCGTGCAGCCGAATGTGGCGCGGCCCCAGTCGATCAGTTCCGCCCCGAGGGTCTCGCCGCCCGAGGCGACAGAGCGCAGGGTGAGGCCCTTAGCTGCCTCGGCGGGCGCTTGGCGCATGATCTTGAGGGCGGTGGGCGGCAGGAAGGCGTTGCGAACGCCAAAGCGGCGTATGAGGTCGAAAGCCTCTGTGGCGGAAAACTTGGGCATTCGCCGCGAGACCACGGTGATCCCGTGGTGCAGCGCCGGCATCAAGACGTCGAGAAGCCCGCCGATCCAGGCCCAGTCGGCGGGGGTCCAGATCCGGTCGCCGTCTTGGGGAAAGAAATCGTGGCTCATCTCGACCCCCGGCAGGTGGCCAAGAAGAACGCGATGGGCGTGCAGCGCCCCCTTGGGGTTGCCGGTGGTGCCGGAGGTGTAGATCAGGATGGCGGGATCTTCGGAAGCGGTGTCGGCGGGGGTGAAGTCGGTGCTATCGCCCGCCACGGCAGCATGGAAATCCTCTGCGGCTTCCGAAGCGTCAATGCAGAGCAGCCGCTCAAGCGCCGGCAATTGATCCCGAAGCGCCGCGATCTTGGCCGCGCCCTCGGCATTGGTGATGACCACCTTCGCGCCGGAGTCCTTCAGGCGATGCAGAAGCGCATCCGGCCCGAACAGCGTGAATAGCGGCAGCGAGATGCAGCCCATCTTGAGTGCTGCGATATGGGCCAGCGCTGTCTCGACGCCCTGCGGCAGAAGCACGGCGATCCGGTCGCCCCGCTGGCAAGTCTTGGAAAGCGCATTGGCAAGCTGGTTCGACCGCGCCTTGAGAGCGCCGAAGGTGACTTCGGTGCCGACCCCATCCGACCCCACGTCAATCAGGGCGATCCGTTCAGGCTCCCGATCCGCCCACTTGTCGCAGATATCGACGCCGATGTTATAGCGCGCGGGGATCTCCCAGCGAAACGCGGCGCGGGTTTCCTCGACGGTGGCTTGGGGCGTCAGCATCGGCGGTCCTTTTGCGGCGAAAAGACCGCGCCGCCGGCCCGAGGTCAATCCGGCACGTTGTCGATGCCCGATCCGCCCAAGGGATGGCAGCGCAGGATGCGCCGCGCGGCGAGGTAGCCGCCTTTGACGCCGCCATGCTTTTCCAGCGCCTCGAGCGCATAGGCGCTGCAGGTCGGCTGATAGCGGCAACCGTGCCCGACCCAGGGGCTGAATACCAGGCGATAGCCCTTGACCGGAAGTGACAGGATCCAGGCGAGCGGGGTCATTTGTGGATCTTCCCAAGCGCGGCTTTCAGGTCGCTCTGCATCTGAGCGAAATTGGCGGCCGCTGTCGCGTCGCGGCGGCCAACCAATACATAGTCCCAGCCGGGCTTGGCGCAAGTCGGCAGCACCAGACGCGCAATTTCCCGCAGGCGGCGCTTGGCGCGGTTGCGGGCGACGGCGTTGCCGACCTTCTTTGAGCAGGTAAAGCCCACGCGAACCGCCGCGATGCCATCATCGCGAAAGCGGGCTTGCAGATGAAAGCCGGAAAGCGCCATGCGGCGCCCCTGCGCGGCGGCAAGAAAATCCGCCCGCTTGGTCATGATCTCGGGGCGAACGAAAACCGCCGCAGGCGTGGCCTCGGCGGTTTCAGGCTTTTCAGCTTCTGGCGTGGTCATGGCCACACCCAAACGCTATCAGGCGCTCAGGACCTTGCGGCCACGAGCACGGCGAGCGTTAAGCACCTTGCGGCCAGCTTTGGTCGCCATGCGGGCGCGGAAGCCGTGACGGGCCTTGCGAACCCGGTTCGAGGGTTGGAACGTGCGCTTCATCGCGTTCTCTCCGTATCCTTGAGGCCGAACCGCACACGCAAGATTCGTGGGCAGGATTCGAGGCCTGTGTCATTCGAAGCCCTGCCAATAGAGGCGGGCGGGGGGCCTGTCAACACGAGCCGAGCGAAGAATCGACCGCTTTGCGCGATTTTTCCGGGTCGGTTTGTTACAGTCGGGAGCTTTTACATCGGCAAAGGGGCACGGGCAATCAAGCTCCTGTGAAGCCACTGGCGCGAAAGGCCTCTTTGGTCCATGTCGATTGGAATGGATCAAAAACCGGACCGCGCCTTGCCCGCCCCAATTTCACGCCACCTTCCCTGGATCACGATTGCGGCGGTCGCCGTTCTCGGCGTCGTGTTCCTGCGCGATCAGGTGACTTTCGCGGCCTTGGCCGAGAATCGCGATTGGCTGAACGGCCTGCGGGATGCGAACTATCCCGCTTTCGCTCTCGGTTTCGTGGCCGCCTATGCTCTGGCGGTCGCCTTTTCTCTACCCGGCGGCCTGATGATCACTCTCGCTGGGGGCTATCTCTTCGGCCTCTTCCCCGGCGTTCTTTTCAA
This sequence comes from uncultured Paracoccaceae bacterium, assembly GCA_937138255.1. GTDB lineage: Bacteria > Pseudomonadota > Alphaproteobacteria > Rhodobacterales > Rhodobacteraceae > RFZI01. The sequence goes on from CAKZOU010000005.1 coordinate 9,517, forward strand.
CGTGACAGGCGCGACGATCGGAGCGACGGCGCTGTTTCTGGCGGTTCGCACCGGGCTTGGTGACGGGCTGGCAAAGCGGCTCGAGGCCTACGGCGGGCGCGTTGCGCGGATCAAGGCGGGGCTTGATGAGAATCAGTGGTCGATGCTGTTTCTGATCCGGCTGGTGCCCGCGGTCCCGTTCTTCGTCGCCAACCTGATCCCCGCGGTGCTCAACGTTCCGCTCTCGCGTTTCGCGGTCTCGACCTTCCTCGGTATCCTGCCCGGCGCGTTCGTATTCACCAGCCTCGGCTCGGGTCTGGGCGAGGTTTTCGCCAGCGGCACCGAGCCAGACCTCGGCGTGATCTTCACCGCACCTGTTCTGGTGCCGCTCGTTGGCTTGTGTATCCTCGCCCTGATCCCGGCCATTGTTCGGGCCAGACGGAAAGGCGCGCGGATATGATTGAGCGCATCAAGACCGATATCTGCATCATTGGCGCAGGCTCCGGCGGGCTTTCTGTGGCCGCTGGCGCGGCGCAGATGGGTGCGCGGGTGGTCCTTATCGAAGAGGGCGAAATGGGGGGCGACTGCCTCAACCACGGCTGCGTGCCGTCGAAGGCGCTTCTCGCCGCCTCGGCCCGCGTGCCGCGCCCGACCTATGCCGAGGCGATGGCCCATGTGCGGGCCTCCATCGCCGCGATTGCACCGCATGACAGCCAAGAGCGGTTTGAAGGGCTCGGCGTGCGAGTGATCCGGGCGCGGGGCGCATTTATCGGCCCCAAGACCGTTCGGGCGGGTGAGGCAGAGATCGAGGCGCGGCGGTTCGTTGTGGCCACGGGCTCGCGGCCGATGATCCCGGCGATCGAGGGTTTGGCGGAGACGCCCTACCACACGAACGAGACAATTTTCGAGCAGAAGGACCGACCCGAGCACCTGATCGTCATTGGCGCCGGACCCATCGGCCTCGAACTCGCGCAGGCCCATTTGCGGCTGGGGTGCAAGGTCACGGTCATCGAGGCACAGAAGGCGCTGGGCCGGGAAGAGCCGGAACTTGGACAGATCGTGATGGACCGGCTGCGGCAGGACGGCCTTGTGATCCACGAGAACACGAAAGTCTTGAAGGTGGGTGGCAAGGCCGGCGAGATCTGGGTCGAAACCGGCGCTGGCAGGATCGAGGGCAGTCACCTTCTCGTCGCGGCTGGCCGTGCGCCCAATGTGCATGCCCTCGGACTGGAGGCGGCAGGGGTCGCATTCGATCCGGTGGCGGGCATCGAGGTCGGCCCCGACCTCAAAACCCCCGGCAACCGCCGCGTCTATGCCATCGGCGATGTCGCCGGGCGGCGGCATTTCACGCATCTGGCGGGCTATCAGGCGGGTATCGTCGTCCGTTCTGCGGTGCTTGGCCTTCCGGCCCGCGAACGGCAGGACCATATCCCTCGCGCGATCTTTACCAGCCCCGAGATCGCCCATGTCGGCCTGACCGAGGCCGAAGCGCGGGCGAAATTTGGCAATGGCATCGAGGTGGTGCAGGTTGGCTTCGACAAGAGCGACCGGGCGGTCGCCGGCGGTCAGACTGAAGGGGCGATCAAGGTGATCGTCCGCAAGGGCAAGCCGATTGGCGCGGGCATCGTCGGGCCCGAGGCGGGCGAACTGATCGCCATGTGGGCGATGGCGATCTCGGCGGGCCTTGGCATGGCGGCTATCTCGAACACCGTTCTGCCCTATCCGACCCTTGCCGAGATTAACAAACGGGCCGCGAGTGCCTATTTTAGTCCAAGACTATTCGAAAGCCGTATGATCAAACGGATCACCCGTTTCGTTCAGAGGTGGCTGCCCTAAAGGCGGAGGGACAATGCTGAACACGCTCTCGGGGCGTTTTCTGGTTCTGACGGTCGTCTTCGTCATGCTGGCGGAGGTGCTGATCTTCGTGCCTTCCGTCGCCCGTTTCCGGCAGGATTATCTCCTCCTCCGCCTCGAGCGGGCGCAGATCGCCTCACTCTCGCTTCTGGCCGACGACATGATCTCGGAAGATCTCGAGAAAGAGCTTCTGAAGAATGCAGGTGTGTTCAACGTGGTGCTGCGCCGCGACGAGGTGCGCCAGTTGATCCTGTCTTCCCACGTGCCCGGGCCGGTCGAGGCGACTTATGACCTGCGTGGAGCTTCGGCATGGGCGCTCATGCGCGACGCGATGATGACCCTGTTCGAGCCGGGTGAGCCGGTGATCCGGGTGATCGGAATGCCGGTTCAGGGCGGCGGGCAAGAGATCGAGGTGACGATGGAGCAGGCGCCGCTCCGTGCCGCGATGATCGACTATGGCCTCAATATCCTGATGCTCTCGGCCGTGATCTCGATCATTACTGCGGCTCTCCTTTTCGTGGCTGTGCGAGCCTTCCTCGTCAAGCCGATCAAAGGCGTCGTGGGGCATATGCAAAGCTATGCCATGGCTCCCGAAGACGCCCGCCGGATCATTGCGCCGACCGCGGGCCTCATCGAACTTCGCGAGGCGGAGGAGGCGCTGCAGATGATGCAGCAGCAGCTGACCGCAGCGCTGCGCCAGCGCGAAAGGCTCGCGCAGCTGGGCGAGGGCGTCGCCAAGGTCAGCCATGACCTGCGCAATATCCTCTCCTCGGCCCAGCTTTTCGTCGACCGGATCGAGGCCTCCGAAGATCCTGTGGTGCAGCGCCTTGCCCCCAAGCTCGTCAATTCGATCACCCGCGCGGTGCACTTGTGCGAGAATACGCTCGCCTTCGGCCGCGCCGACGAGGCGCCACCCAAGCTTGACCGAGTGAGCCTTGCCGCGGTCGTTGGCGAGGTGCTCGACGGCGAACGCCTCGCCGCAGGTGACTACGATCTGAGCTTCTCGGAGGACATTCCAGGCAACCTGACGATCCGCGCCGATGCCGAACAACTCTACCGCGTCCTGTCAAACCTCGCCCGTAACGCCCGTCAGGCGATCATGGCCACGGGCAAGCCCGGCGAGGTGAGCATCCACGCCCACGAGGACGATGCCCAGTGGTGGATCACCGTGGCCGACACCGGCCCCGGCCTGCCCCAGCGCGCCCGCGAGCATTTGTTTCAGGCGTTTCAGGGTGGCGTTTCCAAGGGTGGAGCGGGCCTCGGCCTCGTCATCGCGGCCGAGCTTGTGCGCGGCCACGGCGGGCGGCTTGAACTGGGCCGCACGAACGAAACCGGCACGGAATTCGTCATCTGCCTGCCCAAAGCCGAGCTCGCGTCAGGAAAATGATTTCTTTCGTTTTCGCCCTTGCAATGCCCCGCAGCTAGGGCTACATCCGCCCCACTCTGACGCGGACTGGTAGCTCAGTTGGATAGAGTACTTGACTACGAATCAAGGGGTCGGGG
>CAKZOU010000006.1 GCA_937138255.1 uncultured Paracoccaceae bacterium
CCGCGAGCGCGTCGTGCCAACCTGATCCTTTAAGGGATAAGTGGCGGAGAGACAGGGATTCGAACCCTGGGTGGGCTTGCACCCACAACGGTTTTCGAGACCGCCCCGTTCGACCGCTCCGGCACCTCTCCGCGGGGGTCAGGGCGGCGTTTAATGGGCGGCGCGGGGCAGCGCAAGAGGGAAATCGTGGAAAGTTTGCTTTGCCGCGGTTTCCTTGTGCGCGGGCCTCGGGCCGCCTATATGAGCGGTGCAGAGAACGGCGGGCGAGGGTGCGAAAATCCCTTATTTTCCGGTTGACTTTGCAGGTCGTTCCCCCGATAAGCCGCCATCTCCGCGGCCTGCCCGTGGGGAATGTGTAATGACGCTCCTTGCGGGGCGCGCTGTTTACGGGTGGCCTAGATGGCCGAAACGCCTCGGTAGCGGGGGACCCTAAAGACGCGGAAAACGAAGGAAGAACATATGTTTGCGGTTCTCAAGACCGGTGGCAAGCAGTACAAGGTCGCTTCGGGCGACGTGCTGCGTGTCGAGAAGCTGGCGGCTGATGCCGGCGATAAGATTCAGTTCAACGAGATTCTGATGGTTGGCGCCACTGTGGGCGCGCCGCTCGTGTCTGGTGCTGCGGTTCAGGCCGAAGTCATCGACCAGATCAAGGGCGAGAAGGTCATCCACTTCGTCAAGCGCCGTCGCAAGCACTCGTCGAAGCGCACCAAGGGCCACCGTCAGCAGCTCACCCTCGTCCGCATCACCGACATCCTTGAAAAGGGTGCGGAGAAGTCGGGCGTGAAGGCCGCTGTCGGCGCCGCGACCAAGGTCGTCGTCGAAGCTGCCCCGAAGAAAAAGCCGGCTGCCAAGAAGGCCGCCGCCAAAGCAGAGGAGTAATCCCCCATGGCACACAAAAAAGCAGGCGGTAGCTCCCGTAACGGCCGCGACAGCGCGGGCCGTCGTCTTGGCGTGAAGAAGTTCGGCGGCGAAGCCGTGGTTCCGGGCAATATCATCGTGCGTCAGCGCGGCACCAAGATGTGGCCGGGCGAGGGCGTTGGCATGGGCAAGGACCACACCATTTTCGCGACCGCCCAAGGTCAGGTGAAATTCCACAAGGGCCTGAAACAGCGCACCTTTATTTCGGTTCTCCCGGTGGCGGAGGCCGCCGAGTAAGCCGGACCTGAACCAGACGAATTTGGGGGGATCGGCGAGGAGCCGGTCCCCTTTTTTCATTTTGTCATATTTCCGCGGCAAATTCGTGCGAGGAGGCATGAAAGCGCCGCTTTGAGGAGGAAGCCATGTTGCACGCCCCCGTTGAGATCCAGTCCGAAATTGTGGCGGACCGTTTCGTGCTGCGTCCGCTCAGGCGCTCGGACGCCGGTTTGATCGCTATCTATGCAGGCGATGTGCGCGTCGCGCAGATGACGCAGGACATCCCGCACCCTTTTCCGCCGGGCGCCGCCGAGGCAATGGTCGAACGCGCCAACTTTGACGGCCGGACAACGGACGTCTGGGCGATTGATGGCTCGAACCAAAACCATGCCGAGGTTATGGGTCTTGTCTCTCTCGAACGCTTGGATCGCGACCAATCGGAGATCCGTTTCTGGGTTGCTCCGGCCTTTTGGAACTCTGGCATCGCCACCGAAGCGATCGGCATATTGATGGGCGCCAACCCGCAAGCCTCGCACGAAATCTTTGCCTGCGTCTTTCAGGACAATCCGGGCACCGCACGGGTTCTTGTGAACTGTGGCTTCGACTACCTTGGCGATGCCGAGGCCCACTCGGTCGCCCGCGGCGCCAATGTGCCGACCTGGACCTATATGCGAAAGATGTAAGCGATGAGCACCCCCATCCTCACTACCGGGCGCCTCATCCTAAGGCCCCCGGTGGCCGAGGATGCGCGGGCCATTGCCAATATCCTGAACGACTGGGAGGTCACACAGTGGCTGACCATGGTGCCATTTCCTTACGCGCGTGCGGATGCCGTGGAGTTTCTCGACAGGCTTTTCGCCAACAGCGACCTCAGCTATTGGCTCATCGAGATTGAAGGTGAGGTCGTCGGAGCGATCTCTTTACGACCTGATCTCGGGTTCTTCTTAGCGCCCAAGGCGCAAGGCAATGGCCATATGACCGAGGCTGCGCGCGCAGTCCTGACTTGGCACTTTTCTCAAAGCGACGAGACGGCTGTCTCCGGCTATCATGTAGGCAACACAGCCTCGGCGCGGGTTCAGGAAAAGCTTGGCTTTCGCACCACGCACAAGGCCACCCACCGGAAGGCATCGACAGGTGAGGACATAACCGTGATCAAGACAGCCCTGTCAAAGGCCGACTGGGAGGCGCGCCATGTTTGAACTCAGAACCGAGCGGCTGACGTTCCGCCCAGGCGTCGCCTCAGATGTCGAAGCGATTCATGCAATCGTGTCAAATTGGGAGGTCGTGAAGAACCTTGGATCATGGCCCTATCCGGCAGATCTTGCCTACACGATCAATCGCATCGTTGGCCGACTGGACATTGACAAAGGCATCGCCGGAACCGTCCGGGCTGGCGACGAGATCATTGGCGGCATGGGGATCGTTGAGGGAGACCTGGGATACGCCTTCGGCCCTTCGGCTTGGGGCAAGGGCTATGCGACTGAAATCTCCAGAAGGCTCGTGAGCTATGTGATGCATTGCTACGACTGGCCCCAGCTTACGGCCGAGGCCTATGCCGACAATCCCGCCTCGGCTCGGGTTCTCGAAAAGATTGGTTTTGAGGAAATCGGAATCGCCCTAGTCCCTTGTGCCGCTCGAGGGGGTGAGGTGGATGCGCGCAAGTTCGTCCTCACCCGCGAACGCTGGGACGCCTTGAGAAACACAAGCCGATAGACTATCCGGCCCTGAACAGCTGAAAGTCATCCGATGAAATTCCTCGACCTCGCCAAAGTCTATATTCGCTCCGGGGCGGGCGGAAACGGATGCGTCTCGTTCCGCCGGGACAAGTTCGTGGAATACGGGGGGCCCGACGGCGGCGATGGCGGCCATGGCGGCGATGTGATCGCCGAGGCGGTCGAGGGGCTGAACACGCTCATCGATTTCCGCTATCAGCAGCACTTTTTCGCGCAGAATGGCCAGCCCGGCATGGGATCGGGGCGCACCGGATCTGGCGGAGATGACATCATTCTGAAAGTTCCCGTCGGAACCGAGATCATCGACGAAGACGAAGAGACGCTCATTGCCGACCTGACCGAGGTCGGCCAGCGGATCGTTCTGGCCAAGGGCGGCAATGGCGGCTGGGGCAACCTGCATTTCAAATCCGCCACCAACCAAGCCCCGCGCCGCGCCAATCCGGGGCAGGAAGCGGTCGAGCGGACGATCTGGCTGCGGCTCAAGCTCATCGCCGATGTGGGCCTCTTGGGGATGCCCAACGCCGGCAAATCGACCTTCCTCGCCGCCACCTCGAACGCGCGGCCGAAGATTGCGGATTATCCCTTCACGACTCTTGTTCCCAATCTCGGCGTTGTCGGCGTTGATAACGTGGAATTCGTTGTCGCCGATATTCCGGGTCTCATCGAAGGCGCATCCGAGGGCAGGGGGCTTGGCGATATGTTCCTCGGCCACGTCGAACGCTGCGCGGTGCTTTTGCACCTGATCGACGGCACCTCGGGCGATCCGGTGAATGATATGGAAACGATCATCGGCGAGTTGGAGGCCTATGGCGGCGATCTGGCCGACAAGCCGCGCATCACGGTTCTGAACAAGATCGACACGCTCGATGCCGAAGAGCGCGAGTTCCTCAAGGAAGAGCTGGAAGAGGCGACCGATGGTCCCGTCATGCTCATGTCCGGTGTCTCGGGCGAGGGTGTCACGGATGTGCTGCGCGCGCTGCGCTCGAAGATCGACGAAAACCGCCTGCGCCACCGCGCCGCCCCCGAGGAGAACGCGCCTTGGCAACCCTGAGTGCCGCCAAACGCCTCGTGGTCAAGATCGGCTCGGCGCTCCTTGTGGACCGGGCCAGCGGCAAACTTCGTCAGGACTGGCTCGAGGCGCTTGCCACCGATGTGGCACGTATCCGCGCCCGTGGCACGCAGGTGATCCTCGTCTCCTCTGGCTCGATCGCTTTGGGGCGGGGCGTTCTGGGGCTGCCCAAGGGCGAATTGGCGCTCGAGCAGTCGCAGGCAGCTGCCTCGGTGGGCCAGATCCGGCTTGCACGCGCCTATGAAGAGGTGCTCGCGCCGCACGGGATCGTCGCCGGGCAAGTCTTGGTGACGCTCGAGGATTCCGCCGACCGCCGCCGCTATCTCAACAGCCGGGCCACGTTTGAGACCCTCCTAAATCTCGGCGTGACGCCCATCGTCAACGAGAACGACACCGTGGCCACGGATGAAATCCGCTATGGCGACAATGATCGTCTCGCCGCACAGGTGGCTGTCACAACTGGTTCGGATCAGTTGATCCTTCTGTCGGATGTCGATGGCTTCTATTCGGGCAACCCCAATATCGACCCTTCGGCAAAACGCTTTGACCTCATCGAAAAGATCACGCCCGAGATCGAGGCAATGGCGGGCGATGGCGTTTCGGGCCTCTCGAAGGGCGGGATGATCACCAAGCTGATGGCCGCGAAGGTCGCCACCGACGCGGGCTGCGCCATGGCGATTACGCTTGGCTCGCCCTTGCACCCCTTGAAGGCGCTCGAAGAGGGCGCCGCCGCCACATGGTTTACCGCCCACGGCGACCCGCAAGCCGCCCGCAAACGCTGGATTGCGGCGATGAAGCCGCGCGGCGAGGTGCAGGTGGATGACGGGGCCATCAAGGCGCTGAAAGACGGCAAGAGCCTTCTGCCTGCCGGTATCCGCGCCATTACCGGCAGCTTCGGCCGTGGCGATCCGGTGGCGATTGTCTCGACCACAGGCGCGCGGCTTGGCCTTGGCCTGACCCGCTATACCGCCGCCGAGGCGCGCCAGATCATGGGCCGCCGCAGCGCTGACATCGAGGCGCTTCTGGGCTACAAGGGGCGCGCGGCGCTCATCCACCGCGACGACATGGTCATCTGACCGCCAAAGAGACGGACAAGCCGATGAAAGACTTTGAGGATATCGATGCCCTGATGGCCGATATCGGCGCGCGCGCCCGTGCGGCGGCGGCCGAGTTGGCCTATGCCAGCGCCGAGCGCAGACACGCGGCCCTGATTGGCGCCGCCGACGAGGTCTGGAAGCGGCGCGGCGAGATCATCGACGCCAATGCCGAAGACCTCGTCTATGGCGAGGAAAAAGGCATCAGCCCGGCGATGATGGACCGATTGATGCTCGACGAGGCGCGCATTCGCGGCATCCGCGACGGCCTCCGCGCTGTGGCCGAGCAGAAAGACCCCGTGGGCGCGGTGATCGCTGAGTGGGATATGCCCTCGGGCCTTCACATCCAGCGGGTGCGCACGCCGCTTGGCGTGATCGGCGTTATCTATGAAAGCCGCCCCAACGTGACCGCCGATGCGGGCGCGCTCTGCCTGAAGGCCGGCAACGCCGTGATCCTGCGGGGCGGCTCGGAAAGCTTCCATTCCTCGACCATCATCCACGAATGCCTCGTGACCGGCCTCAAACAGGCGGGGCTTCCGGCCGATGCGATCCAACTCGTCCCGACCCGCGACCGCGAGGCCGTTTCGGCCATGCTCAAGGCGGTCGAGCATATCGACGTGATCGTGCCGCGAGGCGGCAAGGGACTTGTGGGCCTCGTCCAGCGCGAGGCGCGGGTGCCGGTTTTCGCGCATCTCGAGGGCATCTGCCACGTCTACGCCGACCGCGACGCCGATCTCGAGAAGGCGCGGGCCGTGGTGTTGAACGCCAAGACCCGCCGTACCGGCATCTGCGGCGCGGCGGAGTGCCTGCTGATCGACTGGCAGTTCTACACCAAACACGGCGCCGTGTTGATCGAGGATCTTGTGAAGGCCGGGGTCGAGGTGCGGACCGAGGGCGAGCTTCTGAAAGTGCCGGGAACGGTCAAGGCCGCGCCTGACGATTTCGGGCGCGAATTCCTCGACATGATCATCGCGGCCAAGCTCGTGAACGGCGTTGATGAGGCCATCGCCCATATCCGCCGCTATGGCTCCAACCACACCGAGAGCATCCTGACCGAAAACGACGCCACCGCCGCGCACTTCTTTGAGCGGCTCGACAGCGCGATCCTGATGCGCAACGCTTCGACCCAATTCGCCGATGGTAGCGAATTTGGCATGGGCGCCGAGATCGGCATCGCCACCGGCAAGCTGCATGCACGCGGGCCGGTCGGGGCCGAGCAGCTCACGAGCTTCAAATATCTGGTCACCGGCGACGGCACCTGCCGAAAATAGTCACAGACTGAGGGTGAGATGCCCGTCAGCATGTTCCACGACAAGCCGCCTGCCCGAGGTGCCAAGCATCATGGCCAATGCCGCGAATTGAATACGGCCCGAGTCCAGGGGAAGAGGCTCCTTGCCTTGCTGCAGAGCGGTCCAGAGGACATCGTCCAATTGGGCCTTTCCACCGGCTGACTTGACAAGCCACCCGCGTTGGGTGCGGGCCACCTGGATTTTTCCGCCGCGAGGCAGGGCGTGTTCGACGCAAAGGATCGTCAAAAAGATCAACTTGGCGTCGGGTCGGTCGATCGTTCCGTCCTCGACCCAAGTGTATCGAAAGCGTCCGTCTTTGCCTCTCGCTGATAGAATCGCGCTGATTTCGTCGATCCCAATAGCCTGGCCCTCTTTCGCAGAACCAAAAGCAATCCGAAAGAATCTCACCCGGGCCGAGGCGCTTTCAGCGCTGTCGGAAATCAGAGCGAGTTCGGGTCCGTTGCCTTGTCCGGTCATCTCCAAAAGTTCAACCCCATTGCCGATTGCGCCAATCGGGCTAATAAGGTCGTGACATATCCGCGAACTGACGAGCGCGGCAAAGTCCTCGGTGGTGGTCATCGCATGCCCCGTGATGGAGGTTGAATGGACGAAAATCTTAATTCGCATCTCGAGCCGGGTATGTTTGTCGTCCATCCCGCACGACCCGATTGGGGGGTTGGGCAAGTCCAGTCCAATATCGGCGGCAAGGTCACGGTGAATTTTCCCGAGGAAGGCAAGGTTGTCGTAAACAGTGCTCGCGTCATGCTTGAGTTGGCGTCCGGCCAAGAAGATGCAACCTAAGGTAGAATTCTGGGAGGCTGTGTCAAGTGCACCTTCACCTGCGGCTTTGCCGCTCCTTGCGCCTGACTTGCCAACCGGACTAGAAGGGCGCGACTTTGACGAGGCCCCGTGGACGGCATGACCGCATCCCACTCCAAGTTTACCCTGAAGCTGGCCCAAGATCCGGCTGATATTCGTGCGGCCCAGCGCCTGCGGTATCGGGTCTTTGTCGAAGAACTGGGCGGGACCGGGCCTCTGGTCGACCATGACGCCAAGCTCGAGACCGACCGGTTCGATCCCTATTTCGACCATCTGGTGCTGATCGACGAGACCCTGCCGAAGGGCGATCATGTGGTCGGCGTCTATCGCGTATTGCGTTGCGAGCAGGCCGAGAAGGTGGGGCAGTTCTATTCCGAGGACGAATACGATCTCACGGCGCTGAGGGCCTCAGGCCGGCGTCTTCTGGAGCTTGGGCGCTCCTGCGTCGATGCCCGCTATCGCGGCGGCATGGCGATGTATCGCCTTTGGAACGGGCTCGCGAGTTATGTCGCCGATCACGGGGTCGAGATCCTCTTTGGCGTGGCCTCGTTTCACGGGACGGATGTGCAGGCGCTGGCCGAGCCACTGTCGCATCTGCACTACCGGCATCTCGCGCCCGAGGATATCCGCGTTCGTGCCGTCGAGAAGACCTTCCGGAAGATGGACCTGATCCCCGAGGATCAGATCGACCGCCGCCGCGCCATGGCCCAGACCCCGGCGTTGATCAAAGCCTATCTTCGGATCGGCGGATTTGTCGGCGAAGGGGCCTATATCGACCATGCCTTCAACACCACCGATGTCTGCCTGATCCTCGATACCGCGCGGATCAATGAAGCGCAGCGGGCGCTCTACACCAAAGGCCGTGGCCAGTGAGCGAAGTCTGGCGCGAAGAGCCCGAACCGGAGCGGATCAGCGCCGCCGGATGGGCTAGGGCCCTGTTGCGGGTTATCCCACTTGCAGTAGTGGTTTTCGGCGGCCTCGCGATCCTTCTGGCGCTCCGCCTGATCGAGCGCCCCATTTGGGGACAACGCCGCCCGCTGACGCCGTTCATCACGCAAGCTGTCTGCCGGACGGCTTTTGTTATCCTTGGCATCCGCTACCGCACCGAAGGGCAGGCGATGCAAGGGCCGGGGGCGGTTGTCGCCAATCATTCGAGCTGGCTTGATATCTTCGCGCTCAATGCCCGCAAGCGGATCTATTTTGTCTCCAAGGCCGAGGTGGCTGGTTGGCCGGGGATCGGTTGGCTCGCCAAAGCGACCGGCACCGTGTTCATCCGCCGCGATCCGCGCGAGGCGCGGCTTCAGGTGCAGGAGTTCATCCGCCGCCTGTCCTACGGCCACAAGCTCTTGTTCTTCCCCGAAGGCACCTCGACCGATGGCCGCCGTGTCCTGACTTTCAAACCGACGCTTTTTGCCGCCTTCTATGCCGACGGTCTGCGCGAGACGCTGTCGATCCAGCCGGTGACGGTGATCTATCGCGCCGCCGAGGGTGCCGATCCGCGCCAGTATGGTTGGTGGGGCGATATGGATTTCGGGCCGCATCTCCTTTCGACGCTGGCGGCGGCCAAGCAGGGATCGGTGACGATCCAGTATCACACGCCGGTGCGCGTGGCCGAGATCGAAGATCGCAAGATGCTGGCGCTGCTTCTGGAAAACAAGGTCCGCGCCGGCCTGATCGCGGCAGGCGTCAACGACGACGACTAGCCCATCGCCGCGACAAGCGCCTTGAGCGCGGCGGCCGCATCATCGGCCTTCCAGATTTCATCGCCGATGCCGAAGAAATCGGTATGAGGCGCGAGCGCCTTGATAAGGCCCGCATCCAGCGCGCCTTCTGCGACGACCGGAACCTCGATCATCTGGCACCACCATTCGAAAAGCTCGGGCTCGACAGCCGATCCGGTGCCAAGGCCCGTTTGGCCAATGGGGCCAAAGCTGACGTAATCGGCGCCAAGCTCGCCCGCGGTCATCCCGTCGTGGCGCGACCCCGCGCAGAAGGTTCCGACGATGGCATCTTCGCCAAGGTCCTTGCGGGCCTTTTTCACCGAACGGGCGGCGTCCGTCAGATGCACCCCGTCAAGCCCGTGGCGTTCGACGAACTTGAGGTGGGTCTCGATGACGAGCGCCACGTCGCGTTCCTGCGTGACCGCGCGCAAAGCATCGGCGGCGCGGCCGATCCTGTCCTCGTCGCGGCTCGCAAGGCCAAGGCGCACGCAGGCCACGGGCACGGCATCGAGGCAGGCGGCGAGGCGGTCGGGGAAGATCGAAAGCTCGAACTCGGGCGGCGTGATCAGGTAAACCTGCGGCAGATCGTCGGTGTCGCTCATCGTGTTGGTCCCATCCCAAGGCTTTAGGCCGCTATAGCCGAGCCGCTACTTCGGCGGAAGGCTTTTTGCGTGGGTCAAGGCAATGTCCATCAGCGCGGCGCGGCGGTCATCGTCGGCCATCAGGTCGTCGCTCGCTTCGATCATCCCGCCCATCGGCTTGCCGGTGAAAAGCATCGGGCCGGTGCCGGGAATCGCCCGCGCCTCGGCCTCGTTGGCCTTGCCAACGCGAAACATCCCGCCGCCGGAATGAACGCCCGAGACCATGTTGCCATAGATCAGGAAACAGAGGCCGCCGAACATCTTCTTTTCGGAATAGCCGGGTTCATTCTCGAGCGCCTCGCGCATAAGTGAGGCCAATCCTTCGTCATAGGCCATGTCGGGCTCCTTGCGTGGGCTGCCCTCACAGCGTATCACGCGCCCGACCAGAAAAGGAACGGAAATGCCCACCGGCCAACCTCAGCCCGCCTTCGTGCTTTTGCGCCCGCAGATGGGCGAGAACATCGGCGCCGCCGCGCGGGGGATGTGGAATTTCGGGCTCGACCGGATGCGGATCACCGATCCCCGTGATGGCTGGCCCAACCAGAAGGCCGTGGCGATGGCCTCGGGCGCAGGGCGGCTTCTCGACGAGGCGCAACTTTTCGGCACCACCGAAGAGGCCGTGGCCGATTGCACCTATGTCTATGCCACGACCGCGAGGCCGCGCGGCCTGACCAAGCCGGTCCTGAGCCCCGAAGCCGCGATGGCCGATGCCGCCAGGCGCATTGCCGAGGGCGGCAAGGTCGCCGTGATGTTCGGCCCCGAGCGGGCGGGCATGGAGAACAGCGATATCGCGCTGGCGAACGCTATTATCTCGGTGCCGGTAAACCCCGAGTTCTCCTCGCTCAACCTTGCCCAATGCGTGCTCCTGACCGCCTATGAATGGCGCCGGGCCAGCGCCGAGATTGTTCACGAGCGGATGGATATGCAGGGCGACTGGGCCACGCAGATCGAGATGGAAAAGCTGGCCGAGCATTACGAGGATCGCCTCGAAGAGGCTGGCTTCTTCTTTCCCGAGGACAAGGCGCCGCATATGCGCCAGAACCTGCGCAACCTCTGGAGCCGGATGCCGCTCACGCGGGCGGATGTGCAGATGCTGCACGGCATCCTGCGGCAGATGGTGCGCTGGAAAGATCGCGGCTGAAGCCTTGCCGCTCGAATGGCACGGGCTTAGGGTCCGGCCACTGAAAACCGGAGAGTCGATATGGCCGACAAACAACGCGCGATCTTTCAGGACGTGGAGAGCCAAGCCAAGCCAGCCGCAGCCCCCGGCGGTATCGACCGTGCCGGCAAGGGCGCGCGCGGCGCGATACGGGCTTGGATCATGGTGATCTTCGCGATGGTGGCGCTGATGATCGCGGTGGGCGGCATGACACGCCTGACCGACTCAGGGCTTTCCATCACCGAATGGAAGCCGGTCACGGGCTCTGTCCCGCCGCTCAGCGAAGAGGCCTGGATGGCCGAGTTCGAGAAATACCGTCAAATCCCCGAATATCAGTTGCAGAACAAGGGTATGAGCCTTGAGGAATTCAAGGGCATCTACTGGTGGGAATGGGGCCACCGTCAGCTTGGACGGGTGATCGGCCTTGTCTGGGCGCTTGGGTTCTTCGGCTTCCTCGCCGCCCGCAAGATCCCGACCGGCTGGACCGGGCGGCTTCTGTTCCTCGGTGGCCTTGGCGGGCTTCAGGGGGCGATCGGCTGGTGGATGGTCTCGTCCGGTCTCGGCGGCGAGATGCTCGATGTGGCCTCCTATCGCCTTGCCACGCACCTTGGCCTTGCCTTCATTATCCTCGGCTTTGCTGCATGGTATATCTTCCTTCTGGGCCGCCGCGAGGCCGATCTGATGCAGGCGCGGCGCAGCGGCGATACACGCCTCTTTGGCAGGTCGACGGGGCTCATGCATCTGGCCTTCATCCAGATCCTATTGGGCGCGCTTGTGGCCGGTATCGACGCGGGCCGCGCTTTCCCGACATGGCCCTTGATGGGCGACAGTTTCCTGCCGCCTGATCCCTTCACCATCACGCCCTTGTGGCGCAATTTCTTTGAGGACGCGGGCCTTGTGCAGTTCGTGCACCGGATGGTCGCCTATGCCTTGTTCCTCTACGGCGCGGTGATCTGGTGGGGCGCCCGCCGGGGCCCGAACGGACACACCCGCTTTGCCTTCAATGCGATGTTTGCGGTGATGCTTCTGCAGGTGATCCTCGGGATCATGACCGCCCTCTATTCCGCGCCGGTCCATATCGCCATCGTGCACCAGATCGGTGCTGTCGCCTTGTGGGTTCTGATCCTGCGCGGCCGCTATCTTGCCCGCTATCCGCTGGCCCAATCCATCCGGGGAGACAAATGATGATCGCCAACGCCAATCCTTATGACGAGCTGATGGAGTTTCAGCGCGATACCGAGGCCTTGGGCGAGGTCGCGGGCCGTCTGGGCTGGGATCAGGAAACGATGATGCCTGAAGGCGCCTCGGACCAGCGCGCGGCGGAACACGCGGCGATGTCGAAGGTGCTTCATGCGCGGATGACCGATCCGCAGATTGCCGATTGGCTGGAGCGGGCCAAGCCCGAGGATGCGGTGGCCAGGGCCAACCTGCGGCATATCCGGCGCAATTATGCGAAGACGATGAAGGTGCCGGCGCGGCTGGCGGCCGAGATTGCCAGCACCACCTCGAAAGCCCACCGCATCTGGGCCGGAGCGCGGCGTGACGAGGATGTGGCGGCCTTCCTGCCGGTTCTCGAGAAGGTCGTGGCGCTTCGGATCGAAGAGGCGCAGGCGCTGGCCGAGGGGGGCGATCTTTATGACGCGCTTCTCGACAATTACGAGCCCAACGCCAATGGCGCCCAGATCGCGGCGATGTTTGCCGCCTTGCGGCCCGGTTTGGTCGATCTGCGCGAGGCGGTTCTGGCGGCCGAGGCGCCGATGCAGCTTTCGGGCGAGTTTGCCGAAGAGGCGCAGCTGAAGCTCTCGCAGGAATTGGCATTGGCCTTCGGCTATGACCTCGATCACGGCCGGATCGACAAGGCGGTGCATCCGTTCTCGTCGGGCTCGGGTCAGGATGTTCGGATCACCACGCGCACGAGCCTCACCGATCCGTTCAACTGTTTCTATTCGACGATCCACGAGGTCGGCCACGCCGCATACGAGCAGGGGATCGACCGCGACTATCTTCTTACGCCGCTTGGGCGCGGGGTGTCGATGGGCGTGCATGAGAGCCAGAGCCGGATCTATGAGAACCAGATCGGCCGCAGCCGCGCCTTTACCGGCTGGCTCTTTGGCCGGATGCGCGATGCCTTTGGCGATTTCGGCGTTCCGGATGCCGAGACCTTCTACAAGGTCGTGAACCGGGTGAACGCGGGCTATATCCGCACCGAGGCGGATGAGTTGCAGTATAACCTGCACGTCATGCTGCGGTTTGATCTCGAGCGGGCGCTGATTGCGGGGGATCTCAAGGTCAAAGACCTCGAGGCGGCCTGGAACGACCGGTTCAAGTCGGACTTCGGCTATGCGGTCGACAAGCCATCGAACGGGGTCTTGCAGGATGTGCACTGGTCGGCGGGGCTTTTCGGCTATTTCCCGACCTATAGCCTTGGCAATGTCTATGCGGGATGCCTGCACGAGGCGCTGCGGGTCGCTGTTCCCGATCTCGATGGTGATCTGGCCAAGGGCGATACGAGCCGGGCGACCGGCTGGCTGCGGGCCAATCTTCAGACCCATGGCGGGCTTTATGAGCCGGCGGAGACGATCGAGAAGGCAGCGGGATTTGCCCCTTCGGAGAAGCCGCTTCTGGCCTATCTCAAGGCCAAGTTCAGCGACCTTTACGGGCTTTGAGCGGGCAGGGGGCTCTGCCCCCGCGCCTTGCGGCGCTCCCCCGGAGTATTTGGGGCCAAAAGAAGCCTAGGTCTTCCAGGCGGGATCGCGCTTTTCGAGGAAGGCGGTGATGCCTTCGTCGGTGTCGCGGTTGAGCATATTATCCACCATGACGGCGCCGGCATGGGCGTAGGCTTCGGCTGTCGTCATGGGGGCCTGTTCGTAGAAGGCGCGTTTGCCGATGCGGACGGCGCTGGCGAGTTTGGCTGCGATGGTGTCGGCGAGGGCGCGGGTTTCGTGGGCGAGTTGATCGTGCGGGACGGCGCGGTTGATGAGGCCGATGCGGGTGGCTTCGGCGGCCTCAATAAAGCGGCCGGTGGTGAGCATCTCGAAGGCGTTTTTTCGCGGCACGTTGCGGGTGAGCGCGACCATGGGGGTCGAGCAGAAGAGGCCGATGTTGACGCCGTTGACGCCGAAGCGGGTGCCTTCTGCGGCGATGGCAAGGTCGCAGGTGGCGACGAGCTGGCAGCCGGCGGCGGTGGCGATGCCGTGGACCTGGGCGATGACCGGCTGGGGGATGGATTGGATGCGCTGCATGAGAGCCGAGCAGCGGGCGAAGAGATCGGCGAAATAGGCGGCGCCCTTGTCGTCCGCCTGGCGGCCCGCCTGCATTTCCTTGAGGTCATGGCCGGCGCAGAAGGCCTTGCCGGTGCCTGCAAGGATCACCGCGCGGATCCCGCGATCTTCGGCGATCTCGTCGAAGGCGCCGTGAAGGGCCGCGAGCATGGCGTCGGAGAGGGCATTCAGCCGTTCGGGGGCGTTCATGGTGAGTGTGGCGACGCCGTTTTCATTGTGGCGGACTAGCAGGTCCATCTTGTTCCTCCTCGAGATACGGGCCAAGTCTAGGGGAGGGCGCAAGGCGAGGAAAGACATGACCCTTCAGATGGACAAAAAGGCGCTGCAGATATTTCTGACCGAGCATTTCCCGCAGGTGGCGGAAGATTATGTGGTCGACGAGGTGGGCGAGGAGCGGCTTGTGTTGCGGCTGGCCGTGGATCACCGGCATTTGCGGCCAGGCAATACCGTCTCGGGGCCAACGCTTTTTGCGCTGGCGGATGTGGCGGTCTATCTGGCGATCCTGTCGAAGATCGGGCCAGAGGCGTTGGCGGTGACGACGAATTGTTCGATTGACTTCATGCGCAAGCCCAAGGCCGATACCGACCTTCTGTGCGAGGTGCGGATCCTCAAGCTGGGGCGGGCGCTTGCGGTGGGCGAGGCCTATATCCGCAGCGCGGGGCAGGAGGATCTGGTGGCGCGGGCGGGTTTGACCTATTCGATCCCGCCAAGGGGCCTCAAAAACATGGGGTAAAATAATACCATTTTACCAAGGTGTTGATTTTGCAGTATTAATAAAGATTGAGGGTGCTTGACTGTGGATTCTGCGGCGCTATAACCCGCCCATCCCGATGACAGGCGCAGCAAAGCGCCCTCTTTACTCTGGTGAGACATGAAAACCTTCTCTGCTACTCCGGCAGATATCGACAAGAAATGGATCCTGATCGACGCCGAGGGCGTTGTTCTGGGCCGTCTCGCGTCGATCATCGCCATGCGGCTTCGTGGCAAGCACAAGCCGTCCTTCACCCCCCACATGGACATGGGTGACAATGTGATCGTCATCAACGCTGAAAAGGTTCAGCTGACCGGCGACAAGCGTGACAAGCCGAACTACTGGCACACCGGCCATCCGGGCGGCATCAAGTCGCGCACCACGGGCGAGATCCTCGAGGGTGCCCACCCCGAGCGCGTCATCAGCCAAGCCGTCAAGCGCATGCTGCCGGGCGGCCGTCTGAGCCGTCAGCAGATGACCCATCTGCGCATCTTCGCCGGTACCGAGCACGGTATGGAAGCCCAGAAGCCCGAAGTTCTCGACGTCAAGTCGATGAACAAGAAAAACACGAGGGTCTGATAGATGGCCGAACAACTCAATTCCCTGGAAGAGCTCGGCGCTGTTGCCGCCGCTACTCCCGCCGTTGAAGCCGAAGCCCCGCGTGAGCCGGTGCGTGACGCTCAGGGCCGTTCCTATGCCACCGGCAAGCGTAAAGACGCTGTTGCCCGCGTGTGGATCAAGCCGGGCTCCGGCAAGGTCACCGTCAACGGCAAAGAGATGGCTGTCTACTTCGCCCGTCCGGTTCTGCAGATGATCCTGCGTCAGCCGTTCCAGGTTGCCGGCGTGTCGGGCCAGTTCGACGTCACCGCCACCGTCAAGGGCGGCGGCCTCTCCGGCCAGGCTGGCGCTGTCAAGCACGGCATTTCCAAGGCCCTGCAGCTTTACGATCCCGCCCTGCGTGGCGCGCTCAAGGCCGCTGGCTTCCTGACCCGCGACAGCCGCGTTGTCGAGCGTAAGAAGTACGGCAAGGCGAAAGCCCGCAAGAGCTTCCAGTTCTCCAAGCGTTAGAAACCTATTACTATATATTGTGAAAGGGCGCCATTTTTGGCGCCCTTTTGCTATATATTGTGTTATTGGTTGTTAAAGAAGTCATAGCAAAAATTTAGCAAAACGTAGTCTATGTTGACTCTACGGTTAGCGACAGTAGCATACGGGTAGCAAACGAGGTTGCTCCTCTATGGCTTACTACAACAATGAAGTAGCACACTTTGACGGCAGATTGGTACTCTATCAGCGGAGCATAGCAACCAAGTCTGCTGGCAATGCCTCCAAACCCTTCAACTGGTATATGCGTATCAAAGTTG
>CAKZOU010000007.1 GCA_937138255.1 uncultured Paracoccaceae bacterium
GCGTGTAGGGCGCCTCCGCGCCAGTGGTCGTGGGCGCTCCAAAGGCCGCCTTCAACCAGAAGCCGAAGGCCTCAGCATCAATCGGGATAACCACATCGCCATCCGCCGTCACCGCATCCTTGATCGGCGCCTGCGGATCGCGCCCGTAGCCCAGCAGTTCCGATGTCTGCAGCGGTTGTTCAGCCCCCAGCGTCGTGCTGGCAAAGGGCATCTTGGTGTAGCCGCTCGCGGGCGGCGTTCCATAGGTCGTTTCGAACGCAAGCGCCATCAGCGCCCGCGCCCCCTGGGCTCGTGCCATGGTGTTCTCCTCGGGTTGTCGGGGTCAGGCCAGCGGGTCGGCCGTGGAATAGTGCAGCACCACCGGGATCACGGCGGCTTTCAGGCTGGACGCGCCCTCAACGGGCAGATCGACAGGTTGCGGGGCTTCAGCTCCGATCCAATCGCAGAGGCCGCCCAGCGTTCGTTCCTCGGCGAGCGCTGCGCCGATGCTGGCAGTCAGCATGGCGAAGGCCGCGTCTCGGTTTGCGCCCTGCACGACTGCCTCGATTTCGGCCCGGTGCTGGTAGTGATAGGCAAGAGGCGACAGCGTCACTTCCGGTTCGCCTGGTTCACCGTCGCGCAGGATCAGCAGGCCAGCAGCTGGGACGCGCTCGGGCAGCACTTCCCCTCTGAGGACAATAGCGGGCAACACCGAAAGCCGCGTGTGCAGCGCGGTGAGGATGGTTTCGCGTGAGGTGGGCATGATTCTCTCTTACGCTTGCTCAAAAATTGTTCCACCCACTATGGTGAGTTTGATGCCGAAGGCGGCTTTATTGAGCGCCATCAGCCTCGCCGAATGAAGAAGGGAAACCGATGAAATCAGAAGAATACCCGAAACTGTTGCGGCTGATGGAAAACGAAGATCTCTGGCAGCACGTCAAGGATTTTGATGGTCTTCTGGATCGGTCCAAGTCTCGGCTTCCGGTCGACGAGGGCGAAAGCGAAACGGTTAAGATCGCCTACCTGTTGCACGAACTAGCCTTTGCTCATTTCTTTTCGACGCTAGTTTTTCGCTTCAAGACACGCGAGATTGCGCGAGGAATTTTTGACGCGGAAACTCAGGGCAATCTTGTTGTTTTGTTCAATCTAGCGCGCGCATTTATGGAGCACACAGCATCGCTGGCGTTCCAGAATCAAGCTCTTGAGAAGGCCGTTTCTGACATCGAGTCAAAGCAGCTTTTTGATCAGGTTGATCGCGCCATCCGGAAACATCGCAAAATCGTAGATCGAATTTACTACGGAGGCGAAAGCGGCCCGAAGGATGCCAAGCGGCTTCACACGAACGACTTGATCGAAGCGCTGGCCAAGGTCGATAAACGCGCAGCCAGTGACTATGCAACCCTATGCGAGTTTGTGCACCCGAACTACGGAAGCAACCTCCTCGTCTCAAGTGGCGAACTCTCATCCGGGTCCATCGGGATCCCATCAGGGTCATTGACCAAGGAGTTGTCCTTGGCACGCGGCGCAATCGAACGATGCGCCGCACTCGACTGGGATCTTGTTATCAGCGGCACTCGTCATCTCTCGAAGATCGAAAACTGGATAACGATAGCAAGCACAAACGGAGCAAAGCTATCGCAGTTGTTTTCTGTGCGGGTTGGCCACTCAGGCGACGGTAAATCCAAGGATACGGCGATCTTCTTCAAGAAGGCGCGCACTCACAACGAGGCAATACAAGCCTTTTACAAGTATCTTGAGCAGCAAGAAATCGAGTTTCATGAACGGCGCATAGCTGCTGTCGAAGACGGGTACCTATTTGATATCGTGCTGACGGACAAAGGTCCTTTATGGGTCAAATATCAAATAGCGGAATAGGCCCCGAAAATGAACTTCAAGGCTATGTAGATAGCCGCCCCTCTACCCAGCTAGCCACGATCAGCCCTGGTATCGCCGACTGCGCGCCCTCTGCATCTCGTGCTAAGTCCAACCGCTTCTTGAGCTTGACCTGCGGCACCAGAAGAAAGATCGGCACCGTTGCCTTGCCGCGACCCATCTTGGATCGCGAAGCAACGCCCAGTCCCCGACTGTTCAACCGCCCGTCGGCCACCAAGAGGCTCGGGCCACATCGACGATAGACGAAACGCAGGCGTAGCCCCCGACGCCGCTCCCATTCCCCAGGCGTGATGCGCCCACCTTTCAGACCTTTGCCAGCTGCTGCTGTCGGAATCGCCAGCCAAAACCGGTCGTTTGAGCGGATCAACGGGCCCGCGTCATGCGCCCCAACAATCACCGGAGCTTTCGACCAGACGAGCGCTGCAGCTTTGAGGCTTTCACCAGATTTGGGATAGGTGGCGAGCCGGATCGAATTTGCGAGACGAAGCCCAAGGCCCGCCTGTGAGATCTGACCCCGCCAGGCATTTTTGAGGCCAGAC
>CAKZOU010000008.1 GCA_937138255.1 uncultured Paracoccaceae bacterium
GATCTTGCATGGTCGCGTCGTCGATCCAACCCATTGAATATGCAATCTCTTCGGGGCAGCCTGATTGCATCCCCTGCCGGGTAGACAGCGTCCGCACGAAATTTCCGGCGTCGAGAAGCGAGCCATAGGTGCCGGTATCAAGCCAGGCAAAGCCGCGCCCCATCCTCTCGACCTGCAAGAGCCCATCTTCGAGGTATCCCTCCAAAAGCGACGTGATCTCAAGCTCACCCCGCTCGGATTGCTGCACCAGCTTCGCGCGCCGTGGCGCGTCGGCATCAAGGAAATAGAGGCCGGTAACGGCATAACTTGAGGGCGGCACCTTGGGCTTTTCAACGATCCGCTTTGGCGTCCAGCCTGCGCCGAATTCGACGACGCCATAACGCTCGGGGTCGGAGACATGATAGCCGAAAACCGTCCCTCCGGTCTTGCGCGCGTCGGCGGCGGCGAGGGTTTCGGGAAGGCCATGGCCGAAGAAGATATTGTCGCCCAAGACCATCGCCGAGGGCGCGCCGCCGAGAAAATACTCTGCAAGAATATAGGCCTGAGCAAGGCCATCCGGCGAGGGCTGGACAATGTAGGAAAGGCTCACGCCCCACTGGCGTCCATCGCCAAGAAGCCGTTGAAATTGCTCCTGATCCTGCGGCGTCGTGATCACCGCGATCTCGCGGATTCCGGCCAGCATCAGAACGCTGAGCGGATAATAGACCATCGGCTTGTCATAGATCGGCAATAGCTGTTTCGAGACGGCCATGGTGATCGGATGAAGCCGCGTCCCCGATCCGCCCGCGAGGATGATCCCTTTTCTCTGGCTCACTTCAGCGCCCCCAACTCGTGCAAAACCTTTGACAGACCCTCGCGCCAATCGGGGCGCTCGAGGCCGAATACCGAGAGACTATCACAGTTCAATCGGGAGTTTTTAGGGCGCTCGGCGGGCGTTGGATAGGCACTTGAGGGTATATCTTCGACAGTAACGTTACGACCTGCCTGACGAAAGATTTCACGTGCGAAGTCAGCCCAGTTCACATCCGGCGCGCCCGAAAAGTGGTAGGCTCCCGAAAGGGTTGGGTCTTCCTCGAGGCGCTCGGCAATGGTCACGCAGGCGCTGGCGATGTCGGCTGCAGGCGTCGGTCCGCCGATTTGGTCCGCCACGACGGTCAGATGACTGCGTGTTTCGGACAGGCGCAACATTGTCTTCACGAAATTGCTTCCATGTGCCGAAAAGACCCAGCTTGTCCGCAGAATTGCGAAGGCCCCTCCCGCCACCCGCACGCCCCCTTCGCCAGCAAGTTTGGATCGGCCATAAGCATTGCGAGGGTTCGTCGGATCGGTCGGCAAGAACGGCGACACGCCCCCGCCATCGAAGACGTAATCCGTCGAGATGTGAACAAGAGGAATTCCTAGCTCCGCACAGGCCGCCGCCATTTCGCCTGGGGCAGCGCTGTTGATCTTCGCGGCGAGATCGGGCTCGGTTTCCGCCTTATCGACGGCTGTGTAGGCGGCTGCATTCACAACGAACGTAGGTCGCTGCTCTAGGATAGCTGCCCGCGCCGCCCCAGCCTCAGCCACATCGCAAACAGCCCTGCCGAGAAGGACCACATCTTGAGACAGCCCCGCAATCTCTTGGGCAACCTGCCCGGTCTGGCCGAAAACGAGGATCAAACCTGTTTCCCCAGGCGCAGGCCGACGCCGTGTCGATCTTGAAGCGCTCGCCACCACTCTTCGTTGTCGAGATACCATTGGACTGTCTTTTCCAAACCTTCCTCGACAGTCACGCTCGGCCGCCAACCCAGTTCGTCGCGGATCCGCTTTGGGTCAATCGCATAGCGTGCATCATGGCCGGGGCGGTCGGCGACGTATGTGATCAGGTCTTTGTGGGCTCCGGCAACCTTCGGCCGCTTCTCGTCGAGGATCGCGCAGATCGTCTGAACCAACTCGAGGTTGGTCCGTTCATTCTCGCCCCCGATGTTATAACTTCGACCGACCTTGCCTTCCCTGAGAACCAGAAGCAGCGCGTCGGCGTGATCCTCGACATAGAGCCAGTCGCGCACGTTGTCGCCCTTGCCATAGATCGGGATCGGCTTGCCGGCCAGGGCATTCAGGATGACGACGGGGATCAGCTTTTCGGGAAAATGATAGGGCCCGTAGTTGTTGGAGCAGTTGGTCACGACGACCGGCAAGCCATAGGTCTCGTGCCAAGCGCGAACAAGGTGATCGGAAGAGGCCTTTGAGGCCGAGTAGGGCGAGCGCGGGTCATATGGGCTGGCTTCAGTGAACTGGCCTGTCGGACCAAGCGTGCCGTAAACCTCATCAGTCGAAATGTGATGAAAGCGGAATCTCTCTGGTTGGCCCTGCGCTTTCCAGAAATTCAGCGCAGCCTGCAAAAGGGTATAGGTTCCAACGATGTTGGTCTCGATAAAGGCGGCTGGCCCGTCAATCGACCGATCAACATGGCTTTCGGCGGCAAGGTGCATCACGGCGTCGGGTCTGTGTTGTTCGAAGATTCGAGCAAGCGCATCGTCGTCGCGGATATCTGCATGCTCGAAGGTGTAGTTGGGGTTTTCTGCAACGCTGGCAACATTATCGAGACAGCCCGCATAGGTCAGCGCGTCGAGGTTGACGACGCTGTGCCCCCGCGCGATCGCGAGCCTGACGACAGCAGAGCCGATGAAACCGGCGCCTCCTGTGATGAGGATTTTCATCCCGCGGCTCCTTTCCAGAGAAACGGGCTGGCGAAACCACGAAACGCGCTGGCGGAAAGATCCTTCTCCGAGATTGACGCCGCACCGCCAGAGAGGCCCCAATCTATGGCCAGATCCGGGTCGTCATAACGCAGCGCGCCTTCACACTCGGGCGCGTAATAGTCGCTGCATTTATAGACTATCTCGGTTTCCGGCTCGAGGGTCGCAAAGCCGTGGGCAAACCCTGCGGGAATGAAGAGCTGCCGGCCATTCTCGAAGCTCAACTCGACGCCAAACCACCGGCCATAGGTTGGAGAGCCTGCGCGAATATCAACCGCCACGTCAAAAAGCCGCCCGCGCCCGCAGCGCACCAATTTTGCCTGCGCATGCGGCGGAGCCTGAAAGTGAAGGCCGCGGATGGTGCCGGTTTGGATTGAGAAAGAGTGATTGTCTTGGACGAAATCGACCTCGGCACCAGCGGCCTTCGACGCGCGGGCGTTCCATGTCTCGGCGGAGAAGCCTCGTGCGTCCCCGAACCGGCGGGGTTCAAGGAGAACTAGGCCGGGAATCAAGGTCGCCTGACGTTCCAACATTCAACCTCGCTCCGAACTTCGATTGGGCGTCGCGACCGCCCAATGCGGCTCTACCCTGCAATTATAGCCTATAAATTCACGTTGACCAGCTGACCGCAAGACAAGCAGAGTGGATCCCGAAGAACTGCGTGAAAGGTTTTGATATGTTACCCCGACTGTTGGAGCGTGGTCTCTTTGGCGCTTTGGCTCGAATCATCAGATTCTTGTGCAAATTTGATCTTGGATTTGACGTCTACGATCAAGCCCTGACGACCGGTCTATTCATCTCGACGCACAAAAGGCTTCCAAAGCGCAACGGAGATATCAACGATTTTCTCTACGAGATAAAACGCAACGGCGAGCTCAAACTCCCTGAGCGCGGCTTCGTGACAGACAAGGAATTCGCCAAAATTTTCGTACGAGGCATTCTTGG
>CAKZOU010000009.1 GCA_937138255.1 uncultured Paracoccaceae bacterium
TCTCGCCGCCGGCGATGTTGTCATAGGCCTCGAACCCCCCCTCGCGCATGATCGTCACGGCGAGGAAATCCATCAGGGTCGAGCGGATGCGCGGGAAAGAAATGAGCTTGCGGCAGTCGATATAGGTTGGCGCCTTCTTGCCCGAGGCGTGGGTGAAGGGCTCGCGCGAGTTGAAATGCACCGCGCCGATCTCAAGCAGCATCCCCGCGGTCAGACGGGCGATTTCTTCTTTGCTGGGGAAGGAAGAGGGGATCATGGGCGGGCTCCTGTGGCTAAACGTGTCGGGGTCTAGTCGGTTTTGGAGGGGATGTTAAGGGGGGGGCTGCTGCGGGAAAGGTCCGCCTTGCGGTCAGTCCTATACCTGCGGTTCAGGCTAAAGATTGGAAATTCAAAAGCAAATTGGCCAAGTCCGAAGCTAGTTCTTCAAACCACTCCGGTCACGCTTTAGTCGTCGCCGTCGCGCCCTTTCGCCGGGCAATTTCCGGTACTCTTTGTCTTTCCTGCATTCGGACTGGTGGTACTCTGCCCCCATTGACCGTCTTATGCCTCGGTCGCCAAATTCAAGTTTAACGCCTCGGTATTCTGGCCCGTATTCGGCTGCCCATTCGGCTTTGAATATCTGCATGGTTTTCCACTCATGTTCTTCGAGCTTTTTGTCCTCGTAGCCGCCTTGCCACGGCTTTCGACCGTATGCGTCCCAGCTGTCGCTTCTCCCGTCTTCGAAACCAACAAAGGTTGTCCCGCCGCCGTGAACGTGGCGCGGGTCCGGCATCAACAAATAGCCATCGCCCAGTTTGCGCCAATGTGTCGAACGAAGCCGTGATTCAGGAAAGAGCCACTCCCGCTCTTGAGCGGCTATATACCTCAACGCGCTCTTCTTAGTGATGTAGTTAACTTCAACGACTTCTTCTTCTGAAAGGAACCTATGGTGCTGAATGTCCAGAAAGTTGAACAACGCCGCCTGTCTAAAAAACTTTGGGTTCGGCCTGAGTTTCTGCGGGTTCTGAAACGGGTCGCGCACCCATGCTAGGTTTGTCAGTATGAGAACCTTGTCCGGCGACAGTGGAAAATACGTATGGGTGGCGACCATCCGAATATCGGGGTCGTTGAAGCCGAGGCACCACTTTGACGCAGGGTAGCAATCACGATTGTATGTAACCACCGGATGATCAGAGATAATAAACTTCGTAGGCGACTGGCTTGCATCAGCGATTTGCCAAACAGCTTCACCCCAAATGTTGCAGAATATGTTTTGAATTTGTTGCATTTGAACAAGCGTTTCGTTCTTGTCCGTTCCTCCTAGGAATGATCGCAACCACCCCAGCCCTTTGGGTGTTCGCAGTTTCTGTACGCTCATGTATGGAACAAGTGTGTTGAAAGCGTCGTGTGATCGGGAATTGAATTCGAAGTCGGCGAAGTGCTCCAGAGCCGAAGGCGCTGAATTGTCTAGGTGGCCGAAGAAGAACTTCTCTATGTCCCGATTCTCAAAGCTTCCCCACTTGGTCGTGTAGAGATCGTCTTGGGCAAAACAACTGGTAGGTCCCCAATGCAATATCGCTCGCCGAGGGTAGGTGTGACCGTTGTCAGCTCGATTCTCTGGATGTAGGTCGAGATACCACTGCTTGCCCTGACCGTTGCGCAAGAAGCGCTTCTGGTACCATACAGGCACATAGTGGTTATGTTTGTAGCCTTGAGACATGGGGCAATTATTTGCTCCTCCACGCCGCACGATTTCAAGACCGATTGTTCATGATACGTTCTTGTTTCTGTGGAAGACCACTTTGTTCTGCAAGCATGCCACGTATCCCTAGAGCCTAAGACGATCTACCCCTCAACCCGCCAGTGCAGCGCAAATCCCGGCTCAAAGACCGTGACCGGCCCGACGCCGGTTTCGATCTGGGCGGGGTAGGTGACGGGGGCGCCTTTGGTGAGGGTGATGGTCTCCTCATTGGCGGGCAGGCGGTAGAAGCGGGGGCCGTTGAGCGAGGTGAAGGCTTCAAGCTGGTTCAGTTTGCCCGCCGCCTCGAAGACCTCGGCCAGGCACGACATGGTGTTGGGCGCGGTGAAGCAGCCGGCGCAGCCGCAGGGCAAAAGCTTGTTGGCGTCCGTATGCGGCGCGCTGTCGGTGCCGAGGAAGAAGCGGCGGTCGCCCGAGGTTGCGGCCTCGACCAAGGCGATGCGGTGCTGTTCGCGCTTGGCGACCGGCAGGCAATAGTAATGCGGGCGGATGCCGCCGGCGAGGATGTGGTTGCGGTTGATGATGAGGTGATGCGTGGTGATCGTCGCGGCGAGGTTCTTGCTCGAGTCGCGCACATAATCCACCGCGTCCTGCGTGGTGACGTGCTCCATGACCACACGCAGATCGGGGGTCTTGCGGCGGATGGGCTTCAAGACGCGGTCGATGAACACGGCCTCGCGGTCGAAAATGTCGATCGACGGATCAGTCACTTCGCCATGCACGCAAAGCGGCATGCCGATCTCGGCCATGATTTCCAGAACGCCGCGCACCTTGTCGAAATCGCGCACGCCCGAGGCGGAATTGGTCGTGGCGCCAGCAGGGTAAAGCTTGACCGCCGTGGCGATCCCCTCGGCATGGGCGCGGGCCACGTCCTTGGGGTCGGTCTGCTCTGTCAGATAGAGGGTCATCAGCGGCGTAAACCGCGCGCCCTCGGGCATCGCCGCCTCGATCCGGCCGCGATAGGCCAGCGCCTGATCGGCGGTCACCACCGGCGGCACGAGGTTGGGCATGATGATCGCGCGGGCGAAATGGGCGGCGGTGTGCGGCAGGACGGCCTTGAGCATCTCGCCATCGCGCAGATGCAGATGCCAGTCGTCGGGGCGGCGCAGGGTGAGGCGGGTGATCGGCTGTTCGGTCATGGGCACCGATTACACGCTTCGCAAACGGCTGACCAGAGCGCGGTTAGGTCTTATTGCCAAGCTCGGCTTCAAGCCTTTTGAGCGCTTTTGCAAAGCGCGGGCGCTTCTGAGTCTTGAGGACGCCGCGGCACAGGCGGGCGGCCAAAGACAAACGCCCTTCGCTTTCGAGCCTCTTGAGAAGGCGGCGCAAGTAATCGGTTTGGTTTTGGCGTGCCCGGTAGAGGCGGCCAAAGGTGGCAAGGTCTAGGCTACCCTCCATTGCCGTTTCGATCAAAGAGTTGAGGATTCCCAACTTGCCCAGAGCCGGCACAACGTCCGCGCCTTGGCCAAAGGCCCGCAAGGCCATCACGTTGGGGGCACGATAAAGGGCTGCGTGCATGGCGTCTTCGCGCTCACGGGGATCGAACACGATCCAGGCTTGGGCCGCAGCCTCGAGCATATCGGGGGCATAGCCATAGCGATCCGTAAAGCAAAGGCGCAGGTCGCCACGGTGGCGCGTGTCCCAACCGGCCTGGGCCGGATCAAGCGTCGCGACCGGGCGAATCGCCAAGACATGGGATCCGGGGGCGGCCACCGAATAGGCCGCGGCGGCATAGCCGCCCTGACCAGCACCAAAGAACAGCACCTGATCGAAATCTTCGAAGAACCCATCATCCACGAGCCGGTCGAAATAGCGATAAAGTCGTTGATCGCGATACCAACGTCCGCCCTCGGACAGGATGCACAGGTGCGACCAACCGTTGCGGCGGACCATGTCAAAACCGCGCGGCTCACGGTTTTCTCGGGCATGAACTTCGCCGAACTCTTCGAAGGTGACGATCAGGCGCGGTCCGGCTTCGTGAAAGATTGCCGAGTAGCTATTGCCGAGCGGCTCGAAATAGCCGTCCTCTTCGGCCAGTTCTTCAACAGCCTCATACCAGCCTTCGCGGTCAAGTTCTGCAAGCTGGGGGTCGAATGTGCTGTTGATATCTTTCATCGCAGTGTTCCTGTCCCCCGGCCTCTTCTGAGTCAGGCCGGGGTATCAAGGCATTTTGCGGCGAAAATGGGCTGAACCCAAGCCCGTTTTGCGGAAATCTCAGAAGAAGGCCTGAAGGCCAGTCTGGGCGCGTCCCAGGATCAGGGCGTGGACATCGTGGGTGCCCTCGTAGGTATTCACCGTCTCGAGGTTGACCATATGTCTAATGACTTGGAATTCCTCGGAAATCCCGTTGCCGCCGTGCATGTCGCGGGCGTTGCGCGCCACATCGAGGGCCTTGCCGCAATTGTTGCGTTTGACCAGTGAGATCATCTCGGGCGCGGCGGTGCCGGCGTCCATCAGGCGGCCCACCTGAAGCGAGGCCTGAAGGCCGAGGGAGATCTCGGTCTGCATATCGGCGAGCTTTTTCTGGAAAAGCTGGGTCTGGGCCAAGGGCTTGCCGAACTGCTTGCGATCAAGGCCGTATTGCCGCGCGGCGTGCCAGCAGAATTCGGCAGCACCCAGAACGCCCCAGCTGATGCCATAGCGGGCGCGGTTGAGGCAGCCGAACGGCCCCTTGAGGCCCTCGACGCCCGGCAGAAGCGCGTCTTCACCGACCTCGACATCCTTCATCACGATCTCGCCGGTGATTGAGGCGCGCAGGGAAAGCTTGCCGCCGATCTTGGGCGCGGAAAGGCCCTTCATGCCCTTTTCAAGGACAAAGCCCCTGATCTTGCCGCCATGCGCCTCGGATTTGGCCCAGACGATGAACACATCGGCAATGGGCGCGTTCGAGATCCACATTTTCGAGCCGTTGATCACATAGCCGTTGGCCGTCTTCTTGGCGGTGGTCTTCATGCCGCCCGGATCGGAGCCGGCATCGGGCTCGGTCAGGCCGAAACAGCCAATGAGCGTGCCGGCGGCAAGGCCGGGGAGGTATTTGCGCTTTTGCTCCTCGGTGCCATAGGCGTTGATGGGATACATCACCAGCGAGGATTGCACCGACATCATCGACCGATAGCCCGAATCGACCCGCTCGACCTCACGGGCGATGAGGCCATAGGTGACATAGCCCGCGCCAAGCCCGCCGAATTCCTCGGGGATCGTCACGCCGAGAAGGCCCGCATCCCCCATCTCGCGGAAGATCGCCGGATCGGTCTCTTCGTTGCGGTAGGCGGCGATGACGCGCGCCTGCAGCTTGTCCTGCGCGAAAGCCTTGGCCGCATCGCGCAGCATCCGTTCGTCTTCGGTGAGCTGGTCCTCAAGGCGCAGGGCGTCGGCCCAGTCGAAAGGGCCAAGATCGGGTTTGTCGTTTGCCATGATGAAGTCTCCTCGGAGTTTGGCCCTCTCTACGCGCGAAGGCTGGCGGGAGCAAATGAAATGGGCTACCAAGTTGATGAGAAAAACTCATGGAAATTCACCCCATGCGCCACGCCTACACGCCCTCTTTCCACGAGCTTCAGGCCTTTGTCGCCTCGGCCGAAAGCGGCTCGGCCACTCAGGCCGCCACCACGCTTGGCCTGACGCAAAGTGCTGTGAGCCGGTCGATCAACACGCTCGAGGCGCGGCTCGGGGTCAAGCTCTTTCATCGGGTGCGGCGGCGGCTTGTGCTGTCGGACGCCGGCAGGGCCCTATTGCGTGATGCGGCGCGGCTTTTGGCCGATCTCGACCAGACGGCGCTCACGGTCATGAGCTTTGGTGGTCACCGCGATGTCCTGCGGCTTGCCGCCTTGCCGACCTTCGGGGCGGTCTGGTTGATGCCGCGGCTCGCGCGGTTTGCCGAGGTTGCGCCGGAAGTGACCTTTGATATGGCCACGACCCTTGCACCGATTGCTTTCGACCAAGGCCCCTTTGATTTCGCGGTGATCCGTGGGCGGCAGAGACCGGGCGATGTGGTTCTGGCCGAGGAACGGCTGGTGGTGGTCGCAGCACCTCAACTCCTGCCCGAGAAGGGCAAGCCGCTCGCCGACAAGGACCTCGCCCGCCTGCCGCTCTTGCAGCAGGCGACGCGGCCCAACCTCTGGCGCGACTGGTTCCTCGATGCGGGGCTTGATCCCATCACGATTGCCCGCGGCGCGCGGTTCGAGCAATTCGGCATGGTTCTTGCCGCCGCTCGCGCAGGGATGGGGGTGGCACTTGTGCCCGAGGTGCTCGTCACCGACGAAATCGCGCGGGGCGAGTTGCGACTTGCCTCGACCCGCTCGATGCTGACCGACACGCCCTATATCCTGACCTATCCACCCCGCAGCGAAGATGTGGCCGCCTTCAGAACCTTTCGCGACTGGCTCGTTCGCCAGCCCTAAAAGATTGCAGCGGCCAATGGCTTCGCTAGACTGCCCCGCCAGAGGAGATGCCATGACCGAACCCGACGACATTCCCGCCCTAGCCCTCGACTGGCACCGCGCCGGACGCGGTGCCGCCCTGGCAACCGTGGTCGAGACTTGGGGCTCGGCGCCTCGGCCCGTGGGCAGCCAGCTGGTGATCGACCGTGAGGGGGCGATGGAGGGCTCGGTCTCGGGGGGTTGTGTCGAGGGGGCTGTGGTCATCGAAGGGCTCGAGGCGCTTGAGGACGGCAAGGCGCGGCTTCTGGAGTTTGGCGTGTCGGACGACGACGCCTTCTCGGCGGGTTTGGCCTGCGGCGGGCGCATACGGGTGCTGGTCGAGCCGGTGGGCGGTTCACTGGCCGAGGCAACGCTCGCAGCGCTTGTCGAGGCGCGGGCAGGCCGGCGGCCGGTGGCCTATGTGCTTGACCTCGAGGCGCTGTCAGGCGGGAAGGTTGCAGGGGCGGGCGACTATCCCGACCGTTTCCGCGCCGACAAATCGGGTGTCGAGGAGGATGGGCGAACCTTTGTCGCCATCCACAACCCGCCACTTCGGATCATGGTGGTT
Source organism: uncultured Paracoccaceae bacterium (assembly GCA_937138255.1). Classification (GTDB taxonomy): domain Bacteria; phylum Pseudomonadota; class Alphaproteobacteria; order Rhodobacterales; family Rhodobacteraceae; genus RFZI01. The sequence goes on from CAKZOU010000009.1 coordinate 6,722, forward strand.
GGCGCGGTCCACATCGCCCAGCCGCTCGTCGGCATGGCCCGCGCCAGCGGCTATGACGTCACGGTGATCGACCCGCGCCCCGCCTTCGCCGCGGCCGCCCGTTTTCCGGGGCAGGCGATCCTTGAGGACTATCCCGACGAGATCATGCCCGGCCTCGGCCTCGATGCCCGCACCGCCGTGGTCACCCTGACGCACGATCCCAAGATCGACGATCCGGCGATCCGCGAGGCGCTGGGGTCGGAGGTCTTTTACCTCGGCTGTCTTGGCTCAAAGCGCACCCATGCGAAGCGGGTCGAACGGCTCGCGGCGGCGGGTTATTCCGACGACGCAATTGCCCGCATTCATGCGCCTGTGGGCCTTGCCATCGGCGCCCGCTCTCCCGCCGAGATCGCGATCAGCGTCCTGGCTGAAATCACCCGCGTTCTTCGGCAAGGCGCCTGAAACAAAAAGGCCGCCCAGAGGCGGCCTCTCGTTCAGCGATCCAGCCCGTTTATTTCGCCGGACCGATCATCATGACCATCTGACGGCCTTCGAGCTTGGGCATATTCTCGATTTTGCCGAATTCCGTCACGTCCTCGGCGATCCGCTCAAGAAGATCGCGGCCGAGGTCCTGGTGAGCCATCTCGCGGCCACGGAAGCGCAGGGTGATCTTCACCTTGTCGCCGTTTTCGAGGAACTTCTGCACAGAGCGCATCTTGACCTCGTAGTCATGGGTGTCGGTTCCGGGGCGGAACTTCACTTCCTTGATCTCGATGATCTTCTGATTCTTGCGAGCCTCAGCCTCTTTCTTCTGAGTCTCGTATTTGAACTTGCCATAGTCCATGATCTTGCAGACAGGCGGTGTCGCGTTGGGCGAAATCTCGACCAGATCGAGACCGGCTTCTTCAGCCATCGTCAGCGCCCTTTCAGGTGTGACAACGCCAACGTTTTCGCCATCGGCGCCGATGAGGCGGATTTCAGGGGCCCTGATGCGTTCGTTGACGCGGGGGCCGGTATCACGCACCGGAGGCGCGTTGTGAGGTCTGCGAGCTATGGTCTTGGTCCTTTACCATTGGAAATGTGGGCGCAAACTAGTGATGCGTTGCCTTGTCTGCAACCGGAAAACAGGGGCGGCAAAGCGGTTTTGGTCAAGTGTTGCAGGGTTTGTCGCTAACCTATAGAGAACTCTCGACCCGAAAGGGGCCGCAGCTTGCAGCCCCTTGGTCTTTCAAAGGTGTTGAAATGCGTAAAGCCATTGCCGCCGTTGTCATCCTGCTCGCTGGATGGTTCGGCTACGATTATTACCAGACCCAGCAGGAAGAGAAGGCCGCGATTGCCGCCGCCGAAGCCGCTGCCGAAGCCGCTGCTGCTGAAGCTGCCGCCGCTGAAGCCGCTGCCAAGGCCGCTGCCGAAGCCGAAGCCGCGGCCGCCGCCGAAGCTGCTGCTGCCGCCGAAGCTGCCGCTGCCGAGGCCGCTGCCGCGCTCGAGGCCGCGGCTCAGGAAGCCGCCGCCGCCGCACAGGCCGCGCTGGACGCAGCTGCCGCCCAGCTTGATCCCGACAACCTGATTGCCAAGATCGAAGCCTCGAACCTGAGCGTTGTCGAGAAAAACCTCCTCAAGGCCATCGTCGAAGCGGCCCGCAACAGCCCCGAGCTTCTGCAGGGCGCTGCCGATCAGATTGCCGAAAAGATCGGCAGCTGATCATCTCTGCGGAAAGATCCTGTCGATCTCTGCCGCAACAAGGCGCTGAAGCTGCCAGAGCCGGGCATCGTGGATGCCATGCTCTGCCAGCGACAGCACAGTGTTTCGCAGGTATTCGGCATTAGACCCGCGCCAGCCACAGGCGCGGGCAATCATCTGAGCGGCATCGGGCGGGGGAAGCCCACGCGCGATGCCCTCTCCGGTCGGCCCGGCCCAAAACACAAGGGCCTTTTCCCGGCCATTCTCGGTGACGAGGTCGATCCAGCGATAGTCGTCGCCGGTCTCGATATAGGGCAGCTCGCGCTCGACGAGATCGCGAACCGTTTGCTCTGACTGCGCCTCTTCGATCTCGAACGATACGCCTCGGCACTGGCCGCCGGACATCATCGTCATCATCAGGCCCGGCGTTTCAGGGGTGCCGCGAAACCCGCGCATGACCATCGAGAACTCGCGATGCCAGCCATGGGCGCGGGCGACTGAGCGGCCCTTGGCCTCAAAGGTGGGATTCCAGATGAGTGAGCCATAGGCGAAGATCTTGAGGGGGCCGCTAGGGCGACCCGAGAGCACCTTTTCGGCCATCCGGTCAAAATCGGTGTCCGTCGCGGGGGTATATTTCGAGAGGGTCAGATCCTTCTCGACCGTCCGCGTGGCGCGGGCGATGTGATCTTCGGTCAAATCAAGAGGTTTGTGCATGGGCCGAGTGGGCCTCAAGCGCGGCGATCGGTCAAGAGGTCTGGTCAGATCCCATCCCCGACAAACGCCTTCTCCACCACGAACTCGGCCGGATCGGAATTGGCACCCTCGCGCAGGCCGGCTTTTTCGAGAAGCGCCTTGACGTCGATGTTGAAGGCAAGGCTGCCGCAGACCATGGCGCGGTCGTTGGCCGGATCGAGCGGCGGCACGCCGAGGTCGGCGAATAGCTCGCCGGTCTCGATCAGTGTGGTGATCCGGCCCATCCTGGGGCTCTCCTCGCGGGTCGTCGTCGGATAGTAGCGCAGCTTGGCGAGGTTCTCTTGCCCGATCAGCTCGGCCAGCATCTCGTCGGTGCGTATCTGCTCGATGATCTCGCGGCCATAGGTCAGCTCGGCCACGGTCCTGCAGGTGTGGGTGATGATCACCTCGTCGTAATCCTCATAGGTCTGGGGATCGCGCAGGAGCGAGGCGAAGGGGGCAAAGCCTGTCCCTGTGGAGAAGAACCAGATCCGCTTGCCGGGCAGAAGCGCATCGTGCACGAGCGTGCCCACGGGCTTGGGGCGCAGGATGATTTCCTCGCCTTCCTTGATGTGCTGAAGCTTCGAGGTCAGCGGGCCATCGGGCACCTTGATCGAATAGAACTCGAGCTCTTCGTCCCAGGCCGGCGAGGCGATGGAATAGGCCCTGAGGAGCGGCTTGCCGTTGTCGCCCATAAGGCCGATCATCACGAACTCGCCCGAGCGGAACCGCAGCGAGGCCGGGCGCGTCACCCGGAAGGCAAAGAGCCGGTCGGTGTAATGGCGCACCTGCGTCACCGTCTGTGCGTCGGGCAGGGCGGGGGTCTTGGCAATCATCGGTTTTGTCACGAAAACGGCTCGCACTTGGAAATAGGTCTGACCGCGCCCTCTTACGCGGTTGATCCCGCCATGAAAAGTGCCGCCGCCCGTCCCCGCGCTGCTTGGTCGCGATCAGGCGAAGCGGGCGCTGGCCTCAAGCTCGACCAGCCGGACGCTCTGACCCTGCCGCGATAGAACCCGCCCGTCGATCAGTCGGATCGTGGCATGGGCCTCGTCTTCAAGGACCTCCGCCTCAAGGGGGTCGTCGCTCCAACGGTCGTCTTCGGTGAGCCAAACTGCATTCCCATCGGCGGAATTGGCAGCAAGCAGGTGCGGCTTGAACAGTGTGGTCATCGGGGCTTCCTTCGCGCTTGCAGTTGGAATTATATCAAGATATTGGAACATTGTTCCATATGGCGTTGAGAAATGGCGTAATATTGGAACATTTGTTTCGAATGACGGTGGAATGTGGAGACATTTCCTCGCACTCCCAGAAAGAGGCCAAGAATGTTTCGAATTGATGACCTCGACCGGAAAATCCTCATCGAGCTCCAGCGCGACTCGGGCCAGTCGCTTGACGAGATCGCCAGTAACGTAGGCTCGTCAAAAACGCCTGTCTGGAACCGCATCCGCAAGATGAAGGAGGCGGGTGTTATCAAGCAGCAGACCGTGCTTCTCGATGCCGAGGCGCTGGGGCTGGAGGCGACCTTCTTCGTTCTGGTCCGCACCTCAGAGCACGAAACCGACTGGCAGGTGAAATTCCTTGAGGCGGTGCGCTCGCGCCCCGAGGTGCTTGAGGCGCACCGGCTGGCGGGGGATATCGACTATATCCTGAAGGTGCAGGTCAGGAACGCGCGGGCTTATGACAAGTTCTATCAGGCACTGATTTCCGAGGTGCGGATCCACAACGTGACCGCGCTTCTTTCCATGGAAGAGATCAAGTCGACGGTGGCGCTTCCGATCTAGGGGCCGATCTAGGGCAGGGGCGCGGTCTGGAAAAGGGTGATCCGCAGGCCGCTGTGCGAGACGGGCGCGCCCGTGGGCAGGAAGGGCAGGCCGGTGGTGTGGGCCAGCGCCGCGTCTGAGGTGACGATGCCGACCCGCCAGCCCGAGAAGCCTTCGAGCAGGGTTTTCCCCAAGGCGCCGTAGACGGCATAGAGCAGCTTGCGCTCGCCGATCCGCGCGCCGTAGGGCGGGTTGACCATGACGAGGCCGGGGGGGCCTTCGGGCCGTTGAAGCTCGCTCACGCCGTGCAGACCGAAGTCGATCACATTGGCGACGCCCGCCCGTTCGGCATTGGCCTTCGCCATGCGGATCGCGCCGGAATCGCGGTCGGAGCCATAGAAGCGCAGGCCCGTCGAGAGGGGTTTGGCCGGTTCGGCCTTGATCGCGGCAAAGGCTGTGGCATCGAAGCTCGCCAGCTTTTCAAAGGCAAAGCCGCGCGAGCGGCCGGGGGCAAGGCCGGCGGCAATCTCGGCGGCTTCGATGGCGAAGGTGCCCGAGCCACACATGGGATCGACGACCGGCTCGGTGCCAGCGTAACCGCACTGGCGCAAGAACATGGCGGCGAGGTTTTCGCGCATGGGGGCTTTGCCGACCGCTTCCTTGTGGCCGCGCTTGTGCAGCGCTTCGCCGGTGGTATCGACGCTGAATTCGCAGAGGTTATCGTCGATGCGCAGCTTGATGGCGATTTCGGCCTCGGGCGAGATCGGCGCGCCTAATTCTTCCGTAATGGCTTTCTCGACGCGCTGGGCGGCGGCCTTGGCGTGATAGATCTTCGAGGCCTTGGTCGTCACCTCGATCCGTACCGGCACATCGGGGCGCAGCACGTCGCCCCACGGAAACTTGCGCGACCGTTTGTCGAGCTGGGCCAGATGGAACGCCCTGAACGAGCCGATCCGCGCCAGAACCCGCGCCGCGCCGCGCAAACGGTAGTTGGCGCTCCAGACCTCGGGCCAGCCGCCCGTGACGGTCACGCCGCCGGGTAGGGTTCCGGTGACAGTCATGCCAAGCGCCCGTGCCTCGTCGGCCAGAGGGGCTTCGAGGCCGGGGGCCGTGACCAGAAGGATTTCAAAGGGCGCGCTCATGGGTCTGCCATAGCGGCAATCGCGCCTGCCCGCGAGGGTGAATCAGTCGATCCGCACCATGAGCCGCTTCAGCCCGTGGAAATGATAGACGTTGGCGTATTCCGGCGCTTCCGCGAGGCGAAGGGAGGGGCAACGCTCGAACAAGGCGCCCATGGCGAGGATCAACTCGAGCCGCGCCAAGGGTGCGCCCACGCAGAAATGGATGCCGCCTCCGAAAGAGACATTGGCGGGGCCGACGCGGTTGGGCGCGAAGAGGTTGGGCTTTGGATAGGGCGAGGGATCGCGGTTTGCCCCGGCAAGGAGAAGCGCCACCTGATCGCCGCGTTTGAAATCGTGGCCGTAGAGTGTGACGTCCTCATAGACCCAGCGGGTGAACATATGCAGCGGCGGGTCGTAGCGGAGGACTTCTTCGATCGAGGCTTCATGGATCTCGCGGTCGCCCGTTTCGAGCATGGTCTTGATGCCATTGCCCATGGTGTGAACCGTGGCTTCGTGGCCGGCATTGAGGAGCAGGATCGAGGTGGTGATAAGCTCGTCGGTCGAGAGCTTGGAACCGTCTTCCTCGGCGGCGATGAGCTGGCTCAGAAGGTCGTCGGCCGGGGCGCGGCGCTTCTCGTTGATCACCTCGATGATATAGGCGCGGAAGGCCTCGGTCGCGGCCACGGCCTGATCCTCGATTTCGCGGGTGCGGCGGGCCTGATACATCGACACCATGGCGTTGGACCAGTCGAGGAGGTCTTCGGCGCGGTCGGCGGGAACGCCAAGGAGGCGGCAGATCACCAGAACCGGGATCGGGCGGGCGAAGGCGTCGAGCAGGTCAAAGGGGCCGGAGGCGGGAAACGTGTCGATCAGCTCATGGGCCAGCTGGGTGATCTCGGGGCCGAGGCCGGCGATACGGCGGCTGGTGAAGGCGCGCAGGACAAGGCTGCGCAGCCGCGTATGGGTGGGCGGTTCGAGTTCGAGCATCGAGTGGGCCTCGATGTCGTAGAAGGGCCTGAGCCGCGCCGGAATCTCAGGCTGGCACTCGGGCGGGATCTCGCGCCCCATGCGCCTGTCGCGCAAGAGCGCGGCAACGGCCTGATGCGAGACGGCACAGACTTGACCATACTCTTCCCAGAAAAAGAGATCCCCGCCCGCGCGGGCGCGGTCGTAGAAGGGATAGGGGTTCTGCACGAAGGCAGGATCGGTCGGGGATTGGCTGAGGCGAAGCATGGCCAAAGTCTTGCCGTTCGGACCGACGGATTGCAACTGGCCTTCGCTCGCGGGGCGTTGCAAAGTTGGTTCATGAAACGTTGGGCCAAGGGATTGATCGCCGGGTTTTCCGGTTATTTCGCCGCCGTCGCTCTGCTCGCGGGCGGAGTCTGGTGGTATGGATTCGGCGCCGCCCTTGTTCAACTTGAAAGCCGCGCGCGATCTGATCTTGCCTTGGCGGCCGACCAGTTGACGAGCGAATTGCAGCGCTATCGGGAACTGGCGGTTCTGTTGGCCGATCATCCTGCGGTCTCGGGGCTTCTTGCCGGCGACGTCGGACCCACCGCCGCCTCCAGTCTGCTTCTTGAGGTGGCCGACAAGACAGGTGCGCTCGATATCGCGGTTGTCGATTCCTCTGGCCGAGATATGGCGCGGGCGCAGTCGGTGGTTGCTGGAAGCCACATCGGGAAAGCGGATTTCGAAAGGGCGATGGACGGGGCGCTCGGTGTCGAGCACCTCTACAGCGAGGCCTTCCGCCGCCGCGCCTTCAACTTCGCCGCGCCGGTCTTTTCGCCCGATGGTCCTGTGGTCGGTGCTGTTATCGTCATGGCCGATGTCGAAGAGGTCGAGGCGGCCTTGCGCGGGGATCGGCCCGCGGTTTTCTTTACCGATAATCGGGGCATAGTCTTTGTATCCAACCGGTCCGAATTGGTGTTTAGCGCACGGACCGGAGTGTCGGGCGGCCAGCTTGCGCCTTTTGTGAGTTATCGCGAATCCCGGCAGCACGGGCACACGCTGTGGCAGGTGGACGGGGGGCGCTATCTGCCATCGGAAGCCCTGCATCTGCAGCAAGCGCTTCCGGTCATTGGGCTAAACGGCGAGGTTCTGCTCGACGTGGCGCCGGCCCGCCAGCTGGCCTTTCTTCAGTCGGCGGCAACGGTGGCGCTGTGTTTGGCGTTTGGTGCCCTACTCTTTCTCGTGACCGAGCGGCGGCGCAGCCTTGCCAAGGTCAACGTGGCGCTGGAAGAGAGGGTCGCGCGGCGCACAGAAGAACTTGAACGCGCCAACCTCGATCTGCGCCACGAAGTGGCAGAGCGCACCGATGCCGAAGCACGCCTGAAAAAGGCGCAGGCCGATCTGGTGCAGGCGGGCAAGCTTTCGGCGCTGGGCCAGATGTCGGCGGGCATCAGCCACGAATTGAACCAGCCGCTCATGGCGATCCGGTCCTTTGCCGAGAATGCCGAAACCTTTCTCGAACGCGGCAAGCCAGAAATGGCGGCGCAGAACCTGTCCCGCATCTCCGAGTTGGCCCGCCGCATGGGACGGATCATCAAGAACCTGCGCGCCTTCGCCAAACAGGAGAGCGAGCCGCTGTCGGATGTCGATCTGGTTGCCGTGGTCGATGCCGCAATCGAGATGGGCGCCTCGAAGATCGGCCACGCCGGCGTCAACCTCGACTGGGCCGCACCGTCGGGCGCTGTGATGGTGCGAGGCGGCGAGGTGCGGCTTCAGCAGGTGGTTTTGAACCTCATCTCAAACGCGGTAGACGCGATGGAAGAGACCGAAGACCGGCGCATTGAGATCACGCTCGAACGCAAGGGGCCGAGGGTATTTCTAGCGGTGCGTGATACCGGACCCGGCATCGCCGAGCCTGAGCGGATTTTTGATCCTTTCTATACGACCAAAGAGATCGGCTCAGCCGAAGGAATGGGCTTGGGCCTTTCGATTTCCTACGGTCTGGTGCAGAGTTTCGGCGGGCAGATCCGGGGCCGGAACCACCCTGAAAATGGCGCGATTTTCACCGTGGAACTGGCGGCCGTCGAAGGAGCGCAAGCAGCATGACCAGGCGGGTTCTTCTGGTGGACGATGACATAGAGGTGCGCGATGCCCTGGGGCAAATGCTCGAACTCGCAGACCTCCAGCCATTTCTGGCAGGCTCTTTCGTGGCCGCCAAAGACTTGATCAGCCGAGATTTTGACGGGGTGATCGTGACCGATATTCGAATGCCGGGGCGCGATGGCTTTCACCTGCTGGACTATGCTCGTGCAACCGATCCCGAACTCCCCGTGATCCTTCTGACCGGCGAGGGCGATATCCCGATGGCGGTCAAGGCGATGGATGCGGGCGCCCATACCTTCCTCGAAAAGCCCTGCGCCCCGTCCGAACTTCTGGCGACTGTCCGCAAGGCGCTGGGCCTCCGGGCCGAGATTCTCGACAGCCGCCGGCAGCGCCTCCAGTTTGAAAGCGGCGATGCGGCTTCGCGGATGCTTCATGGAACCTCGCCGCTTGCTGCGGACTTGCGCGAACGTGTGAGGGCGGTCGCTCGCGCCGGAGCAGAGGTCTTGATTCTGGGCGAGCCCGGATCAGGCACGCCCAAGATCGCCGAAGTGATCCATCTCTTGTCGGCGGCCGCGCGACATCCCTTCATCAAACGTTCCGCTGCCGGCCTTGATGTGGCGAGCCTGTCCGAGGCCCACTCGTCCGCAGGGGCAGGAACCCTGTATATCGACGAAATCGGACAGCTTGGCGGGCCGGCGCAATATGCGCTTCTGGACCGGCTGGAGGCGGGAGGCGGTGCGCGGATCATCGCCGGATCGACCCATGATTTGGGTGCCGAGGTTGAGGCGGGGCGGTTCAGCGCGGATCTCTTCTATCGGCTCGATCTGATGCGGGTCAGGATACCCGCGATCCGCGAGCGGACCGAGGATATCCCTGTCCTTTTTCGCCACTATGTCGCGCAGGCCTGCGAACAGGCCAACCTGCCGGTTCCAGACATCACGCCCGATCACATTGCCCGCCTGATGGCGCAGGACTGGCCGGGCAACGCACGCGCCCTGATGAATGCCGCAATGCGCTTTGTCATGGGGCTGGGCGATGTCGAAGTGGCGGATGGTATTGGTCTGGCCGAGCAGATGGCAAAGGTCGAGCGGCAGCTCCTGATCGAAGCGCTTGGGAAGGCGGCCGGGAACGCAACGGCGGCGGCCGTAGGGCTCAAACTGCCGCGAAAAACGTTCTACGATAAATTGGCGCGCCACGGGATTCGACCGGAGGACTATCGCAGATAGGTGTGCGACAATTCGCACACTTCGCGTCAATGGTTGTGCGAGAATCCGCCTCCGCGCATTTTCCGGTCCTGCGCCCGCATCTCGAAAATCAACCCTAACTATCTGATTTTTATTTGTTCCGGCGGTCATTTCCAAGCCCGCGAATCTGATCGTTGTTTGAAATGCGTTTCCGCCGTTCACTTTGCGCGTGCACCCTAGCCGGTGGGCATTTGTCTCAATGGGAGGAAACCGAGATGAAATTCACCAAGATTGCCGCCTCAGCCGCCGCCATCGCCCTTGTGGCCGGCGTCGCTCAGGCCGACCCCGCTGCCTGTGACGACGGCGAGATCGTCGTCAAGTTCAGCCATGTCACCAACACCGACAAGCACCCCAAGGGCATCGCCGCGAGCCTTTTGATGGCGCGTGTGAATGCCGAGATGGAAGGCACCATGTGCATGGAAGTCTTCCCGAACTCGACCCTCTACACCGACGAACAGGTGATTGAAGCCATGCTCCGTGGCGATGTGCAGATGGCCGCACCGTCGCTGTCGCTGTTTGAATCGATCACCAAAGCCTATCGCCTGTTCGACCTGCCGTTCATGTTCAAGAACATTCAGGCCGTCGATGCCTTCCAGGCCTCGGAAACCGGTCAGGCCATGCTCGACGCCATGCAGCGCCGGGGCGTCCAGGGTCTTGGCTTCTGGCACAACGGCATGAAGCAGATCTCGGCCAACAAGCCGCTTCTTCTGCCGGCCGACGCCAACGGCCTGAAGTTCCGCGTTCAGCCCTCTGACGTGCTCGTCGCCCAGATGGAAGCCCTTGGCGCCTCGCCGCAGCCGATGGCCTTTGCCGAGGTTTATGGCGCGCTGCAGACCGGCGTTGTCGATGGGCAAGAGAACACCTGGTCCAACATCTACGGCCAGAAGTTCTTTGAAGTTCAGGACGGTGTGACCGAAACCAACCACGGCATCATCGACTATATGGTCGTCTCGTCGGTCGACTTCCTCGACAGCCTCGACGCCGGCGTGCGCGATCAGTTCCTGACAATCCTCGATGAAGTGACCACCTCGCGGAACGCGGCTGTGGCCGAGGTTGACGCCAATGCGCGTCAGGCGATCCTTGATGCCGGCGGTGTGATCCGCGAGCTGACCGCTGAACAGCGTCAGGCCTGGGTCGACACGATGATGCCTGTCTGGACGCAGTTCGCAGAAGAAGTGGGTCAAGAGAACATCGACGCCGCTCAGGCGATCAACGCTCAATACTGATAGAGCCATGACCTTTGTCCCGGCGTCACACGGCGCCGGGACATCCACCGGATCTTGGGAGGGGTTCCGATGAGCGGATCGAAATATCAGCCAAAGGGCCGCCTGGGTCGGTTCGTTCATGAGTTTGAGGAAAATGCTATCGCCCTGACCTTGGGCGCAATGACGATCCTCACCTTTCTCAACGTCATCCGCCGCTATGTCTTCAACGCGAGCCTGATCTGGAGCCTCGAGGTCGTCCTCGTTCTCTTTGCATGGCTCGTGCTCTTCGGCATTGCCTATGGCTTCAAGGTGACCGCCCATCTGGGCGTTGACGCCGTGACCAACGTGATGTCGGCCAAGGGCCGCCGGGCGATGGGGATCATTTCCGCCGCCATCTGCCTCTTCTATGCGATGCTTCTTCTGAAGGGAGCGTGGGACTATTGGGCCCCCTTCGCCGATCTGCCGCGCACCACCGGGCGCTGGTTCCCGACCGGGATCGACTGGAAGACCCGCGGCACCAGCTATTTCGAGACCGACCAGATTCCGATGCCGCAGTTCCTGCGCTTCCTCGAGGACTGGATCAACTATGGCGAGCACTATTCCAAGATGCCGCGGACCATTCCCTATGTGATCCTGCCTATTTCTGCCGCGCTGATCCTCTTTCGGATCGTGCAGGCCACCGTCCGCATCCTCAAGGGCGAGCAGGAAAGCCTGATCGTCAGCCATGAAGCCGAAGACGCGGTTGAGGAAGTCGCCGCCATGAACCGCGGGGCCTGATCCATGGACGTTGTCTTTCTCTTTGCGCTGATCATCGGACTTTTGCTTATCGGCGTGCCGATTGCCGTTTCGCTCGGCCTGTCGTCGATCATCTTCCTGCTTCTGTTCTCCGACACCTCGCTCGGCTCGGTGGCCCAGTCGATGTATCAGGCAATGGCGGGGCACTATACGCTTCTGGCGATCCCCTTCTTCGTTCTGGCTTCGTCCTTCATGTCGACCGGCGGTGTGGCCAAGCGGATCATCCGCTTTGCCGTGGCCTGCGTTGGCCACTTGCAGGGCGGCTTGGCCATCGCGGGCGTATTCGCTTGCATGATGTTTGCCGCCTTGTCGGGCTCAAGCCCCGCGACCGTGGTCGCCATCGGCTCCATCGTCATCGCCGCCATGCGGCAGGTGGGCTATACCAAGGAATTCGCCGCTGGCGTGATCTGCAACGCGGGCACGCTCGGCATCCTGATCCCGCCCTCGATCGTCATGGTCGTCTATGCGAGCGCGACCGATGTTTCGGTGGGCCGGATGTTCCTTGCGGGTGTGATCCCCGGCATCCTCGCGGGTGTCATGCTTATGGTGGCGATCTATATCATGGCCCGCGTCAAGAACATGCCCAAGGGCGAATGGCTGGGCTGGGGCGAGATCTTCTCGAGCTTCCGCGATGCCCTATGGGGCCTCTTGCTCATCGTCATCATCATGGGCGGCATCTACGGCCACCCGTGGGTCCGCTTCGAAGAGGGCCTGAGCCTCTTCTACTGGAAGGGCGGGGCCTTTACCCCGACCGAAGCCGCGGCCGTTGCAGCCGTATATGCCTTTGTCGTGGCGACCTTCGTCTACCGCGACATGGGGCCGCTTGCCGGTGTCGAGGGAGGGCGCCCGGCGAGCCTCTTGCAGCGGCCGCAGGCACTTGTGACGGCCTTCTTCCATGAAGACACCCGCAAGACCCTGTTTGAAGGCGGCAAGCTGACCATTACGCTGATGTTCATCATCGCCAATGCGCTAATCCTCAAGCACGTCCTGACGGACGAGCAGATCCCCCAGCATATCGCGGGCGTGATGCTTGACGCGGGCCTGGGGCCGGTGACGTTCCTCATCGTGGTGAACGTGATCCTTCTGATCGGCGGTCAGTTCATGGAGCCCTCGGGCCTGATCGTCATCGTGGCACCTCTGGTGTTCCCGATAGCCATTCAGCTGGGCATCGACCCGATCCACCTTGGCATCATCATGGTGGTGAACATGGAGATCGGCATGATCACCCCGCCGGTGGGCCTCAACCTCTTCGTCACCTCCGGCGTGGCCGGAATGCCGATGATGGCCGTGGTCCGCGCGGCACTGCCGTTCCTTGGCGTGCTCTTCATCTTCCTGATCATCATCACCTACGTCCCCTGGATCTCGACCGTGCTGCCGACGGCGGTGATGGGGCCGGAGCTGATAACGAACTAGGGATCAGGCGTTTTCCAGGGCGGTGACGATCGGCGAGAAATCGCCCGCCGTCAGGCTTGCGCCGCCGACAAGGGCGCCGTCGACGTCAGGAATGGCAAAGATCTCGGCGGCGTTGCCGGCCTTGACCGACCCGCCATAGAGGATGCGGACCCCGTCGCCCTCGACGCCCATGTGCCGCTTGATCTCGGCGCGGAGGAAGCCGTGGACTTCGGCGATCTGGTCGCTGGTGGGCGCCTTGCCGGTGCCGATGGCCCAGACCGGCTCATAGGCGATCACGACATCCGCCGCGATGGGCGCGTCGGGCAGCGAACCTGCAAGCTGGCGGCCGACGAGGCCAAGGGTTTCACCCGCCTCGCGCTCGGCAAGGGTCTCGCCGACGCAGATCACCGACACAAGCCCCTCGGTGCGGGCAGCTTCGGCCTTGGCCTTCACCACCGCATCGGTCTCGCCATGGTCGGTGCGGCGCTCGGAATGGCCGAGGATCACATAGCGGGCACCGGCATCCACCAGCATCGCCGCTGAAATGTCGCCGGTATTGGCGCCATCGGGGGCGGCGTGGCAGTCCTGACCGCCGAGGTGCAGCGGGTGATCGCCGACAGTATCGGCCATGCGCGAGAGGAGGGTCGCAGGCGGGCAGATCAGCATCTCGACCTTCGGCGCGGGATGCGCGGCGATCAGCGCCTCGATCTCGGCCAGATCGCCCGACAGCCCGTTCATTTTCCAGTTGCCGGCGGCAAGTTTGTGTCTCATCGGCTCTCCTCTCCTGCGATGAATTGTCTAACAGCCGGATTTCCTTGGGGGAAGGCCTTGCGAAGGGTGGCATCTCGTCTCATGACGTGAGCGAAAGGAGCCGCCATGATCCCCTCCATCGACGCCGAGGCCCTCTTTGATCCCGCTCACCCGGCTCATGCCGAGGCCGTTTCCGAGGTGCGGCGCGGCGCGACCGAGACCGGTTTCCTGACCCTTCGCAACACCGGGATCAGCCCTGAAGAGGTCTTGCAGGTCATCGCCACGCTGCGCGCCTTCTTCCATCTTCCGGCGGCGGAGAAGGAAGCCTACGACATGGCCCGCACCGGATCGAACCGCGGTTGGGGCGCGTCGGGCGGCGAGCAGGTCGATCCCGAGGCCAATCCTGATTACAAGCAGGTCTATGATTGCGGCTTCGAGCTCGATCCCGCCGATCCTGTGGCGGCCCTCGGCCTTCCGGCCTATGCGCCGAACCTCTGGCCCGCGCAGCCCGAAGGCTTTGCCGAGACGCTCAAAGCCTATTACGCCCGCGCCACCGGCCTTGCGCTGAAACTTCTCGAAGCCATCGCCGATGCGGTGGGTGAGGACGGCGCCTATTTCGCCGACAAGTTCACCCGTCCCATGGCCCTTCTGCGGGGCAACTTCTATCCCGAGCGCCCCGACTGGGCGACCGAGCGGGATTTCGGCATCGCCACCCATACCGATTATGGCTGCCTGACGCTTCTGGCGACCGATGGCGTTCCGGGTCTCGAGGTGCGCCTGCGCGGCGGCGGCTGGCTGGCTGTGGTGGCCGAGCCGGGGACTTTCGTGATCAACTTCGGCGAGATGCTCGAGATGTGGACCGGCGGGCGGATCGTGGCGACGCCGCATCGCGTCAAGGGCAGCGATCAGGAACGGATTTCCGTGCCGCTCTTTTTCAACCCAAACCACAATGCAAACGTGGCGCCGGAGGGCTCAGCCAAGGTGATCCGCGCGGTGGATCACCTGCAAAAGCGGTTCAACGAGACCTATTTGCATCTGAAGAAGTAAGGGGCCCTCAGGCCCTGCCGACAGTCTCATCAAACTTGATCGATTCGCCGCAGCCGCAGGCTTCGACGACATTGGGGTTCTTGAACTTGAACCCGCTCTCGAGAAGGCTCGTCTCGTAGTCGATCTCGGTGCCGAAAAGGAACATCTGCGCCATCGGCGCGATCATCACGCGGGCGCCATCCTGTTCGACGACCTCATCCAAAGGATCGACCTCGGCCACATAGTCCATGGTGTATTCCATGCCCGCGCAGCCGCCCTTCTTGATGCCGATCCGCAGGCCCTTGTGGCCGGCCTTGTCCATCAGCTTGGCGATCTGCGCCGCGGCGCGGGGGGTGATCGAAACGGCCTGTTTTCCGGGAATGCCGAACATTATTCGCTCCTACATGAACCCAAGTTCGAGGCGCGCCTCGTCGGACATCATCTCCATGCCCCACTGGGGTTCCCATGTCAGGCTCACGTCCACTTGCTTGATGCCGGGCAGCGGCTCGATCGCGTCCGCCAGCCAGCCGGGCATATCGCCGGCCACGGGGCAGCCGGGGGCGGTGAGGGTCATGGTGATGTTGACCTCGTTTTCGCCGTTGATGTCGATCGTATAGACGAGACCGAGATCGAAGATATTGACCGGGATTTCCGGATCGAACACCGTCCGGCAGGCCGCCACGACATCGTCGTAGAGGGGGTGGTCGGTGCTGGAGGGCTTGATCAGGGGGGTGCCTTCCATGGGTTCGCCGGTCTCGATGCTCATGCGTGGTCCTCGGTAATCCTGACTGATCATATAAGGTAATTTCAGAAATCATATAAGGTTTCTGCGATCCAAGGTCCAGTGTGGTGCTTGTAAGTGGATTTACCGGCAAGAATCGCGCAGGCTTTGCCTATCCGCGCTCTTGAACGAGGAGAGAGACATGACCGTCTGTGATCTGACCCAGAAGAATTGCGTGCCTTGCGAGGGGGGCGTTCCGGCCATGTCTGAGACGGAGGCGCAGGCGATGATGGTCAACCTCGATCCCGGCTGGCGGCTGGAGAACAACTCCCTCGTGCGGCGCCTGTCGTTCAAGGGCTTCGCCAAGCCGCTGATGCACGCCAACCTTGCCGCTTTCATTGGCGACCGCGAGGGTCATCACCCGGATATCGCCTTTGGCTGGGGCTATTGCACAGTGACGTTCACGACCCATGCGATCAGCGGGCTTTCGGAAAACGACTTTATCTGCGCTGCCAAGTTCGACGCCGCCGCGTCCTGAGGCCCCCTTGGCGGGCGGACCCATTGGGCATATAGCCTGCCCCGCAACCGAAAGAGGGCGGGCCATGACGGCAAAATTTCAGTTTCACCTCAAGGCGACCGACGGCAAGGCCCGCACCGGCGTGATCGAGACCCCGCGCGGCGAGATCCGCACGCCGGCCTTCATGCCGGTGGGCACAGCCGCGACGGTCAAGGCGATGATGCCTGAAAGCGTTGCCGCCACGGGCGCCGATATCCTTCTGGGCAATACCTATCACCTGATGCTGCGCCCGACCGCCGAGCGGATCGACCGGCTGGGCGGGCTGCACAAGTTCATGAACTGGGACAAACCGATCCTGACCGACTCGGGCGGCTTTCAGGTCATGTCTCTGGCCGATCTGCGCAAGCTCACCGAGCGCGGCGTGACCTTCAAGAGCCATATCGACGGCTCCAAACACGAGCTGACGCCGGAGCGGTCGATGGAGATCCAGAAGCTTCTCGGCTCCGATATCGTCATGTGTTTCGATGAATGCCCCGCGCTTCCCGCCGACGAAGCCCGGGTGGCCGAGTCCATGCGCCTGTCGATGCGCTGGGCGCAGCGCTCGCGCGATGCCTTTGGCGACCGGCCGGGGCACGCGCTTTTCGGCATCCAGCAGGGCGGCGTGACCGAAAGCCTCCGCGCCGAGAGCGCCGAGGCGCTGACCAGGATCGGCTTTGACGGCTACGCGGTCGGCGGCCTTGCCGTGGGCGAGGGGCAGGAGGCGATGTTCGGGGTGCTCGACTATGCCCCCGATATGCTGCCCACTGACAAGCCGCGCTATCTCATGGGGGTGGGCAAGCCCGACGACATCGTCGGCGCCGTGGCGCGGGGGATCGACATGATGGATTGCGTGTTGCCCTCACGTTCCGGGCGCACGGGCCAGGCCTGGACCCGCCGCGGGCAAGTCAACATCAAGAACGCCCGCCATCAGGACGACCCGCGCCCCTTGGACGAGCATTGTACCTGCCCGGCCTGCCGCAACTATTCCCGCGCCTATCTGCATCATGTGATGCGGGCGGGCGAGATGATCTCGGGGATGCTTTTGACCTGGCACAACCTGCACTATTACCAAGAGCTGATGCAGGGGATACGCGACGCCATCGCGCGGGGCCAGTTTGCCGCTTTCGAGGCCGCCTTCCACGCGCAGCGGGCGGAAGGCGATATCGAGCCGCTCTAGGTTCAGGCGGCGGCTTGGCCGGGACGTGTGTGGTTCTTTTCGCGGATCGACCACGCGCGGTGGCGTTGTACTCGCTCGGCAAATGCGCCCAATTCGTCGCCATAGGAATTGTCGAACCAATAAAGCAGGGCGTTTCCGACCGAGATCCCGAGTTGCTCAATCGTGGTCTCAACATCGCAAGAGCCTTCGTCAGGTTCTCTCATCGACACGGTGACAGTCATGTCCTCAAAGCCGCAAAGTCCGTCTCGCTCCAGATAGTAGCGACAGAATTTGTTCGGTTCGCGTTCCAGAAATGTCAGCGTCATTTCTTCAGGCATGGCGCGCTTGGAATCAAACCGGAGATAGACTGTATCGGCATCCTCGGAATCGTGATCGAAATCGACCAGGGTTCCTGACCAGTAATCGTCTGGATGCGACTCGCCCGGAATCAACGCGGACCAGACCTGATCGGCTGGCAGGTCAATGTGCGCCTTGCTGCTGCTTGTGCTCGCAAGATGCCATCCAGCGCGCTCGGTCCAAGTCCCATAGAGGAATGTCCAGAATAGTGCCGCTCCTGCAGCGGTTGAGACCGGCAGGCTCTCGATAGGAAGATCCAGCAGGGCCGCGAACCAAAACCCCAAAGCCGTCGTTTCGCAAAGCCTGCGCTGGTTGGGAAACAGCAGGATAATATGCACGCAGAGGGCCGCAGCGATAGCTCCGGCCAGCAAAGACTGAGGACCGCCGCCAAATATCAGCGACGCCGCAAGCATCACGGCGACGACGGAAAATATTAATCGCCGCTTCTGGCGAACGAGCTTGTTGAAGATAGCCATTATTCTTGGCATCGTGGAAATTTCCTCAGCATTGGGCCGCGAATTGGGGACAATCAAACCGAAGAATATGACAGTCTAAGGGCCAAGGCTGGGCTTTTTACCCGCAACTGCGCCTTGCTCCTGCCGCAAGTGAGGTCCAGATTAGAGACAATACAGGCGCTTGAAACTGGCTCGGTTCGGGCCCATTTCTAGGAACAATACGGAGACAGCCCGTTGCCGCTGCGGGGCTGGTTGTCTTGCCAACATTAAGGATGCGAGCATGAATGTCCCACAAACGATGTCATTCCCGGTGCTGCCGCTACGCGACATAGTCGTGTTTCCGCATATGATTGTGCCGCTTTTTGTCGGCCGCGAGAAATCGGTGCGGGCGCTTGAGGAGGTGATGGGCGAGGATAAGCAGATCCTGCTTTCAAGCCAGATTGATCCCGGACAAGACGACCCCGACGAGGAGGGCATCTATCGCACGGGCGTCTTGGCCAATGTGCTTCAACTGCTGAAACTGCCCGATGGGACCGTCAAAGTGCTTGTCGAGGGCAAGGCTCGGGTGAGGATCACCGAATTCGTCGACAACCCGAAATTCTTTGAGGCCAAGGTAGAGGTGCTGGACGAGTTTCCCGGCGCCGAAGACGAGCTTCAGGCGCTGGTGCGGTCGGTTGCCGAAGAGTTCGAGCGTTACGCCAAGATCAAGAAGAACATCCCCGAAGAAGCGCTTGCAGCGGTCAGTGACGCGACAGAGCCAGCCAAGCTGGCCGATCTCGTGTCGGGGCATCTCGGGATCGAGGTCCGGCACAAGCAGGAGCTTCTGGAAATCCTCTCGGTCAGCGAGCGGCTCGAGAAGATCTATGGCCATATGCAGGGCGAGATGTCGGTCCTGCAGGTCGAGAAGAAGATCAAGACCCGGGTCAAGAGCCAGATGGAGCGGACCCAGCGTGAATACTATCTGAATGAGCAGATGAAGGCCATTCAGAAGGAGCTGGGCGAGGGCGAGGAAGGCCAGAACGAAATCGCCGAGCTTGAGCGGCGCATTGCCGAGACCAAGTTCTCGAAGGAAGCCCGCGAAAAGGCCGAGGCCGAGCTTAAAAAGCTCAAGTCGATGAGCCCGATGAGCGCCGAGGCGACCGTTGTGCGCAACTATCTCGATTGGCTTTTGTCGATCCCGTGGGGCGTGAAAAGCCGCACCAAGAAGGATCTGGGCAACGCCGAGAAAGTGCTCGATGCCGATCACTATGGCCTTGAGAAGGTCAAGGAGCGGATCGTCGAATATCTCGCTGTGCAACAGCGCTCGGCCAAGCTCAAAGGCCCGATCATGTGCCTCGTCGGCCCTCCGGGTGTCGGCAAGACCTCGCTCGGCAAATCGGTCGCCAAGGCCACGGGGCGCGAGTTCATCCGCATCTCGCTCGGCGGCGTGCGCGACGAGAGCGAGATCCGCGGCCACCGCCGGACCTATATCGGCTCGATGCCGGGCAAGATCATTCAGGCGCTGAAGAAGGCCAAGACCACCAACCCGCTCATCCTTCTCGATGAAATCGACAAGATGGGGCAGGATTTCCGTGGCGATCCGGCCTCGGCCATGCTCGAGGTCTTGGACCCCGAGCAGAACAACACCTTCATGGATCACTATCTCGAGGTGGAATACGACCTCTCGAACGTGATGTTCCTGACCACGGCCAACAGCTACAACATGCCCGGCCCGCTGATGGACCGGATGGAGATCATCCCGCTCTCGGGCTATACCGAGGATGAAAAGCGCGAGATCGCCAAGCAGCACCTCCTGCCCAAGGTGATGAAGAACCACGGGCTTCGCCCCAAGGAGTTCGTCGTCGAGGACAGCGCGCTCACGGCCATGGTGCGGGTCTATACCCGCGAGGCTGGTGTGCGGAACCTCGAGCGCGAGATCGCCAAGGTGGCCCGCAAGGCCGTCACGAAGATCGTGCGGAAAGAGACCCAGAAGGTCGTCGTCACCGACGAGAACATCAACGATTTCCTCGGTGTGGCCAAGTTCCGCTATGGCTTGGCCGAGAAGGAAGATCAGGTGGGTGTCGTCACCGGCCTCGCCTGGACCAGTGTCGGCGGCGAGATCCTGTCGATCGAGGCCCTGCGCCTTCCCGGCAAGGGCCGGATGAAGACAACCGGCAAACTGGGCGAGGTGATGAAGGAATCGATCGAGGCCGCGTCGAGCTATGTCCGCTCGATCGCGCCGCAGATCGGCGTCAAGCCGCCGCGCTTGGATCGTTGGGATATCCATGTGCACGTCCCCGACGGGGCGACGCCCAAGGATGGCCCCTCGGCGGGTCTTGCTATGGTCACCGCCATCGTATCGGTTCTGACCCAGATCCCGGTCCGCAAGGATATCGCCATGACCGGCGAAGTCACCCTGCGCGGCAATGCAAGCGCCATCGGCGGGCTGAAGGAAAAGCTCCTCGC
Organism: uncultured Paracoccaceae bacterium; assembly: GCA_937138255.1. Classification (GTDB taxonomy): domain Bacteria; phylum Pseudomonadota; class Alphaproteobacteria; order Rhodobacterales; family Rhodobacteraceae; genus RFZI01. The sequence goes on from CAKZOU010000009.1 coordinate 27,150, forward strand.
GGCGCTGCGGGCTGGGGTCAAGACCGTTCTGATCCCGATCGAGAACGAGAAGGATCTGCCCGAGATTCCCGATAACGTGAAAGAAGGGCTCAATATCATTCCGGTGGCCCATGTGTCCGAGGTGCTCAAGCACGCTCTGGTGCGCCAGCCCGATGGCATCGAATGGGACGAAGAAGCCGAGGAAGCCGCCGCCAAGGCGCTTTCGGGCGCGTCCGACAGCACCGGCGACGGGGCAGGGGCAATCGCCCACTGATCATGCTTGGAGTTTGACAAAGGCGCGCTTGAAAGCGCGCCTTTTTCTTTGCCGGTCCAAGCCGAAACAAAGGTAAGCTTAGAGCGGAATCAGGGAGCAGACAAAAATGGCCACCAATACGACAGCGAAAAAGACAACCGCCACGAAAACGAAACCGCCAACCAAAGAAGCCTCGACCGAGATTGTCGCCGAGGTCGTGGCGCCGCGCGAGGTTCTGACAAAGAAAGATATCATCGCGCGTGCGGTCGAAATTTCGGGCGTAAAAAAGAAAGACGCCCGACCGTCGGTCGAAGCGGCGCTTCAGGTTGTGCTTTCGTCGCTGGCGGATGGCACCGAAGTCAGCGTTCCGCCCTACGGCAAGATTCGGATCGTGAAGGAAAAGGATATCAAGGGCGGCAAGATGATCACCGCCAAGATCCGTGTCACGAGCGGCGCGGGGTCAATTCCTGTCGCCGCCCCCCTTGCAGAGGCCGAGGAGTAGGGCTAAACGCCCCCCTGCGGGTGATTAGCTCAGTGGTAGAGCGCTTCGTTCACATCGAAGATGTCAGGAGTT
>CAKZOU010000010.1 GCA_937138255.1 uncultured Paracoccaceae bacterium
CAGCGCGGCATCGTCTATATCGACGAGGTCGACAAGATCACCCGCAAGTCCGACAACCCCTCGATCACCCGCGATGTTTCGGGCGAGGGCGTGCAGCAGGCGCTTCTGAAGATCATGGAAGGCACCGTCGCCTCCGTGCCGCCGCAAGGCGGGCGCAAGCATCCCCAGCAGGAATTCCTGCAAGTGGATACGACCAACATCCTCTTCATCTGTGGTGGCGCCTTCTCGGGCCTTGAGAAGATCATCTCGCAGCGGGGCAAGGGGTCGGCCATGGGCTTTGGCGCCGATGTGCGCGATCCCGAAGACCGCGGCGTGGGCGAGATCTTCAAAGAGCTCGAGCCCGAGGACCTGCTGAAATTCGGTCTGATCCCCGAATTTGTCGGCCGCCTGCCGGTGATCGCCACCCTGACCGATCTCGACGAGGCCGCGCTGGTCACGATCCTGACCGAGCCGAAGAACGCGCTCGTCAAGCAATACCAGCGCCTGTTCGAGATCGAGGATACCAAGCTGACCTTCACCGACGACGCGCTCAAGGCCATCGCCAAGCGCGCCATCGAACGCAAGACCGGCGCACGCGGCCTGCGCTCGATCATGGAAGATATCCTGCTGGAAACCATGTTCGAACTGCCGGGGATGGAGTCGGTCACAGAGGTCGTGGTCAATGAAGAGGCGGTCGGCCCCGGCGCGACCCCCCTGATGATCCACGCCGATGGCGCCAAAGCCCCGGCAAAAGCCAGCGCCAGCTAGTGTGAAAGACCCGGTCCGCCATATCTCGACCGGGTCTCCTTTCGAAGCCCGGATCGGCTATTCCCGCGCTGTCGTCGCCGACGGCCTTGTCCATGTCGCCGGAACCACCGGCTACGACTACGCCACCATGACCATGCCCGAAAGCATCACCGAACAGTGCCGCAACGCGCTCGCCACCATCGGCCGCGCCCTCACCGAAGCCGGCACCAGCCTCGATCACGTCGTCCGTGTCCGCTATATCCTGCCCGACAAGGCCGATTGGCCCGTCTGCTGGCCCCTCACTGCCGAAGCCTTCGCCACCGCCCGCCCCGCCGCCACGATGATCGTCGCGGGCCTGCAGGAACCGGAGATGAAGATCGAGATCGAAGTCACCGCCCGCCTCCCCGCCTGATCTTCTTTTGGCCAAAAATACTCCGGGGGAGCGCCGCAAGGCGCGGGGGCAGCGCCCCCCTGCCGAAGGCAAGCCTCCCCTCTGGACCTTTGCCCCGCTTTGGGGCATGAGAGAACAGCATTACCGGAGACGACCCATGGGCCTTCTGAACACGATCAAGCGGCTTTTCACCTGGTGGGACGGGCAGACGCTCAACACCCAGCTTTTCACCTGGCGCAAGGGCGTCAAGGTCGGGCAGGACGCCGAGGGCAACGTCTTCTACCGCACCCGCGACGACGCTCGCCGTTGGGTCATCTACAACGGCGAAATCGAAGGCAGCCGCATCGGCGCCGATTGGCACGGCTGGCTGCACCGCACCTTCGACACACCGCCGACCGAAGCCCCGATGGCCCACAAGCCCTGGGAAAAGCCCCACGTCGAAAACCTCACCGGCACGGCCATGGCCTATGCTCCTGTGGGTTCGATCCGTCGCACCTCCGATCCGGCCAAACGCAGCGACTACGAGGCCTGGCAGCCCGAATAGGAGCGCCCGATGCGCGAGAATGTCACCGAAACCGTCGTCGGAGCCGTGGTCGTCGCGGTGGCGGCGGGCTTTCTTTGGTACGCGGCGGGCGTCAGTGGTCTCAGTGCCCAGCGTGATGGCTATGACCTGACAGCAGAGTTCCGTTCCGCCGAAGGCGTGAGTGTCGGGACGGATATCAGAATGTCCGGCGTGAAGGTCGGAACCGTCACCGCACTTGGGCTCAACCCCGAAACTTTCCGCGCAGAAGCTACGTTGACGATTGCCGATGGCATCCCGGTGCCCGACGACAGCACGGCAATCGTTTCTTCCGAGGGCCTTTTGGGTGGCAATTTCGTCGAGATCGTCCCCGGCGGTTCGTTTGACAACTATGCCGAAGGCGCGCAGATCCTCGACACCCAAGGCTCGATCAGCGTCGTTCAGCTTCTTCTGAAGTTCGTCACGGGCGGCGAGGATAAATGATCCGCCTCGCAGCGACTTGCGGGCTGGCGCTTGCCCTGATGACGGCGGCGGCTGGCGCGCAGGAGGCGATCGAAGTAACCCCTCTCGAGCCGCCTGCCGACTCCGAAGCTCTGGGCGAGCAGGGGCCAGAGATCGCACAGCAGATCCATGTGAGCCAAGGTGTCGCCGGGCGTTTGCGGGTTCTCGACAAGATCACCGGCGTCGTGACCGACCTCACCTTGGCTTTGGGTGAAACGAGTGCTGTCGGCCATCTGACCATCACGCTGGGCGATTGCCGCTATCCGACCGACAATCCGGCGGGCGATGCTTTTGGCGAGATGACGATTTCCTACGATGGCTCTGCAACGCCGCTTTTCACCGGCTGGATGATCGCCTCGGCACCGGCGCTCAATGCGCTAGATCATCCGCGCTATGATGTCTGGATGCTGAGCTGCCTCACGTCCTGAGCCGTGGGCTCCGGCGCGGCGCAGAAGTCCGCCTTCACGACAAGCGCATCGCTTAGGCGGCGGCGATAGTCTGCCCGAGGGATCTCTCTGCCTCCCAATGTCTTGAGGTGATCTGTCAGGAACTGAGTATCAAACAGCACGAATCCGGCGTTCTGCAGCCGTGCGATGAGGTAGGCCAAGGCGATCTTCGAGGCGTCGGTGCGGCGCGAGAACATACTCTCGCCAAAGAACGCTCCTGCGAGGGCAACGCCATAGATCCCGCCAACCAGCTGGTCTCCTTCCCAGACCTCGACCGAATGCGCGACACCCCGCTTATGCAGCGCGAGGTAGAGATCGCGGATCGGTGCGTTGATCCATGTCTCGGGGCGGTCGGCGCAGCCATCGACGACACCGGTGAAATCGGCGTCGAAGGTAATCCGAAATGGCTCTTGCCGGATCTTGCGGCCGAGGCTTCGGGAAATGTGAAAACCGCCCAAGGGAATGATCCCGCGTTGGCGGGGATCAACCCAGAAGATCTCGGGGTCATTCCTGCCTTCCGACATCGGAAAGACACCGGAGGTATAGGCCATCAAAAGAAGATCGGGCGTCAGATGATCGGGATCGTCCCTCATTCTGACGCCCTTTGGTTCAATGCAAGTTGGCTTCGAGCCACTTTTCCAGCCAGTGGATATTGTAGGTGCCCGACAGCACGTCCGGCTCTTCAAGAAGCGCATGGAAGAGCGGCACGGTCGTGTCGATCCCGTCGACGATCAGCTCGCCCAGCGCCCGCTTGAGCCGCGCCAGCGCCTCGGGCCGGTCGCGGCCGTGAACGATGAGTTTTCCGATGAGGCTGTCGTAATAGGGCGGGATCCGGTAGCCGTCGTAAAGCGCCGAATCCATCCGCACGCCGAGGCCGCCCGGGGCATGATACTGGGTGATCTTGCCGGGGCAGGGGGCGAAGTTGGGCAGGCGTTCGGCGTTGATCCGGACCTCGATCGAGTGGCCGTTGATCTTGAGATCCTCTTGCGTGAACGACAGGCCAAGGCCAGCCGCCACCCGGATTTGTTCGCGCACGAGATCCTGGCCGAAAATGCTTTCGGTCACAGGGTGTTCGACCTGCAGGCGGGTGTTCATCTCGATGAAATAGAACGCGCCATCCTCATAGAGGAATTCAATCGTGCCGGCGCCGGAATAGCCCATCTTGCCGATGGCATCGGCGCAGATCTTGCCGATCCGGGCGCGTTCTTCGGGGGTGATGCAGGGGCCGGGGGCCTCTTCGAAAACCTTCTGGTGGCGGCGCTGCAGCGAGCAGTCGCGCTCGCCCAGGTGGACGCCTTTGCCCATCCCGTCGCCGAAGACCTGAATCTCGATGTGACGCGGCCTCTGGAGATATTTCTCCATATAGACCTCGTCATTGCCGAAGGCGGCCTTGGCCTCGGAGCGGGCGGTGAGGAAGGCGGTCTCGATTTCCTTCTCGGATTTCGCAACCTTCATGCCGCGCCCACCGCCGCCAGCGGTGGCTTTGATGATGACCGGATAGCCCATCTCGGCCGCGACACGCTTGGCGGTGCCGAGATCGGGCACGCCGCCGGCGGAGCCCGGAACCACGGGGATGCCGAGGGTCTTGGCGGTGTCCTTGGCGGTGATCTTGTCGCCCATCAGGCGGATATGCTCGGCCGAGGGGCCGATGAAGGTCAGGCCATGATCCTCGACAGCCTGCACGAAGGCTGCGTTTTCCGACAGGAACCCATAGCCGGGGTGGATCGCCTGGGCCCCGGTGATCTCGCAGGCGGAGATGATCGAGGGGAAGCTGAGGTAGCTTTGCGACGAGGGATTGGGGCCGATGCAAACGGCCTCGTCGGCCATGCGGACGTGCATCGCATCGGCATCGGCGGTGGAATGCACCGCGACCGATTTGATCCCCATTTCGCGGCAGGCACGCACCACACGCAGGGCGATCTCTCCGCGGTTGGCGATCAGGATTTTCTCGAACATGGGCGGCGCCTTATTCGATGATCACAAGGGGCGCGCCATATTCGACAGCGGCGCCGTCTTCGACGAGAAGGCGGGTCAGCTTGCCCGAGCGCGGGGCCGGGATCTGGTTCATCGTCTTCATCGCTTCGATAATGAGGATCGTGTCGCCTTCCTTGACCTGCTGGCCCACGGTGACGAAGGCGGCCGCACCCGGCTCGGGGGCGAGATAGACGGTGCCGACCATCGGCGAGGTCACGGCGCCGGGGTGCGAGGCGGGATCGGCCGATGCGGCAGGGGCGGCAGCAGCAGCTGGTGCAGCGACAACAGCGGGGGCGGCCGCAGGGGCGGAAACGGTCGTGACAACCTGCGTCTGGCGGCTGACGCGCACATTCAGGCTATCGTCTTCGCCATATTCGCGCTTGACCTGAAGTTCGGTGAGATCGTTTTCGCGCAGCAGTTCTGCCAGCGCGCGGATGAAGCTCACGTCGCTGTCATGGCTATTGTTGGTGCTCATGTTTTCCTCGGCCCGTTGCCTGTTTCGATATCGTCCCTTCGCCATGGGGCGGGAACGTGATCTTAAGGTATATATGGCAAGCGCACGGAGGTGGGAAGGCGGCTCGGGCGATTTTATGACGTTGGGTCAGCTGACCGATTTTCCGAAGTCTCCCCGTCACCAGTGCCGCGGGCTTGTTTGGTCTCAGCTGATGGCTCGCCCGATGCCTGTGAGGGCGACGGGGGCGGAGGGGGGTGTTCGCCGCTCGCCCGCGGAGCGGGCTCGTCGCTTTTGAGGTTCGCTTCGCGATCCGGAAGAATGATCACCCCATAGGGTTTGAGCGCACGAGGTTTCCCTATCTCTTCGATCCGGCTGGCATCGCGAACGGCCGGCTCGTCTGGCCGGGGGCGATGATTGGTTGCTGGTGGCTCTGCTTGGCGCGCCGAAGCAAAGGGAGCGGGGTCGGCCGCAGAGGCGGGGCGTGCGGGAGCCGTCACCGCCGCAGTGCTGACTGGAAAGGTTACGAGATCCATTTTGTGCGTCCGCAATTCGACGCCCTCACCCGACTCGGGATATTAGGGCGCAAATATTGCCAAACGGTTAGCGGAAGCCGTGAGCCCAGGGGGGGCTCTGCCCCCGCCCTTCGGGCTCCCCCGGAGTATTTTAGGCCAAAAGAAAAGAGGCCCCGGAGATCGATCCGGGGCCAGAGGGAGTTTTACTTACCGCGATTGGCGATCAGGTCGTCGACCACGGAGGGGTCGGCGAGGGTCGAGGTATCGCCGAGCGAGCCGAAGTCGTTTTCGGCGATCTTGCGCAGGATGCGGCGCATGATCTTGCCCGAGCGGGTTTTCGGCAGGCCGGGCGCCCATTGGATGACGTCCGGCGAGGCGATGGGGCCGATTTCCTTGCGGACCCAATTGCGCAGCTCGGTTTTCAGTTCGTCGGTATATTCCTCGCCGTCCATCAGGGTGACGTAGCAGTAGATGCCTTGGCCCTTGATCTCGTGCGGGAAGCCGACCACGGCGGATTCGGAGACTTTGGGGTGGGCGACAAGCGCGCTTTCGACCTCGGCGGTGCCCATCCGGTGGCCGGAGACGTTGATCACGTCATCGACGCGGCCGGTGATCCAGTAGTAGCCGTCTTCGTCGCGCCGGCAGCCGTCGCCGGAGAAATAGTAGCCCTTGTAGTCGGCGAAATAGGTTTTCACGAAGCGGTCGTGATCGCCGAAGACCGAGCGCATCTGGCCGGGCCAGCTGTCTTTCATGCACAGGACGCCTTCGGCGGCGGTCTCGGTGATTTCCTTGCCGGTGGTGGCATCGAGGATCACCGGCTGGACGCCGAAGAAGGGCACTGTGGCCGAGCCCGGCTTGGTGGCGATGGCGCCGGGCAGCGGCGTCAGGAGGTGGCCGCCGGTTTCGGTCTGCCACCAGGTGTCGACGATGGGGCAATTCCCCTTGCCCACCACGTCGTTATACCAGTTCCAGGCTTCGGGGTTGATCGGCTCGCCCACGGTGCCGAGCACCTTGAGTGACGACAGATCGTGCTTGTTCACCCAGTCGGGCCCATGCGCCATGAGCGCGCGGATCGCGGTCGGGGCGGTGTAGAACTGGTTGACCTTGTGCTTCTCGCAGACGGCCCAGAAACGGCCGAAATCGGGGTAGGAGGGCACACCCTCGAACATCAGTGTGGTCGCGCCGTTGGCCAGCGGGCCATAGACGATATAGCTGTGGCCGGTGACCCAGCCCACGTCGGCGGTGCACCAGTAGATATCGCCGTCGTGATAATCGAAGACGTATTCGTGCGTCATCGAGGCCCAGACGAGATAGCCGCCTGAGGTATGCAAGACGCCCTTGGGTTTGCCGGTCGAGCCGGAGGTATAGAGGATGAAGAGCGGGTCTTCGGCCCCCATCACCTCGGGCGGGCAATCGGTCGAGGCGTGCGCCATGACCGTGTGAAGATAGATATCGCGGCCCTCTTTCATCGGCACGGAGCCGCCGGTGCGCTCGACCACGAGAGTTTTCACGTCGCCACAGACCGCCATGGCCTTGTCGACATTGACTTTCAGCGGCGTGTTCTTGCCGCCGCGCGGTGCCTCATCTGCGGTGATCACGAGCGTCGCGCCGCAATCGGAGATGCGGCTGGCGAGCGCGTCGGGCGAGAAGCCGGCGAAGACGATCGAGTGGACCGCGCCGACGCGGGCGCAGGCGAGCATGGCGTAGGCGGCTTCGGGGATCATCGGCATATAGAGGATGACCCGGTCGCCTTTCTTGACCCCTTGGGATTTCAGGACGTTGGCGAATTTGTTCACCTGCTCGGAAAGTTCCAGATAGGTGATGTGCTTGGAGATATTGGGATCGTCCGCTTCCCAGATGATCGCGGTCTGGTCGCCGCGCGTTGCAAGATGGCGGTCGATACAGTTGGCCGAGACGTTCAGCTCGCCGTCCTCGAACCATTTGATCGAGACATCGGGATAGGCGAAGGTCGTGTTCTTGACCTTGGAGAAGGGCTTGATCCAGTCGATCCGCTTGCCATGCTCGGCCCAGAACGCGTTCGGGTCGGCGACCGAGGCCGCATACATCGCGTCGTACTTGGCTTTGTCGATATGAGCGTGGGCCGCGAAATCTGCGGAGGGCGGATAGAGTTTGGTCATGGCGTTCCCCAATTTGTTCGGGTGTCGCGGCCCCGCGGGGCAGGGCCGCTCGGATCAGATGGCGAGATATTTCGCTCTCAGAGCCTCGTCATCAAGCACTTCCTGTGCTGAACCGTCATAAACCACGGTTCCGGTGTCGAGGATCACAGCGCGGTCGGCCAGTTTCAAGGCCGCGACCGCGTTCTGTTCGACGATGATCGTGGTGATGCCCTGATCGCGGATGACCGAAAGGGTCTTGGCGATTTCCTGAACGATCACGGGGGCAAGCCCCTCGTAGGGCTCGTCAAGAAGCAGAACCTTGATGTCGCGGGCCAGAGCGCGGGCGATGGCAAGCATCTGCTGTTCGCCGCCGGAAAGGGTGGTGCCCTCTTGCTTGCGGCGCTCGCCGAGGCGCGGGAAGAGATCGTAAATCCGCTCGAGCGACCAGCCTTTGGGCGGGGCTATTTGCGCCAGAAGCAGGTTTTCCTCGACCGTGAGGCCGGGGATGATGCGGCGGTCTTCGGGGACGAGAGCGATACCGGCCTGCGCGGCTTGATAGGATTTCATCTCGTGCAGCGGTTTGTGATCGAGCCAGATTTCGCCGTGCTTGAGGGCCGGATTGTCGAGTCGCGCAATGGCGCGGAGCGTCGAGGTCTTGCCGGCGCCGTTGCGGCCCAGAAGTGCGAGGATCTCGCCTTCGTGGATGTCGAAGCTCACGCCCTGAACGATATAGCTCTCACCATAGTAGGCGCGGATATCCCAGACCGAAAGAAACTTGGGTGCCGTTGCGGCCATGTTCCGTTGCTTGTCGAAGGGGCTATCAATGCTTTTGTGTTCAACGTGGGTCATTGTGTGCTTCCTTAGACCTGAGCCTCGCCAAGATACGCTTCGCGCACCTTCGGATGGCCCTTGATGTTTTCGGGGGTGTCCTCGACCAGCGGTGTGCCCTGCGCAAGAACGGTGATCCGGTCGGCAAGGCTGAACACGACGTGCATATCGTGTTCGATGATCGCCATGGTGATCTTGCGCGTCTTGCGGATCTCTTTGAGAAGCTCGATCGTGTTGTTGGTATCGGCACGCGCCATGCCTGCGGTCGGTTCGTCAAGGAGAAGCAGGCGCGGCTCCTGCACAAGGCACATGGCCATCTCGAGGCGGCGTTTGTCGCCGCGGCTGAGAGAGGCGGCGTGCATATGCCGTTTGTCGAGCATATTGACGTCGGCGAGGATCGCCTCGGCCTGTTCGATAATACCTTTTTCCTGATGGACACCCTCATAGGCGTGCATCCGGAAAGCGCCATCGCGTTTGGCAAAGCAGGGGATCATCACGTTTTCGATGACCGAAAGATCGCTGAAGATTTCGGGGGTCTGGAATACCCGGCTGATGCCCATCTGGTTGATCTCGTGCGGCTTGCGCCCGAGCACCGACTGGCCGTCGAAGACAACCGAGCCGCTGTCGGGGATCAGCTTGCCGACGAGGCAGTTCAGAAGGGTCGATTTTCCGGCCCCGTTCGGGCCGATGATCGCGTGGCAGGTATCTTCCTTCACGCTGAGGTTCACGTTGCCCAGTGCCTGAAGGCCGCCGAAGCGCTTGTTGACGCCTTTGACTTCGAGAATGCTCATGGGGTTCTCCTTATTCGGCAGGCGTTGCGCTGGGCGCATCTTCGGATTTGCGGCGGAACAGCCGGGCGATCCGCTGGCCCCCTTCGACAAGGCCGCCGGGCAGGGCGATCACGATGATCATGAACATCAGGCCAAGTGTCAGGTGCCAACCTTCGCCAACAAAGCGGGCGAAGACCCAGACCACAGCATCCTCAAGCCCATCGGGCAGCCAGCTGAACCAGCTGTGAAGGATGCTTTCGTTGATCTTGGAAAAGATGTTCTCGGCGTATTTGATGAAACCGGCACCAAGAACGGGGCCCATCAGCGTGCCGACGCCCCCCATGATGGTCATCAAGACGACCTCGCCCGAGGCGGTCCACTGCATCCGTTCGGCTCCGGCCAGAGGGTCCATCGCGGCCAGAAGGCCACCGGCGAGGCCGGCATACATCCCCGAGATCACGAAAGCAGCAAGGGTGTAGGGGCGTGAATTGAGGCCGGTGTAGTTCAGGCGGTTCTGGTTGGATTTGATCGCCCGCAGCATAAGGCCGAAGGGCGAGCGGAAAATCCGAAGGCTGAGATAGAAACCGAGGATCGCGACCACGGCGCAGAAATAATAGCCGACGTTGAAGGTGAAATCCCAGGGGCCGAGGTCGAGGGTCCAGCTGGAGTTCATTTCAAGGCCGAAGAGGCTTGGCACCGGCAGCGAGGCCGAGGTCGGCGCGGCATCAAGGATGCGCGGGTCTTTGAGGTTGAGCTGCAAGCCGGTCTCGCCGTTGGTGATGGGCGTGAACACCGAATAGGCGAGGCGATAGGACATCTCGGCGAAGGCGAGCGTGAGGATCGAGAAGTAGATCCCCGAACGGCGCAGCGAGATATAGCCGATCACAAGGGCGAAGAGGCCCGCCAGAAGGGTGGCCAGAATGATCGCCGGCAGGACGTTCATCGACAGAAGCTTGAACATCCACACGGCGGCATAGGAGCCGATGCCGAGGAAGGCGGCGTGTCCGAAAGAGAGGTATCCGGTCAGGCCGAAGAGGATGTTGAAGCCGATCGCCATGAGGCCGTAGATCGCGAAACGCTGCATCAGGGCCGGATAGCCCGCGTTGAACTGGGCCAGAGCCGAGTCGGTCGGGAAGGGGTTGAGAAGGAACGGCGTCAGCAGGGTCAGTGCAATGACGATGAAGAGAAAGCGGGTGTCTTTTTGCGACAGGCCGAACATGGACTAGTCCTCCATCACGCCCTTGCGGCCGAGAAGGCCACGCGGACGGGTAAGCAGAATGACGATGGCGACGAGATAGATGATGATCTGGTCGATACCGGGAATGAGGCTCTTGACCTCGTTCATCGAGGCAAAGGCCTGAAGGATGCCAAGGAGGAAGCCCGCGGCAACGGCGCCCGAGAGCGAGCCCATGCCGCCCACGACCACCACCACGAACGAAAGGACGAGGAAGTCCATCCCCATGTGATAGTTGGGCGACAGGATCGGCGTATACATCACGCCCGCAAGGCCCGCGACCGCGGCAGCGATGCCGAACATAAGGGTAAAGCGGCGGTCGATGTCGATGCCCAGAAGGCCCACTGTCTCACGGTCGGCCATGCCGGCGCGGACAACCATGCCAAAGGTGGTGAATTGCAGGAAGGCAAAGACCGCGGCGATGACGGCCGCCGAGAAGAAGAAATAGATCAGACGCCAGACCGGATAGGACAGGTTGAGGCCGAAGATCGCCATTTCGATCGTGCCGCGATAGTCGGACGGGGCCGGGGTCGGGATCGGGTTGGCACCGAAGAAATATTTGACGATTTCCTGCAGAACGATCGCAAGGCCGAAGGTCACGAGGATCTGGTCGGCATGCGGACGCTTGTAGAAATGCTTGATGAGGCCGCGCTCCATCACAAATCCCACGAGCATCATCACAGGGATTGCCAGCAGAATCGCCAGGGGAACGGACCAGTCGATCAGGAAGCCGCCGAAACCGTCTCCGAACCATTCGATCACATAGGGCACCTTGACCTTGAGCGGATTGCCCAAGAAGTCCTTCTGGGTCGCGTCAACGATCTCGAGGCTGAAGTTGAAGATGCGCTGCATCGTGACGGCCACGAAAGCGCCGATCATGAAAAGCGCGCCGTGCGCAAAATTGACCACGCCCAGCGTGCCGAAAATAAGCGTCAGGCCCATCGCGATCAGCGCGTAGGCACCGCCTTTTTCAAGCCCGTTGAGGATCTGGAGGAATAAAGCGTCCATGGTCCCACCCTGTCCTTGGAATTCATTGGGCCCGCCGCGGAGGGGGCCGTGGTGAACCGGCCGCGTCAGGCGCGGCCGGTTCCTAGGCTAATGGATTAGCCGTTGTTGCACTCGCCGAGGCTGGCCTCAGCACCACCGAACATCGGGTGATCGGCCGCATACTCGACCTGAGCGCGCGGGGTCACTTCGACGATCTCAAGGGTGTCGTATTCGTTGGCCGGGCTGTCCTTGCCCTTCATGACGAGGACGTCCTTGAAGCACTGGTGGTCTTCGGCGCGGTATGTCGTCGGGCCGATGCCCATGCCGTCGAACTCGAAGCCTTCGAGAGCGGCAGCAATCTGGCAGGGCTCGAAAGTGCCGGCGCGGGTGGCCGCATCCGCATAGAGCAGGGTCTGCACATAGGCGGTGTGGGCGGCGCCTGACGGCGGGCGGCCATACTTTTCGCCGAACGACTTGACGAAGGCCTGGGTGCCCGGATCCTGCAGCTGCCAGTTCCAGTTCATGGTGCCATAAACACCCTGAATGTTGGAGCCTGCGCCCGCAGCCATCAGCTCCGAATAGAGCGGAACGATGATCTCGAACTGCTTGCCGTTCACCATCTTGTCGCGCAGACCGAACTGAACAGCCTGGCTGAGCGAGTTGACCATGTCTCCGCCGTAGTGGTTCAGGATCAGAACGTCTGCGCCCGAGTTGATCACCGGAGCGATATAGGACGAGAAGTCGCCGGCGCCGACCGGGGTCAGCACGTTGGAAACGGTTTCCCAGCCAAGGGCTTCGGTAGAGGCCGCAATCGATTCCTGCTGGGTCCAGCCCCAGGTGTAGTCGGCGGTCAGGTGGTAGGCGCGGCGCTCGTTGCCATAGGCGTTCGAGAGAACCGGCGCGATGGCGGCACCCGACATGTAGGCGTTGAAGAAGTAACGGAAGCCGTTGGCTTTCCGGTCCTTGCCCGTCGTGTCGTTCGAGTGGGTCAGCGCCGCCATGAAGATGATGCCGGCTTCCTGACAGAGGCTTTGAACGGCAACGGCCACACCGGAGGACGAGCCGCCGGAGATCATGACCACACCGTCTTTCTGGATCATCGACTGAGCCGATGCACGCGCCACGTCAGACTTGGTCTGGGTGTCACCCGTGACGAACTCGACCTTCTTGCCGAGGACGCCGTTGCCGCCGAGCGTTTTCGACGACATGGTGTTGAGCATGCCGCCATCGCCTTCACCGTTGAGGTGCTGGACGGCGAGTTCGAAAGCACGAAGTTCATCGAGGCCCTCTTCGGCATAGGGGCCGGTCTGGGGAACGTTGAAGCCGAGCTTCACCGACGAGCCGGTGGGCTCGTTGGTATAGGCCGAAGCCGAGGACGTGAAGATAGTCGGAAGCGCAAGACCGGCGCCGGTTACGGCACCTGTCTTCAGCACGCCACGACGTGAGAAGTTCATTTTGGACATGAGTCCCTCCCTTTCATGATAGCCGACGAAGCCTCCACACTCCGGCAGCACGCATTTTACAATGCTGGCTCATTATCGGGCGCAGTTCGAAAAATTCACAACAAGTGCCTCAGAAGAAATAAAAAATTTGTAAAGACATACACAGAAGGCAGTTGTAAAGTGTAAAGATATTTTCCCGCAATTGCAGAAAACACCGGAAAACAATCGGAAAAGCTCTCCAGGATATGACCCAACGACGACTGACAGGCTCTCGAATCCGCGAACGTCGGCTTGATGCCGCGATGCGGCAGGCGGATCTGGCGAGGGCCGCGGGAATTTCTGCGTCCTATCTTAACCTCATTGAGCATAACCGGCGCAGAATCGGGGGTCGAATTCTCAACGACCTTGCTCGCGCGCTCGGCCTCGATCCAGCTCAGCTGTCCGAAGGTGCGGAAACCGCCCTGATCGAAGACCTGCGCGCCGCCGCCGCGACGCGGCCTGCCGCAGAAGCCGAAGTTGGAAAAGCCGAAGAGTTTGCCGGGCGCTTTCCGGGATGGGCGGGGCTCGTGGCGGATCAGGCCGCTCAAATTGCCCGGCTTGAGGCGCGGGTCAAATCGCTCGCCGACAGGATGGCGCATGACCCGCAGCTCGCGACTTCGCTCCATGAGGTGATCTCGGCGGTGACATCGATCCGGTCTACGTCGTCGATCCTTGTCGGAAGCGAGGATCTCGACCGCGACTGGCAAGAGCGGTTTCATCGCAACATCTATAACGACAGCCAGCGACTGGCCGACAGCAGCCGCGCGCTTGTCGGCTATCTCGAAGCCCCCGCCGACAGCGGGGCTTTGGCCCTGTCTCCGGTCGAAGAGGTTGATGCCTATTTTGACAGACGCGGGCATCACATCGCTGATTTGGAAGGGCCGGCTGAGTCCGATGCAGACGTTGAAGAGCTGATTGTTGCGACCGCGCTCACAAACCCGGCGGCGGAGATGCTTTTACGCGGTCGCCTCAGTACCTATCGCAGTGATGCACGGGCCATGCCACAAGATGCCTTTGAGGCTGCGGCGATCGAGACCCGTCATGATCCTGCGCTTCTCGCGGCAAGGTTTGGGGTCGGCCCCGCCGCCATCTTGCGCCGCCTTTCAAGCCTGCCTGAACGCCCGGCGCACCCGGCCTTTGGGTTTGCGTCCTGTGACGGGGCGGGTGCGGTCACCCGTCTCAAGGCGATTGAAGGGTTCAGCCTGCCTCGCGCGGCAGCGGCCTGTCCTGTCTGGCCGCTGTTTCAGGCGCTGTCGCGTCCGGGGCAACCGATCCGCGCGATCGTCGCTCTGCCGGGCGAGGGTGGGCGGCGGTATCTCTGCCACGCGATTGCCGGGCCGCTCGGCCCTCTGCGGTTCGATGGGCTCGCGCCTGTTGAGGCCGTAATGCTCGTGCAGGCGGCGCCTGCTGGCGAAACAGCGATGCTTGAAGCGGGGGGCGGCTGCCGGATTTGCCCTCGGCCCGCCTGTCCCGCCCGGCGCGAGCCGAGCCTTCTGGCCTGAGCGCCCTTGGGGCTTTGACAGCCCACGGCTTTGCCGTGATAGTCGGCGGCAACGACCAGATCGCACAGAGCCTTGGGAGGGGCATGGGCTATGGGCAAACGTGTCCTGGTGATTGAGGACGAACCCAATATCATCGAGGCGCTCAGTTTCATCCTCTCGCGCGATGGCTGGACGGTGCACACCCATTCCGATGGCGTAAACGCCAACGAGCGGATCCGCGCCACGCCGCCCGATCTGGTGATCCTTGATGTCATGTTGCCAGGAAAGAGCGGCTTTGACATCCTGCGCGATCTTCGTGCCGATCCCGAAATGCAGGCCCTGCCGGTCTTGATGCTGACGGCGAGGGGGCAAACCCGCGACCGCGAGCTTGCCGAGAAGCTCGGGGTCAACCGTTTCATCACCAAGCCCTTTTCGAATGCTGAGGTGATCGAAAACGTCCGTGCGCTTGTGACTGGCTAGACAATGGCGACGCGAGGTAAAAAGCCGGTCTTTCTTGAGCAGGCCTCTTATCGGCAGCGCAGACTTCAGGATATGGCGCGTCTTTTGCCGGTGCTGGCAGCCGTTCTCTTCGTCTTGCCGCTGATCTGGAAACTGACAGGCAATGACGGCCGCGGCACGTCGGACGTTGTGATCTATCTCTTTGTGATCTGGTCAGGTCTCATTGCTGTCGCCGCGATCATATCGCGCAGGCTCAAGCTGGAACCCGAAAGCGATTCCAGCAAAGAGGAGGGCTGATGGTCTCCTTCAACCTCCTGGTCGCTGTCGCTCTGGCTTATGTGGCCTTTCTTTTCATCATCGCCTTTGTCGCGGAACGGCAGGCCGAGCGTGGCAAGGGCAAGTGGCTTCGATCGTCGGTGGTCTATACCCTTTCGTTGTCGATCTATTGCACGGCCTGGACCTTCTACGGGGCGGTCGGATACGCCGCGCGCTCGGGGCTCGAGTTCATCACGATCTACCTGGGTCCGACGATTGTAATGATCGGCTGGTGGTGGGTCTTGCGCAAACTCGTTCGGATCGGCCGCAGCCAGCGGATCACATCTATTGCCGACCTCATTTCCTCGCGGTTTGGCAAATCGACCGAGTTGGGCGTGATTGTCACGTTGATCGCTGTCGTTGCGGCAACGCCCTATATTGCCCTTCAGTTGCAATCCGTGACCCTATCGACCGCGGTCTTCGCCAATTCGTCGGGCCAAAATTGGGGTGCGCCAGAGCTCGCGTCGGCGGCGCTTTGGGTGGCAGTTGGTCTGACACTTTTTACAGTGATCTTCGGCACCCGGAACCTTGACGCAAACGAACGCCACAACGGGATCGTCATGGCGATTGCGGTTGAGGCCGTGGTCAAGCTTTTCGCGCTGGTCGCGGTCGGGGTCTTCGTCGTCTGGGGCGTGGCCGGCGGGATCGGGCCAACGCTCGACCTGATCGACGCCTCAAAAATCGCGGAATGGTCGCCACCGGGTGGGAGGTGGTTCGGCCTGATCTTCCTTTCGGGAGCCGCGTTTCTCTGCCTGCCGCGGATGTTTCAGGTTCTCGTGGTCGAGAACGATGATGAAAGCCGGCTTTCAACCGCCAGCTGGGCCTTTCCGCTTTATCTGATGGTTATGAGCCTCTTTGTCGTGCCGATCGCGGTGGTAGGGCTCGATCTCTTGCCGGAGGGATCCAATCCCGACCTCTTCGTTCTGACCGTGCCGCTTGCGGAAGGGCGCTCGGGCCTTGCCATCCTGTCGTTCCTTGGCGGGTTTTCCTCGGCCACATCAATGGTCATCGTCGCCACGATCGCGCTTTCGACGATGGTGTCGAACCACATCGTCGTGCCGATCTGGCTCTCGAGCCGGGCCGGTGGGGCGATGATGTCGGGAGATGTGCGCTATGCGGTGCTCATGGCGCGTCGGCTGTCTATCGGCGGTGTGCTGCTGCTCGGCTATATCTACTACCGCCTCTCTGGCGGGGGCGAGGCCCTAGCGGCGATTGGCCTGATCTCCTTTACCGGCGTGGTGCAGATCCTTCCGTCGATGATTGGCGGCCTCTATTGGCGCGGCGCCACGCGCTGGGGCGCCGCCGCAGGGCTGATCACGGGATTTGCGATTTGGGCGTGGACCTTGTTCTTGCCGTCATTCGGGGCCGATGAGGTCATCCCCCAGATCGTTCTGGATCAGGGGCCGTTTGGCTGGGGTTGGCTCCGGCCTCAGGCGCTTTTTGGGTTTGCCGGGCTCGATCCTGTCATTCATGCGGTTCTGTGGTCGATGCTGCTCAATTCGGCCGCGTTTGTGATCGGCTCGGTTCTGACTTTTCCGCTCCCGCTCGAGCGACTTCAGGGGGCGCAATTCGTCGACGTTTTCGAACATTCCACCGGCACCCGGTCGTGGACCCATGGAGGCGCCGAGGCCGAAGACCTCTTGGTGATGGCCCAAAGGATTTTGGGCTCGACCGAGGCGCAAGATATTTTTCAGCGCGAGGCCCGCGGGCAGGGGAAGGAGGGCTATCTGCCCGACGTGACGCCCAAGTTCGTCGAGGATCTCGAGCGCGAGCTTGCCGGCTCCGTGGGTGCGGCAACCGCCCACGCGATGGTCGGGCAACTGGTGCAGGGGGCGAGCGTTTCGGTGGAGGATCTGATCGCCGTGGCGGACGAAACCGCTCAGATCATGGAGTATTCCTCGCGTCTTGAAGCCAAGTCCGCCGAACAGGAGCGCACCGCGCGGCAGCTGCAGGAGGCGAATGAAAAGCTCACCGCCCTGTCGATCCAGAAGGACGCCTTCCTTGGCCAGATCAGCCATGAGCTGAGAACGCCAATGACCTCGATCCGCTCCTTCTCGGACATTCTGCGCGAAGGAGGGGCGCCAGATGCAATGCAGGCGCGACACGCGGGGATTATCCATGACGAGGCGGTGCGGCTCACACGGCTTCTGGACGATCTTCTCGATCTCAATGTGCTTGAAAACGGGCAGGGCACGCTGAGCCGACAGGAAGGACACCTGCGCGATGTGATCGACCGGGCCATCGCGGCCTCTGTCGTTGGTGACAGCGCGATCAAGATCCAGCGCAAGCGGGCAGAGGAGGCGATCGCACTGGACACGGATCTGGACCGCCTGACGCAGGTGTTCATCAATCTCATCGCAAATGCCCAGAAATACTGTACTGCGGCCGAGCCTGTGCTGAGGATTGTGGTGCGCAAGGCGGGCGGCAGGATGGCGGTCGATTTCATCGACAACGGCGACGGTATTGCCAAAGAACATCAGGAGATGATTTTTGAGAAGTTCTCGCGCCTGTCGGATCACCGCAAAGCCGGCGGTGCGGGGCTTGGCCTTGCGATCTGCCGCGAGATCATGATCCGGCTCGGCGGGTCGATTTCCTATTTGCCGGGTCAAGGCGGCGCGGCGTTTCGGGTCATCCTTCCCTAGGGCCTCGGGCAATCATTTGTTAGCAACGACTCCCTAATTTCTGCACGACAGCGGAAGGCAGGGTGATGTCCACAGAAAGTGCAGGAATACTGGCGCGCAAGCTTGCAAAACCTGTGCAGGCCGAAAGTGCCGGATCTCAAACGCCGATGCGCGCGTTGCGGATGGCGGTTGCGCGGGCCTCGCGTGAAGTCTTTGGCGCAGAGATCGACGTTATCGGCGTCGAGATCACGCAAAGCGGGCTGGACGATCTCGTTTCTCCTCTGGGCAAGGGGCATTGTCTTATTGGGCTTGTCGCGCCCGAAGGTCTCGTCGGCCTCGTCATCGCCGATCCAGAAGTCTTGGCGGCTGCCGGGGAGATGATGACCACGGGCCGGATCAGACCGACCCCCGCCGAAACCCGTAGTCCGACAGAAGTTGACGCCGCCCTGGTCGAGCCGTTCCTGACGGGGCTCATGACCGCAATTCAACGCGACTGCGGCACCTCTTCGCCGGGGGACTGGTTTCCCGCAATCGCCGTTGGCCGCAAATTTTCGGGGGTGATGGCGCTTCGCCTTGCATTGTCCGAGCGCCCCTACAAGATCTTTCGCATGACACTCGATCTTGGCGCCGGTGGGCGTCAGGGCGAAATCGCCTTTGCTTTACCGGTGGCCATTGCCATGCCCGAAGACCCTCCCGAGCGTCGCGGCCGTGCAGACTGGCCGGCGCAGATGAGCGACGTTGTCATGCAGACGCCGACCGAGGTCGAGGCGATCCTTGGCCGATTGCGATTGCCGCTGGCAATTGCGGAAGCGTTGAAGGTCGGTCAGGTGCTGCCGCTTTTGGAGCTGGATATCGGCGCCATCAGCCTTGAAGCATCAGACGGGAGCTGCATCGCAAATTGCCGGCTTGGGCAATCGGGAGGGATGCGGGCGGTCAGGGTCGAACCGAAGCCGGAAATCGCCATGGAAGAAGGGGGGCATTTCAACGCCCCTCGGATCCGGCTGCCGGAGAACACGATTGGTGATGCTTTGGAAGAGCCTATGCCGATCCAAGGACTTGATGACTAACGACGCGACAGGGCTTCCAGCTGTGGACGAAGGGCCGACTGATCGTATCCGGCCCGCGCCACGGTCGCGATGATCTCGTCCGCCGGGATCTTGCCTGCCTGCCCAAGGCTCCAGACGATCGAACAGCGGTTGCCCGAGGCGCAGTAGGCGAGGACCGGTCCTGCCGAAGCGTCGATTGCCGCGAATTGTGCCTCGACCATGCCGAGGTTGAGCGACTGATGGCTTACGGGGATGTCAACGAAGGTCAGCCCCGCAGCCTCCACCGCAATCCGCATGACAGCCGACTGAAGCTCCATCGGAACTTCCGCATCTGGGCGGTTGCAGATGACGGTCGTATATCCCGCCGCCTTGATCGCCGGAACATCGGCGGGATCAATCTGCGGCGAGACTGCGTATTTATCTGTGATCGGGCGTATCTGCATACGCGATCTTTAGGCGGTGACCAGAGCCGCGTCCAGTCTGGATCGCACCAAGGGCGCGGCCCACATCCCGCCGAACATGGAGAGGATGAACACGACCCCGCCAATGCCGCCATAGGACAGCGAGGCGACCGAGGGGCCGGGGCAGAGCCCGACAAGACCCCAGCCCGCGCCGAAGAGGATCGAACCGAGGACGAGGTTGCGGCCAACGCGCTGGTCGGGCTTGGGCGGGAAAAGGCCGCCAAGCGCGGGATTGCGGCCGCGGGTGATCCGCCAGGCGATCGCCATCGGCAGCATTGCCCCGCCCATGACGAAGGCGAGGGTCGGATCCCAGTCGCCGAAAATATCGAGCCAGCCCTGAACCTTGCGGCTATCTGTCATGCCCGAGACGAGTAGACCGGCGCCGAAGAGGCCTCCGGCGATGAAAGCGAAAAGACCGCGCATCAGACAACCCCCAGAAGATGTTTGAACAGGATGATCGAAAGGCCGCCGGCCCCGATATAGAAAACGGTGGCGACAAAACCCCGCAGCGACAGCCGCGACATGCCGCAGATGCCGTGGCCCGAGGTGCAGCCATTGGCCAGCCGCGTGCCGACGCCCACAAGGATCCCCGCCGCGGCGATGGCCCAGAGGTTGTCGGTGATGAAGTTGTCGCGCGGACCGACCCAGAAAGAGAGGATGGTCGGGAGAAGGAACAAGCCGGCGATAAACCAGACCCGCTCCCATGTCTGGTTGCCTGCGGTGCCATCGACCACGCTGCCGATGATGCCCGAGGCCCCCATGATGCGCCCGTTGATAAGTAGATAGACCGCTCCCGCGATCCCAATGAGGCCGCCGCCGGCGAGCCCCCAGATCCATTCTTGATGCATTTGTCTTCCGATATTCTTCCTTTGGCGAGAACGCCCGAATTCCCAACCTCACCGTCCGACGAGGCAGGTTTCCCGACGCAAGAAGCGTTGACTGAGAGGCGAACTCTCCCTCTCCGCAGGCACAGGCTTGCGGATTGTGGGCAAATCGTGACAGTTTGCAGACAGCCACGCCCTAAGGGGGAGAAAAGTGCCTCAAGTCGAATCTTCTTGAGGCAGGTTATAAGTGCAGTAAGACACATTGCAAGAATGAAATATGTGTAAAGCAAGATCAGTGAGCCATTATGCAAGATCCTGAAGTCGCCGCCAAAGCAATGAATGAAGCTGCTGACGAAGCCGCAGAGGTTTTGAAGGTCTTGTCCAATCCGGCCCGCCTCAGAATTCTTTGCGCGCTTCTGCCGGGAGAGCTCTGTGTGAGCGATCTCGAGGAAGTGCTTGGCTCCAGCCAGTCCTATGTATCGGGCCAGCTGGCGCGGATGCGCGCTGAGGGGCTTGTCGAGTGTGACCGCGACGGGCGGACGATCCGCTATCGTCTTGCCGACCAGCGCATCGGGCCGATCCTGGAACGGCTTTACGAGGTGTTCTGCCCGGTTCCGGCCAAGGTCTGAGCCTGTCCACACGCAACTTTGGCTTGTCCCGCCGCACAATCAGCGGCCAAATGGGCGCGTGGTAGTGGCAAGGCGAGGGGCAAGGTGATGGGAGGTCCGGTCAGGATCATGCGTCACAGGGGTGTCGGCCATCTGGTGATGGCTGGCGACACCGGCAATGCCCTTGATCACGATATGCGCCGTGCCTTGATGCAGGGTCTCGATAGCCTGCTTTCCGATGCAACTCTCCGGGGCATTGTGGTTGCAGGGCAGGGGGCGGACTTTAGCATTGGTCTGCCGATTTCCGATGCCGCTATTCAAGGCGGCGCGCCTTCCGTGTCCGAAGTGGCCGCGCGGATCGAGCAGGCAACCGTTCCGGTCGTTTCTGCCCTCAAGGGGCGGGCGCTTGGCGCGGGGTTTGAGCTTGCCCTCGCGTGCCATCGCAGGGTTGCAACACCAACGGCGCGTTTTGGCATGGCACAGGTGAAACTTGGGCTTGTCCCCGGTGCCGGTGGCACCCAGCGCCTGCCGCGACTTGTCGGTGCCGAGATGAGCCTTTCGATGCTTCTTGATTGGCGCACCTTGCCCGCCTTTGCCGCACGCCAATCTGGCTTGATCGACGCGCTGGCAAATCAAACCCCCGAAGAGGCGGCGGAGGAAATAATTCTGCAAATGCGCCGAGATGACGAGCAGCTTGTATCGACGGCTCAGAGACGCGACGGCTTTGCCGACGGACGCTCCTATTTCGAGGCGATCAAGGCGCGGCGTGCTGCGCTCGCGAACTCTCCGCTCAACGCCCCAAAGCGGATCGTCGAGTGCATCGAGGCGGCGATCACACTGCCGTTCGAGGTTGGTCTGGCTTTCGAGGCCGAGGCACTGAGTGATTGTGCCGCCCATCCACAGTCCGCAGCCCTTTGCCATATCGCCGCGGCCGAGGCCGAGGCCGCCGAGCGCCTTTTTGCGACAGGGCAGAATGGCCGGCGGGCGCTCGATCCAGACACGACCGGAAGAATCGCGCTGCGTCTGGGTCGCGCTCTCGAAGAGGCAACCAAACACCTTCTCACTCTTGGAGTGACCGAAGAGCGGATCGATATTGCTTTGGTCGATTTCGGCTTTGCCAAGGGGTATTTCGGGGGCGATGCCGCTGGTCCCGTCGGAAGGGATACAGTGGCGATCCAGCGCCGCATTGTTGCGGCCATGTTGGCCGAAGGGGCGAGGCTTGTCTCGTCGGGGGCGATTCAAAGCTCGGGCGATGTCGATGTGATTGCCGTTCACAGCCTTGGCTTTCCGCGCTGGCGCGGTGGCCCTATGTTGGCGGCGCGAGTGATGGGCCTTTTGCAGATCCGCAAGGACATGGAGCGCTGGGCGCGCGAAAGCCCGATTTGGGCGCCGCCGCCTCTCTTGGCGCAGGCAATCCGTTATGCAGGCGGTTTTGCGGCCCTAGATCGCCTTCCAGCCTAGCCGAGCAAAACCCCGACGACGACCATCATCAGGCCGATAACACTGAGAAAGAGCGATCCAAGGTTGATCGGCAGGATGCGCGAGACCCGCGCGCGCAGCTCCTCATCTGCCAGCCCGGCTTTGCGGGCCTTTGCCACCGCAACGATACTATAGATGATGCCGACAAGGCCAATGGCCGAAATCACTGCGCCGATCCAGACAAGAAGGTCCATGGTTTCCTCCGTTTTGCCCCGCCTAATCGCTGCCAGCGCGCCGCGCAAGCCCGAACCCTTGCAGGGCGGGCGAGGGGCGGCTAGGGAGGACGTCTGAACTGCTTTTAAGGAGCCAAGCATGTCTGACGCCGTGACCGACGCCACTTCCACCGTTGCCGCGCAGGAGCTGCGCCAGTTCATCGAGCGTTACGAGCGCCTTGAAGCCGAGAAGAAAGACATTGCCGACGGCCAGAAAGAGGTGATGGCCGAGGCCAAGGGCCGCGGCTACGACACCAAGGTGATGCGTAAGGTCATCGCCATGCGTAAACGCGACGCGCAGGATCTGGCCGAGGAAGAAGCGGTGCTCGAGCTCTATCGCTCGGCGCTCGGGATGTAATCATGGCATGGACCGCCCTGTTCTTTGCCGGTCTGTTCGAGATCGTCTGGGCGGTTGGGATGAAATATACCGACGGCTTCACCCGCCTCTGGCCGACCATCGGCACCTTCACCGCCATGGTGGTGAGCGTTGTGCTTCTCGGTTTCGCGATGAAGACCCTGCCGCTTGGCACCGCCTATGCGGTCTGGACCGGGATCGGCACGGCGGGGACCGTGATTGTCGGGATGATCCTTTTCAACGAGCCTGCCACCGCCCTTCGTTTGGGGGCCATCGGGCTTATCCTCATTGGCGGAGTGGGCCTCAAGCTTCTGGGAAGCTGATCGTTATGGCGCGATGAAATTCACGCCCGGCATCCGGGCAATCTGGTAGATGTCTTCCTCATATGCCTCGGTCAGGTGATCGACGACTTCGGTCGTCCACCCCGGAAGATCGAATTCTTCAACGACCTCTTCCTCTATGACGTAGCGTTCAAGGAAGGCTGCGATGATCCGGCGTTTTTGGATTTCGGTCTGTGGTGGATGAGACTTGAGATATTCCAGAAAACGCTTCATCCCTTCGGGAGCCATGATCGCGGCCAAAAGGTCGAATCCACCGGTGATCTTGGTGAGAGGATCGACGCCGGAGAGTTCCCGGATGAGCTGAGCCCAAATAAGCGGCGTATCTTCGTTGCACCAGACCGTCACCGATGCCTTGGGGGCGGCGGACCGAATGCGCGCAATCACATCGAACCAACGGATTTGGTCGAGAGTTATTCCACGCAGATAATCCGTGAAATCAGTGAATTTCGCTTCTTTGTAGACAGCAGGGACAAAGGTTGCCGGGTTTCGGATTCCTAGAAAGATCTCGATATCGTCTTCGGGAAAAAGACTTGCGAAGCCGGCGATCTTGGAGGCAGCCCGCCCATAGAAGACCCCGTCTTCAAAGATGTGGTTTGGAATGCAGATAAACGCGCTATGCGACATGATCAGGCGGTTGACCGCTTCATCATCAAGGATCGTATCAAGCAAGATATCGCGCGTATCCGGCGAGGGCTGTGCGCCGTTCAGGTTCTGGATGGTTTCCCGGATAATCCGCCGGTATTTGCCGGGCCCGGGGACCTTTATTCCTTCGGAAGCGAAAGCATCAACGTTCTTCAAAAGGGACTTCAAGAGCCGGTCGTCGTCTGTGCAATTCGCGCCGATGTGATAGACGATTTGCATGATGCCCGGGCTGCCCTTGTTTTTCAGCGCACTATAGTGGCTTTTCTGGACAGCGAAACCGCTTTCGGCTAGGCGAAGGCTTATGTCCGAGCAAACTGGTCAGATATTCCTCGCGCCCCGCCGCCGCCTGTCGGTTCCCTCGCTCTGGTCTGTCGGAGCGATGCTGATCGCGACGCTCGTTGTCTTGCCGATCCTTGCGGTGATCTGGTTTGCCCTGACGCCGACTGACAACATCTGGCCGCATCTCTGGGCCACGACCCTGCCGCGCTATCTGGCCAACACCGGCCTGCTCATGGGGGCGACCGGACTTCTGACTGCGATGGTGGGCGCAGGCGCAGCTTGGCTTGTGGTGATGTACCAGTTTCCCGGACGGAAATGGCTTGAATGGGCGCTCCTGCTGCCGCTCGCCGTGCCGGCCTATGTTGGCGCCTTCGCTCTTGTCGATTTTCTGGAATACGCGGGGCCGGTGCAGACGCTGATGCGTTCAATCTTCGGTTGGGAAAACGCCAAGGACTATTGGTTTCCCGCGATCCGCACCCGTAGCGCGGCGATCGTCGTCCTGAGTGCCGCACTCTATCCCTATGTCTATGTCCTCGCCCGCGCGGCCTTTCGCGAGCAGAGCGGCGCGGGATACGAGGTGGCGCGGGCCCTTGGCGTTGGGCCCATCGGCCGGTTTATCCGTGTCGGCTTGCCGCTGGCGCGGCCCGCCATCGCGGCCGGTGTGGCGGTTGTGATGATGGAAACGGTCAACGATTTCGGCACCGTCGATTTCTTTGCCGTGCAGACCCTGACGACCGGCATCTTCTCGGTCTGGCTTCAGGGTGGCAACCTTGGTGGCGCCGCCCAGATTGCGGCTTGCGTTCTGGGCCTCGTGATCCTGCTCGTGACGCTTGAAAAATTCAGCCGCCGCAAGAGCCGCTTTTTCGCTTCGGCGCGCGGCCGCAGGCCGGTCTCTGCGACGCCACTTCCGGGGCTTGCAGGATGGATTGCGACGCTGGCCTGTTTCCTGCCCTTCGCGGCGGGGTTCCTGATCCCGCTGGCGGTGTTGACGAGCCACGCGACCGATCCGTCGGATTGGATGTCAAAGGGCCTATTGCGCGCGCTTGGCCATACGGTAACCGTGGGCGGCATCGCTGCCGTGCTGACGGTGCTCGGTGGCCTCTTCATGGTCTATGGCGTGCGCCTCTCGGGCCGCGCCCTGCCGCGCATCCTGATGCCGGTCACCGCGATCGGCTATGCCGCGCCAGGGGCTGTCTTGGGGCTTGGCATCCTCGTGCCGCTTGCCGCCTTCGACAATCGCGTGGCGGATTTCCTTTATGAAACAACGGGCTATGATCCTGGCCTGGTCCTCACCGGAAGCGCTGCAGCGCTTGTGATCGCCTATGTCGTGCGCTTCTTCGCTCTCTCGCAAGGCGCGGCCGACGCAGCGCTGGGCCGGGTTTCCCCGAGCCTTCCGATGGCCGCCCGCTCGCTTGGGCAAAGCGCAGGGGGCGTCTTGCGGCGGGTTTATGCACCGATGATCCGTGCCTCGGTCGCCTCGACCCTGCTTCTTGTCTTTGTCGACGCGGTGAAGGAGCTTCCTGCAACTCTCCTCCTGCGCCCCTTCAACTACGACACGCTGGCCACCCGCGTGCACGAGCGCGCCTCGCTCGAAAAGATCGCCGAGGCCTCGACCGCCTCGCTGATGATCGTGCTGGTGGGCCTCATTGCCGTTCTTCTTCTCGCGCGGGCCAATCGCTAGGTCTTGCAAGGCCGCGCGACGCCAAGTAAACGAAGCGCGGCGCCCCTATAGCTCAGCTGGTAGAGCAACTGATTTGTAATCAGTAGGTCCGCGGTTCGAGTCCGTGTGGGGGCACCACTTTCCTTAGATAACCGCAGCTAAACACCTGATTT
>CAKZOU010000011.1 GCA_937138255.1 uncultured Paracoccaceae bacterium
CTCCCGGCTTGGCCGGCACTTTGTCGACCTGCAACAAGACCTTGCGACCCACCATCAGCTCGGCCAGATGGGGCGGGTTTGTCTCGACGGTCTTGACCGTCGCGGTCATCTCGCCCCTCCGCATGACGCTCACCGTGTCGGTGATTTCCATGATCTCGCGCAGCTTGTGGGTGATCAGGATGATCGTCTTGCCCTCTTCCTTGAGGCGGCCAAGGATACGAAACAGCTGATCGGCTTCGGCCGGCGTCAGAACGCCGGTCGGCTCGTCGAGGATCAGGATATCGGCCTGACGATAAAGCGCCTTGAGGATCTCGACCCGCTGCTGCATGCCCACGCCGATTTCTTCGATCACCGCATCGGGATCGACGTTCAGCTCATATTCCTCGGCCAGCTGCTTGAGTTGGCTGCGGGCCTTGGCGAGCGAGGGGCGCAGCATGGCGCCGTCTTCGGCACCGAGCACCACGTTCTCGAGCACCGTGAAATTCTCGACGAGTTTGAAATGCTGGAACACCATGCCGATACCGGCGGCGATAGCATGTTGGCTGTCAGGGATTTCGGTCTTCTTGCCGTTGATAAAGATCTCACCCGAGTCGGCCTTGTAGAAACCGTAGAGGATCGACATGAGCGTTGATTTGCCCGCACCGTTTTCCCCGATGATCCCGTGGATCGTCCCCGGCATGACCCGGATGTTGATGTTTTTGTTGGCCTGAACAGGGCCGAAGGCTTTGGAAATACCTTTGAGTTCAATGGCGGGTGTGGTCACGCGTCAGGCTCCTGTCCCGGTAAAGCCGACCAGATGCGCAAGCTGACCGCCGTGCGCAAACCGGCCAAAGTATTGTCCCTGCATCATGGTCTTGCCGTCCTTGAGAAAATTGACCGTTGCCCGCGCATGGCCGTGATGTTCGGTAAAATCGGCCACCTCGGCGCTGGCGCCGGGCATCATCTGGCCAAACATCGCCACATAGGCGTCGAGGGCGTCAAAATCTTTCAGATGGCCGGGCGAATTGGGATCGACGTAGCTGAATTCCGGCGAAAGCGCCCATTCCAGTTTTTCCCGCCGACTTTTGGGATCGCTATCCCCCCATGCGGAAAAGAAGACTTCCATCGCGTCGTCCATTCCGGCGCCCCCCAGCACAGTGTTGGAATAAAGGGGCCGCGCCGATGGTTCAGCGCGGCCCCGAGGATTTGCCGTGGCCGACCTTAGAAGGTCAGAGCCGGGCAGCTTTCGTCGCTGGTGTAGTCGTGCACCGCAAGAGCGCCCGAAGCGATATCGGCAGCCGCCGCATCCACAGCCGCCTGCATTTCGGCGGAGATGAGCGAGGCGTTGTTCTCGTCGAGGGCATAGCCCACGCCGCCGTTGCCAACACCCATCACGTTCAAGCCGGTCTCAAGATCGGCGCCAGCCATGAAGGCGTCATAGACGGCGTTGTCCACGCGCTTGAGCATCGAGGTCAGAACCTTGCCCGGGTGCAAGTAGTTCTGGTTGCTGTCAATGCCGATCGACAGGATGCCGTTGTCGGCAGCGGTCTGCAGGACACCAACACTGGTGCCACCGGCAGCCGGATAGACCACATCAGCGCCTTGGCTGATCTGTGCGAGGGTCAGTTCCGAGCCCTTCACCGGGTCGTTCCAGGCGGTGGGCGTGGTGCCGGTCATGTTGGCGATGACGGTGGCGTCTGGGTTCACAGCGAGTACGCCCTGAGCATAGCCGCAGCCGAACTTACGGATCAGTGGGATGTCCATGCCGCCGATGAAGCCGACGGTGCCCGAGGTCGAAGCCATCGCAGCCAGCATACCGACGAGGTAGGAGCCTTCTTGCTCGTTGAAGACAACCGAGCGAACATTCGGCTGGTCGACGACATTGTCGATGATCGCAAACTTGGTGTCCGGATAATCCGCAGCGACTTCCTCAAGCGCGGTGCCAAACGAGCCGCCAGCCATCACGATCGGGTTGTTGCCAGCTTCGGCAAAGCGGCGGAGCGCCTGCTCGCGCTGCGCATCGGACTGAAGCTCGACCTCGGCAAAGGTGCCGCCGGTCTCTTCGGCCCAACGCTGGGCGCCGTTGAAGGCCCCTTCGTTGAACGACTTGTCGAATTTGCCGCCAAGATCGAAAATTAGCGCGGGGTCGGCGAGAGCGGCACCTGC
>CAKZOU010000012.1 GCA_937138255.1 uncultured Paracoccaceae bacterium
GATGCCATCTATTTTGTGGGCAGAAAAACCGTTATTGAAGGCCTCGACGACAATGATCCCAGAATTGATGGTTTTGTCTTTGTCGATATTGAAAGCCTCTCTGATTGCCTTGCAGCTCGGCCTCGACCGACTGCCATTTTGTCGGTCCTGATCGGCAACGGTTTCGACGCGGTCGATATCGCCGGTGAATTGTATCGCTCTGGATACCAAGGTCAGTATCGCGCACTTGCCAGTGCGCTCCCGGCACCGAATTTGATCAAGAGGGAAGTCGCGCAGGTGGCACCCGACCTCGATTTCGATATTATCGAAGTTTCCGAATTCTTTAGCTAGGTCGCACTTTGACCCCGAGCTGCATCGGCCGCGCGGAGCATTTCTGAAACGAGGATGCCCTCCTCCTCAACCCCAACAGACACCCTGAAAAACCCTTCGGTAATCCCGAGCTTGGCGCGGCCTTCCACGGTCAGCCCCCGGTGCGACGATGACGGCGGGTGCGACAGGGTCGTGCCCACGTCGCCCAAGGTGGGCGCAAAGGCAATCTCGGGGGCGGCGTTGGTAAAGGCATTGGCGGCCGCCCTGCCCCCTTTGAGAATGAACGACATCATGTTGCCGCCGCGCCCGCCAAGAAGGCTCATGGCGCGGTTGTGGTCGGGGTGATCGGGGCGCGTGGGATAGAGCACACGCTCGACCGCCGGATGGCCCGCCAGCGCCTCGGCCAAGGCCGCCGCGTTGCGCTCGGCCTTGTCGAGGCGCAGATCGAAGGTGTGCAGGCCACGCTCGGCCAGCCAGCAATCGAAGGGGCTCGGCGTCAGGCCCCATGTCACGTTGGCGTCGTTGATCGCGGTCATCAGCGCGGGATCGCGGGCCACGGCATAGCCGAGGGTCGCGTCGGAATGGCCGGCCATCAGCTTGGTCACCGAATGGATGATGATATCGGCGCCATGTTCGAAGGGGCGATAGAGGCGCGGCGTGGTGAAGGTGTTGTCCACCACCAGAAGAACGCCGGTCTCGCTGGAGATCCGGGCGATGCCCTCCATATCGGCCACACGGATCGTCGGGTTGGAAATCACCTCGACAAGGATCATCCGCGTGTTGGGCCGCATCGCCGCGCGTATCGCGGCGGCGTCGGTCGGATCGGCAAGGCTCGTCTCGATACCGAGGCGCGGCAGGTCTTGGGTCATCAGGCGCAGGGTCCGGCCATAGGCCTGATCGCCGCAGAGGACGTGGTCGCCCGCCTTCAGCACGCCAAGCAGCACCGCCGAAATCGCGCTCATCCCCGAGCCGGTGATGATCCCGCCCTGCGTCCCTTCGAGATAGTCGATCTTCGAGGCCAAGACCGAGGCATTCGGATGCCCCTCGCGGGCATAACTAAAGCCGGTCTTTTCCGTATAGATCACGTCGAGCGCATCGGGATTGCCCGAGGTATAGACCACCGAAGGCTGAAGCGGCGTGACGAGGGGTTTGGAGGCGCTCTCGGGCCAACCTGTGCGGCGCACGAGGCTCTTGGGAGGTATCATCTCAGATCTCTTTGAGGCCCGCGCGGAAGCGGCGGGCGTTGCGCTGATAGCCGCGCGCTGAGGCACGCAGCGATTCAATCCGGGCCTCGTCAAGCTCGCGCACGACCTTGCCCGGAACCCCCATCACCAGCGATCCATCGGGGATCACCTTGCCTTCCGGGATCAGGGCCCCTGCCCCGATCAGGCAGTTCTTGCCGATCACCGCGCCGTTGAGGATCGTGGCGCCCATGCCGACGAGGGTATTCTCGCCAATGGTGCAGCCGTGGATCATCGCCTTGTGGCCGATGGTGCAGCCCGCGCCGATGGTGACGGGAAAGCCCATGTCGGTGTGGATCACACAGTTTTCCTGAATATTGGTCCCCTCGCCCACCACGATCGGCTCGTTATCGCCGCGCAAGGTTGAGCAGAACCAGACGGAGCTTCCGGCCATCAGGGTGATCTTGCCGA
The DNA here is from genome assembly GCA_937138255.1 of uncultured Paracoccaceae bacterium. Lineage (GTDB taxonomy): Bacteria > Pseudomonadota > Alphaproteobacteria > Rhodobacterales > Rhodobacteraceae > RFZI01. The sequence goes on from CAKZOU010000012.1 coordinate 1,962, forward strand.
TGATATTGGCGTCATGCGCCACCCAAGCCTCGGGGTCGATCGTCGGCGCGTGGCCTTCAAAGGAAAAGATCATCACTTGCCCCCATATTCCTTGCTCAGACCGCGCACGAAATCGTTGAGCCAAGGCTGGCGCGTGCGGCGCTGGCGTTCGGCGGTCAGGATGGCGCGGAGCTTAGCCTCGCAGGCATCTGGATCGTCATTGACCAGCACATAATCGTATTCCGCCCAATGGCTGATCTCGGCGAGGCTCTTCGACATCCGCCCCGCGATCACCTCGTCGCTATCCTGCCCGCGCGAGCGCAGGCGGCGTTCGAGCTCGGCCATCGACGGCGGCAGGATGAAGATCGAGACGACATCCTCGCCCATCGCCTGCTTGATCTGCTGGCCGCCCTGCCAGTCGATATCGAAGAGCGTATCGACCCCGCCTTCCATATTGGCGACGACAGGGCCCTTTGGGCTGCCGTAGAAATTGCCGAAAACCTCGGCGTGTTCGAGCATCTCGCCGGTGGCGACCATCTGCTCGAAAGCCTCGCGTGAGCGGAAATAATATTCGCGGCCGTCCTCTTCGCCGGGGCGCGGGGCGCGGGTCGTGGCGGAGACTGAAAAGCGGATCGAGGGATCCCAGGCGCGCAGGCGTTTGGTCATCGTCGATTTCCCCGCACCCGACGGCGAAGAAAGAATAATGAGAAGGCCGCGGCGCTGCATGGTTTACTCCACGTTCTGGATCTGCTCGCGCATCTGGTCGATCACCGCCTTGAGGTCAAGCCCGATGGCGGTGAGCGGCGCGGCCTGCGATTTGGAACAGAGCGTGTTGGCCTCGCGGTTGAACTCCTGCGCGAGGAAATCGAGCTTGCGGCCCGCGGGCTTGGGATCATCAAGAAGCGCCTTGGCCGCCCCGATATGGACCTTGAGGCGGTTGATCTCTTCGGTCACGTCCTGCTTGACGGCGATGATCGCCAGCTCTTGCGCGATGCGGGCAGGATCAGCCTCGACCGCCTCATCGACCACGCGGCGAAGAGCGGCAGTCATGTTGGCGCGGGTTTCCTCGAGGCGGGCCTCGGCGGCGCTGGCGGCGGCGTTGGTCAGGGCGGCGATCTGGTCGAGGTGATCGAGAAGAACCAAGCGGAGCGCGGTCCCTTCCGCCCGGCGCATGGCGGCGAAATCGTCGAGCATTGGCTCGAGATCGGCCAGCAGGGCCGCGACGAGCGCCTCGGCGTCATCCTCCGTGCGGCCCTGAACCACGACGCCCCTTTGTTGCAGAACATCGGCCGAGGTGGCTTGAGCGAGGGTCACGCCTTTCTCGAAGGCGCGTTCCTGAATCTGGTCAAGCGCGGCCAGCACCCGGTCGAGCTGATCGGCATCAAGGATCAGGGCGCCGGCGCTGTCATCGCGGCTCACCCGCAGGGTCAGGCTGATGTTGCCACGCGAGAACCGTGCGCTCAGAGCGGCGCGCACTGCCTGCTCCAGCCCGTCGAGCCCCTCCGCAATCCTGAGGCGCATATCCAGCCCCCGCGCATTAACACCGCGCATTTCCCAGGCCCAGCTTGCGCTATTCATGGCGCCAGTGCGGCTGGCAAACGCGGTCATCGACTGGATCATGGCTTTTCCTTTTCGTTTGCCGCAGCTAACGGCAATCGCCCTCCAAGGGCAAGCGCAGGTGGGGCTACTGCAGACATTAACCACGTGTTAACATAACGGGTGCGTCACCAAACGAGATGCCTAAAAATCAAATGGTATTTTCGGAGAAACGTCATGTCCCAGTTTCCAACGGACCGCACTCTGTCTGCCCACCGGCCTCAAGCCATCACCGCGCTTGAAGGCTACTGGCGGCAGATCCGCGGCGCGCGTATTTTGCCGGTTCGCAGCGAGGTTGATCCCTCCCAGATCGATACCGCCCTCCCCCATGCGTTCATTGCAGAGCGCCTTGCGCCAGGCGTTACGCGGATGCGGGCTTGCGGGCAGCGTCTCAATGATATGATCCGTGCCGACGGGCGCGGTATGCCGCTTTCGACATTCTTTACACTCGGCGCCCGATCTGAGCTCGTTGCCGAAGTCGAACTTGTGTTCAATGGGCCCGCGCTGGTCGAGATACCCCTCGCCGCCGAGCTGGACGCAGACCGCGAGATTGGCAGACTGTTGCTCTTGCCCCTCGAAGGCGCAAACGGTGTCGTTGACAGGCTGATGGGCGCAATCGTGATACATACCCCTGCCCGACGGCTGGCGATCCGCCGGGACGGATATATCCGCCGCGAGATCCTCGCTCCGGTTTCACGGCCTGCCCTGCCTTTCGACGAAATGAAAGAAAAAGGGCCGCAGCGTCCACGCCCGGCCCTTCGTCTCGTCGTTTCTAACGTTTGATCAGCTGGCCTCGGCGGCTGCGGCAAGTTTGCTGCGGCGCGCCGACAGCTCTTCTGCCACAAGGAAGGCCAGCTCAAGCGACTGCGACGCGTTCAGACGCGGATCGCAAGCTGTGTGATAGCGATCCGAGAGATCCTCGTCCGTCACAGCGCGAACACCGCCGGTGCATTCGGTCACATCCTGACCGGTCATCTCGAAATGAACACCGCCGGGAATGGTGCCCTCGGCGTTATGGACACCGAAGAACTCGCGCACTTCGCGCAGGACCGAGTCGAAGGGCCGGGTCTTGTAGCCAGAGGACGACTTGATCGTGTTTCCGTGCATTGGGTCGCACGTCCAGACCACGTTAAACCCTTCTTCCTGCACGGCACGGATCAGGCGCGGCAAGTGTTCGCCAACGTTTCCTGCGCCGAAGCGAGCAATCAGCGTCAGACGACCGGCCTCGTTCTTGGGGTTGAGCTTGTTGATCAGCGCCTTGAGGTGGCCGGTGGTCATCGTCGGGCCGCACTTGAGGCCGATGGGGTTCAGCACGCCGCGTGCAAACTCGACATGGGCACCATCCGGCTGACGGGTACGGTCGCCGATCCAGATCATGTGACCGGAGCCTGCCAGCCATTTGCCCGAGGTCGAGTCGATCCGGCAGAGCGCCTCTTCATATTCCAGAAGCAGCGCCTCGTGGCTGGTGTAGTATTCGACCGTTGCCAGTTCGTGGTTGGTCTCGCCGGTCAGGCCCGCGGCGGTCATGAAATCGAGTGCGTTGGAAATCTGATCGGAAATCGCACGGTATTTCTCGGCCTCCGGCGCACCGGTGAACCCAAGGGTCCAGGCGTGAACGCGGTGGATATCGGCGAAACCGCCGGTCGAGAAGGCGCGCAGAAGGTTCAGCGTCGCGGCCGACTGGGTATAGGCCTGCAGCATCCGCGCCGGATCGGGAATACGGGCCTCGGCGTTGAAATCAAACCCGTTGATGATGTCGCCGCGGTAAGACGGAAGCTCCACCCCGCCCACAACCTCGGTCGGCGCGCTGCGCGGTTTGGCGAACTGGCCGGCCATGCGGCCCACCTTGACCACCGGCACCTTGGCGCCAAAGGTCAGGACCATGGCCATTTGCAGCATGACCTTGAAGGTATCGCGAATCTGGTCGGCGCTGAACTGGGCAAAGCTCTCGGCGCAATCGCCACCTTGCAGCAGGAAGGCCTCGCCACGGCTGACCTTGGCCAGATGCGATTTCAGGCGTCGGGCTTCGCCGGCAAAAACCAGCGGCGGATAGGAGGCGAGCTTCGATTCGACCGTGCGCAGGGCATCTGCGTCCTGATAGTCGGGCATCTGGATCCGGGGCAGTTTGCGCCAATCCGATTTGTGCCATTCGATCATGTTCAGCTCCTTGGTCCGCCCCCGCAGTTTGGCAGGGGGTTTGCGGTAACAACGCGGCCTTATACCCCCTGCCCCAGCCGCTTCCAATGGCAAAAACACCGACAAACGCCGTTCAGGCAGCCGTAATACGACATCTATTGCCGCATTTGATTTCCCTTGAACCTGCTCTGAAAACCTGCTGATGATCGACCGTTCTCATGGGGTGGACGTAGGATATGGATATCCAGCCGCAGATCGTGGAAGTTGACGCCAAGGGCAAGCCCAAGCGCTTTGTCTTTGTTCTTCTCGACAATTTCACGATGCTTTGTTTCGCCTGCGCTCTTGAGAGCCTGCGCATTGCCAATCGCATGGCCAACAAAAAGCTCTATGACTGGGCGATTGCCGGCGAAGGCGGAGAGGTGGCCCGCTGCTCGAACGGCACCGAATTCAAGCTGAATATGGATCTGGGCGAGTTGGGCCGCGAGGACGTTGTCATGGTCTGTGGCGGGATCGACGTGCAGGCCGCGACCACCAAGAAGTTGGTCAGCTGGCTCCGCCGCGAGGCCCGCAAGGGCGTCACGATGGGTGGCCTTTGCACCGCGGGCTATACGCTTGCCAAAGCGGGCCTCCTTGATGGCAAGAAGGCAACGATCCACTGGGAAAACCAGGACAGCTTTGCCGAGGAATTCGAAGACGTTAAGCTGACGAAATCGGTCTTTGTCGTCGATGGCAACCGGATCACCACCGCAGGCGGCACCGCCTCGATCGACCTGATGCTCAAGCTTATCGCCGACGAACATGGAGAAGGGCTGGCCAATGCGGTTGCCGACCAGCTGATCTATTCCTCGATCCGCACCGATCAGGATACACAGCGCCTCTCGATCCCGACCCGCATCGGCGTGCGCCACCCCAAGCTCAGCCGCGTCATCCAGATGATGGAGCAGAACATCGAAGAGCCGATCAGCCCGGCGACCCTCGCCCATGACGTGGGGATGTCGACCCGGCAGCTCGAGCGGCTGTTCCGCCGCTATCTCAGCCGCAGCCCCAAGCGCTACTATATGGAGCTGCGCCTGCAAAAGGCCCGCAACCTTCTGATGCAAACTGACATGAGCGTCATCAACGTGGCGCTGGCTTGTGGTTTCGCCTCGCCGTCGCATTTCTCGAAATGCTATCGCGCCCATTACGACACGACGCCCTACCGAGAGCGTGGCACGCACGCCTCGCGTTTGTCGATCTGATCCCTCGGCAAGTTGTCTCTGCCGGGAAGGTTTGTCCCGGAAAAGCGGTAAAAACAGGCCGTTTCCCCGTGGGATTTGGCTTTCCTTTTGGCCACGGCCTGCGTAGTTTGGCCTTCAGGATAAAAATATCCGCTATCCGATAGGGAGTTATCGAATGAAAAAACTGCTGCTGGCCTCTGCGGCCACTGCTCTTCTTGCCGGCGCTGCCTCGGCTGAAGAAATCAAGATCGGCATCATCCTGGGCTACACCGGCCCGCTCGAGTCGATCACCCCGGCCATGGCTCAGGGCGCCGAGCTTGCAATCGCCGAAGTCAACGCTGCCGGTACCCTTCTTGACGGCGCGACCGTCACCGGCATCCGCGGCGATGACGGCTGCATCGACGCTGGCCTTGCCACGGCGACCGCCGAGCGTCTGATCACCGGCGACGGCATCAACGCCATCGTTGGCGGCGACTGCTCGGGCGTCACCGGCGCCATCTTGCAGAACGTTGCCATGCCCAACGGCGTTGTGATGATCTCGCCGTCGGCCACCTCGCCGGGCCTGTCGCACAACAACAACGAAGACAACGGCCTGTTCTTCCGCACCGCTCCGTCGGATGCGCGTCAGGGCGTCGTGATCACCGACATCCTCAACGACCGCGGCATCAAGTCGGTCGCTCTGACCTATACCAACAACGACTACGGCAAGGGTCTTGCCGATGCGTTCCAGGCCGCTTTCGAAGCCTCGGGCGGCACGGTGACCATCTCGGCCGCGCATGAAGACGGCAAGGCCGACTACTCGGCCGAAGTCGCGGCTCTGGCCTCGGCTGGCGGTGAAGTTCTCGTCGTGGCCGGCTATGTCGACCAGGGCGGCAAGGGCGTCATCCAAGCCTCGCTCGACTCGGGCGCCTTCGACACCTTCTACCTGCCGGACGGCATGTATGGTGACAGCCTCCTCGCCGCCATCGGCGATGGCCTGAACGGCTCGTTCGGCGCTCTGCCGGGCACCGACAGCGATGGTGCAGGCGTTTATCAGGGCCTGGCTTCGGCAGCTGGCTTCGACGGCACTTCGGCCTTCTCGGCCGAGAGCTATGACGCTGCTGCTCTGATCATGCTCGCCATGCAGGCTGCCGGTTCGTCGGCTTCGGCTGATTTCGCCGCCCATGTCATGGACGTTGCCAACGCGCCGGGTGAACCGATCCTTCCGGGCGAGCTGGCCAAGGCCATCGAGCTTCTGAAAGCTGGCGTCGACATCGACTACATCGGTGCGACCGCTGTCGAGCTTATCGGACCGGGTGAAAGCGCTGGCAACTACCGCGAGTACGACGTCAACGGCGGCGCCTTCGTGACTGCGAAGTTCCGTTAATCGCACGACAGTGCAAAACGAGCGGCGCGGGGTCATTCCCGCGCCGTTTCAACACCACCATGTCCCGTTGGGGCATGATCAGCCGGGGGGCCACCCATGATTGTTGTCGAAGACCTCCACAAGCATTTCGGGGGATTTCATGCCGTTGACGGAGCGACCCTCAGAATTGCACCTGGGTCGATCACGGGCCTCATTGGCCCCAACGGTGCAGGCAAGACCACCCTCTTCAACGTGATCGCCGGCGTCCACAAGCCAACCTCGGGGCGCGTGGTGATGGACGGTGAAGATATCACCGGCCTGCCGCCGCACGAGCTTTTCCACAAGGGCCTTTTGCGGACCTTCCAGATCGCCCACGAATTCCACTCGATGACCGTGCTCGAGAACCTGATGATGGTTCCCGCAGGCCAATCGGGCGAGAAGCTGTGGAATACATGGTTCGGCCGCCAACGGATCGCCGACGAGGAGCGGGCGCTTGCTGCCAAGGCCGACGAGGTTCTGGATTTCCTGACCATCGACCACCTGCGAGACGAAAAGGCGGGTAACTTGTCGGGCGGCCAGAAGAAGCTGCTGGAACTGGGCCGCACGATGATGGTCGACGCCAAGATCGTCTTCCTCGACGAGGTTGGCGCAGGCGTGAACCGCACGCTTCTTAACACCATAGGCGATGCCATCGTGCGCCTGAACAAAGAGCGCAACTACACCTTCGTCGTGATCGAACACGATATGGATTTCATCGGCCGCATTTGCGATCCGGTCATCTGCATGGCCGAGGGCAAGGTTCTGGCCGAAGGCACCCTCGACGAGATCAAGGCCAACGAACATGTGATCGAGGCCTACCTCGGCACCGGCCTCAAGCATAAGGACAAGGTAGGCGCATGACCGAACCCTTCCTCATTGGCGATGCGGTGACGGGCGGCTATGGCCGCGGCCCCGACATCCTGCACGAATGCACCATTTCGGTGAACCCCGGCGAGATCGCCGTGATCGTCGGCCCCAACGGCGCCGGCAAATCGACGGCGATGAAAGCGATCTTCGGGATGCTCAATGTGCGATCCGGCGCGGTCCGGCTGGCGGGCGAGGATATCACCGCCCTGTCGCCGCAGGATCGCGTGATCAAAGGCATGGGCTTTGTGCCGCAGGTCCGCAACATCTTCCCGTCGATGACGGTTGAGGAAAACCTCGAGATGGGCGCCTTCATCCGCAAGGACGATATCCGCGAGACGATGGAACAGGTTTATCACCTTTTCCCGATCCTCAAGGACAAGCGCCGTCAGGCGGCGGGCGAATTGTCGGGCGGCCAGCGTCAGCAGGTCGCCGTGGGCCGGGCGCTGATGACCAAGCCCAAGCTCCTGATGCTCGACGAGCCGACCGCGGGCGTCTCGCCCATCGTCATGGACGAGCTTTTCGACCGGATCATCGAAGTGAGCCGCACCGGCATCCCGATCCTGATGGTCGAACAGAACGCGCGCCAAGCGCTCGAGATCGCCGATCGCGGCTATGTCTTGGTTCAGGGGCGCAACGCCCATACCGGCACCGGCAAAGAGCTTCTGAACGACCCCGAAGTTCGCCGCAGCTTCCTGGGAGGATGAGACCATGGACTTTCTGAACGGCCTCGTTGTCCTCGCCAACTTCGTCCTCATTCCCGCCACCTCCTATGGCGCCCAGCTTGCGCTTGGCGCTCTGGGCGTGACGCTGATCTATGGCATCCTGCGCTTCTCGAACTTCGCCCATGGCGACACCATGGCCTTTGGCACGACGGTCACCATCCTTTTGACTTGGTGGTTCCAGTCGATGGGGATCAACTTCGGCCCCCTGCCGACCGCCCTTCTCGCCCTGCCCTTCGGCATTCTGGCGACAGGCCTCTTGCTGGTTGGAACCGACCGCGCCGTTTATCGCTTCTACCGCCGAAAGAAGGCGGCGCCGGTGATCCTCGTGATCGTCTCGGTGGGTGTGATGTTCATCATGAACGGCATCGTCCGCTTCATCATCGGCGTGGGCGATCAGAATTTCTCGGACGGTGAGCGTTTCATCATCAGCGCCCGTGACTTCAAGGAAATGACCGGCCTCGCCGAGGGCCTCGCGCTTCGCACGACCCAGGTTCTGACGGTCGTGGTCGCGGTGATCGTCGTTGCGGTGCTCTTCTGGTTCCTCAACAAGACCCGCACCGGCAAATCCATGCGCGCTTTCTCCGACAACGAGGATCTGGCGCTTCTGTCGGGGATCAATCCCGAGCGCGTCGTCATGGTTACCTGGTTGATCGTCGCGGGTTTGGCGACGGTGGCCGGCGTGCTCTATGGACTCGACAAGAGCTTCAAACCCTTCACCTATTTCCAGTTGCTCCTGCCGATCTTTGCCTCGGCGGTCGTGGGCGGCCTCGGCAACCCGCTGGGCGCGATTGCCGGCGGTTTCGTCGTGGCCTTCTCGGAAGTGACAGTGACCTATGCCTGGAAGAAGGTGCTGACCTACTGGCTCCCCGAAAGCCTCGCGCCTGACGGGCTCGTGCAGCTGATGTCGACCGATTACAAGTTCGCAGTCAGCTTCGCGATCCTGATCATCGTGCTTCTCTTCAAGCCCACGGGCCTCTTCAAAGGACAGTCGGTATGAGCCAGTCGATGCGCACCCCGCTCCTCTTCGCCTTCGTCGCGGTTCTCTTCATCCTCGAAGGCACGACCGGCGCCTGGATCTTTTCGGGCAGCTGGAACACAGCCCTCGGCATCCTCAACATGGCGCTGATTTCGGCGATCATGGCGCTGGGGGTCAATCTCCAGTGGGGTTATGCCGGCCTCTTCAACGTGGGCATCATGGGCTTTGTCGCCCTTGGGGGCCTCGCAACCGTGCTTGTCTCCCTGCCCCCCACCCCCGGCGCCTGGACCGCAGGCGGTGGCCCGCGGATCCTTCTGGCGCTGGTGCTCGGGGCCGCGACAGTGATCGCCGCCGTGCTGGTCCAAAGCCGCCTGCCCAAGGGCCGAGCGCGCGCGCTCTCGACCCTCGCGATCCTCGTCGGCGGCTTCTTCCTCTACCGCTGGGTCTTTGACGGTGGCGTTGCCGTGGTCGAGGCGATCAAGCCCGCGAATTTCGGCAATATCGGCGGGATCAACCCCGGCGGCGTCGACGGCTTCCGCGACTGGGGCATCATCACGCTTCTCGCCTGGCCCTTGGGTGGCGTTCTGGCTGCCGGTGCCGCATGGGTGATCGGCAAGACGGCCCTCGGCCTGCGCTCCGACTACCTCGCCATCGCCACCCTCGGCATCGCCGAGATCATCATCTCGGTTCTCAAGAACGAAGACTGGCTCGCCCGCGGCGTGAAAAACGTGATCGGACTGCCCCGCCCGGTTCCCTACGAGATCGACCTACAAAACAGCACGAGCTTCGTCGAACGCGCCGCGAGCTTTGGCCTCGATCCGACCACGGGCTCCACGATCTACGTCAAACTTGCCTATATGGTCCTTTTCACCCTCGTTCTCTTGGCGCTCCTCTGGCTCGCTGAACGCGCTCTGAAGAGCCCCTGGGGCCGGATGATGCGGGCGATCCGCGACAACGAGACCGCCGCCGAGGCGATGGGCAAGGACGTGACGGCCCGGCACCTGCAGATCTTCATCCTCGGCTCGGCCATCTGCGGCATCGCCGGCGCGATGATGACGACCCTCGACAGCCAGCTCACCCCCGGCGCCTACCAACCCTTGCGTTTCACCTTTCTCATCTGGGTGATGGTGATCATCGGCGGATCGGGCAACAACTTTGGCTCGATCCTTGGCGCCTTCCTGATCTGGTGGCTTTGGGTTCAGGTCGAACCGCTTGGCCTCTGGCTGACCCAGATCCTCACGTCAGGCCTTGCCGACGACAACTGGTTCCGCGTCGCCATGCAAGACTCGGCCGCGCATATGCGTCTCTTCACAATGGGCCTCGCGCTCCTGCTGGTGCTGCGCTTCAGCCCACGCGGCCTGATCCCTGAGAAGTAGGAGCGAGGGGCTGCCTGCCCCTCGCGCTCCCCGGGAGTATTTACCGCCAAAAGAAAGGGGCCGCGTCTGTCGCAGCCCCTTTTTTTCTTTTGGCCCGAAATACTCCGGGGGAGCGCCGCAAAGGCGCGGGGGCGGAGCCCCCTTTTTCTAGCTGTCGAGCTTGCGCAGGCGCTTGAAGAGGCTCGAAGTGTCCCAGCGACCGCCGCCCATTTTCTGCACGTCCTTGTAGAACTGGTCGACAAGCGCGGTCACCGGCAGGCTCGCACCCGTTTCATTGGCGGTCGCAAGGCAGATGCCCAGGTCTTTGCGCATCCAGTCGACGGCAAAGCCGTGCTCGAAGTGGTCGTCGAGCATGGTCTTGTAGCGGTTGACCATCTGCCAGCTCCCGGCAGCGCCACCGCCAATCACTTCGATCACCTCACGGCCATCAAGCCCTGCTTTTTCGGCAAAGTGCAGACCTTCGGACAGACCCTGAACGAGACCCGCAATACAGATCTGGTTGACCATCTTGGTCAGCTGTCCGGCTCCACTTTCACCAAGGCGCTTGCAGAGCTTTGCGTAGGAAATCATCACCGGCTCTGCCATATCATAGGCGGCCTGATCGCCGCCGCACATAATCACGAGCTGGCCGTTCTCAGCGCCAGCCTGCCCGCCCGAAACCGGCGCATCGACAAAACTGACCCCGACCTCTTTCGCCGCGGCATTGAGCTCGCGAGTGACCGCCGCCGAGACAGTGGTGTGATCGACAAATAGAGCACCTGCCTTCATCCCGGCGAAAGCACCGTTCTCGCCAAGGCAAACGGCGCGCAGGTCGTCGTCATTCCCAACGCAGGCCATGACCATATCGGCGCCAGCCGCCGCTTCAGCCGGAGTGGCCGCCCATGTGCCGCCATGCTGCGCGGCCCATTTCTCGGCCTTGGCCGCGGTGCGGTTGTAGACCGTGACCTCATGCCCCCTGGAGGCCAGATGCCCCGCCATCGGATAGCCCATGACCCCAAGACCCAGGAATGCCAGCTTTGCCATCGTTCTCCCCTCGCGCTTTGCCGTGAAACCAGATACCGATACCTAACCCCCAGAAAGGGGGCGTCAACAAGGCATTTGGGTTCGAGACAAGATGGCGCAACTCTTCCGCTGGCTTCTCCGCATCGCGACCGGTGTGGTCGTCCTTTTGGTCGGCGCCCTTGGCCTCGTCTACTATTTCGCCTCCCGGTCTCTTCCCGATTACTCCGGCACATACGAGGTCGCCGGCATTTCCGCCGCGGTCGAGATCGTCCGCGACAATGCCGATGTGCCGCATATCTTCGGCCAGAACGATGAGGATGTGTTCTTCGCCCTCGGTTATGCTCACGCTCAGGACCGCCTTTGGCAGATGACCATGCTGCGGCGGACAGTCCAGGGTCGGCTTTCAGAGCTGTTCGGCAGCCGTACTGTCAAGATTGACAGCCTCCTGCGCCGTTTCGATCTCTACAATCTGGCGGTCTCTTCGGTCGAAGCGCAGGACGCGCGTACGCTAGAGATGCTCAAGGCCTATAGTGCGGGCGTCAACGCCTGGATCGACGAGGTGAACTCGGGCGCCCGTGGCCGGGGTGCGCCCGAGATGTGGATCTTCAGTCAGGCAATCGCACCATGGCAACCGGCGGATTCGATCGCCATCCTCAAACTCATGGCGCTTCAATTGTCGGGGCATCTGGAGGCGGAAGTGCTGCGCGCCAGAACATCGCTACTTCTTTCTCCTGAACGCGTGGCCGACATCCTTCCCGACGCCCCCGGCTCCGGCACGGCCGCACTACCACGCTACGCGGATCTAGTGGACGATGTTCCCCTCTATCTGGCCGACAGTCATATGCCCTTTGACCCGCTCTCACCGGTCAAGCCATTGCCCCTGGCCGGAGCCTCCAACGCCTGGGCTGCGGGCGTCAGCCGTTCGGCGACCGGTTCAACCCTGTTGGCCAACGACCCACACCTCGGCCTGACCGCCCCGTCCATCTGGTATCTCACCCGGCTCGAGCTCTCGACCGGCGGGGTCATCGGCGGGACGATCCCCGGCCTTCCCCTGATCCTGACCGGGCGCAGCGCCGATCTCGGCTGGGGCCTGACCTCAAGTTATCTGGACGATCAGGATGTCTATATCGAAGAGGTCAACCCCCAGAACCCCGACGAATACCGCACGCCCGATGGTTGGGCCCCTTTCCGTTCGCGCGACAGCATCATCACCGTCGCGGGCGCGCCTGCCGTCACGATCAAGTTGCAATGGACCGACAACGGCCCCGTGCTGCCGCCTGACCAATATGATCTCGGAGCCATTCGCCCTGCGGGCCATGTGACTTCGCTCGCCTGGACCGCCCTGTCCGAGCGCGACACCTCGCTCAGCGCCGGAATGGGCATCATGCGTGCCCACAACGTCGATCAGGCGATTTCGGCGGCCAAGGATTTCGTCGCGCCCTCGCAAAACCTCATGCTGGCCGATCGCAACCGCGTCGCGATGAAAACCATCGGCGCCTTCCCGCGTCGCAACCTTGGGCATCAAAGCCAGGGGCGGCTGCCCACCTATGGTTATCTCGCCCAGAACCGCTGGATCGGCACCCTGCCCTACGCCACCAACCCCGAATTCATCGACCCCGAAGGCGGTCTCCTCGGCAACACAAACAACAAGGTGATTGACCGCCCCTTCCCCGATCATATGTCCTATGAATGGGGTGATACCCAGCGGATCAACCGTTGGCGGCTCCTGATGCAGTCCCGCGAGGTCCACGCCCGCGAGAGCTTTATCGAGGCCCAACTCGATACAGTGAGCTTCACGGCTCGATCACTCCTTCCGCTCATCGGCGCCGATCTGTGGTTTACCGGCGAGGCAGCGCCCGCCGGAACCCTCGAGGCCGAGAGACAAACGGCACTGCAGCTTCTGGCCGACTGGAATGGCGAGATGAACGAACACCTGCCGGAACCCCTGATCTATTCCGCGTGGCTCCGCGCCCTGCAGAAGCGTTTGATCGACGACGAACTTGGCCCCTTGGCCGATGAATTCAGCCATGTCGAACCGCTTTTCATCGAGCGTGTTTATCGCAACACCGAAGGCGCATCGGTCTGGTGTGATGTGGTCCAATCTGCGCGGAACGAGACCTGCTCCGAAATCGCCAAAGCCGCCCTAGATGACGCCATCATCTGGCTCAAGGATACCTACGGGCAGGATCTTCAATCGCTACGCTGGGGCGCGGCGCATGAGGCCACCCACGATCACCCGACCCTTGGTGAAGTCCCGGTCCTCAAATGGTTCGTCAACATCCGCCAATCCACCAGCGGCGGGGACAATACCCTCCTGCGAGGCCGCACATCGGGCAAGGAACCCAACCCGTTCCAGAACGTCCATGCAGCGGGCTTTCGCGGCGTCTACGACTTCGCCGATCCCGACAGCTCTGTTTTCATCATCTCGACCGGCCAGTCGGGCCACCCTCTCAGCCGACATTACGACGACCTTGGCGAACTTTGGCGTCGCGGCGAATATATCCCCATGTCGCTCGACCCCGCCCTCGCCCGCGCCGCGGCAGTCGGCATCATGGATCTCGTCCCGCGCCAGTGATTTCTTTTGGCTGAAAATACTCCGGGGGAGCCCGAAGGGCGGGGGCAGAGCCCCCTCTTCAAAGTCGCGCGAAGCGCTCTTTTTGAATCGGCGTCCATGTCACCGTAAACTCGGAGCCTTCTTCGCCCTGCACCTCGGTATCGACCACGCCTTCCTTGAAGAGCCAGGCGCGCCTCTTTCCCTCGGAATGGGCAAGGCGCAATGTTTCGGACAAATGTGCTGGCTTGAGCCGCTCGGCCATTTCGGCAAGGAGCCGGTCCAGCCCCTCGCCGGTTATCGCCGAGATGGCATAGACATCTTTCGAGCGCGCATCACTGTTGCGCATCGCCTCTTGCGCGGTGGGATCCAGAAGGTCGATCTTGTTCCAGACCTCGATCATCGGCGCTCCCTCGGCAACCCCGATGCTGTGCAGGATCTCCATCACGTCCCGCGCCTGCTCCTCGTGCTGGGCATGCGAAATGTCCCGCACATGGACAATAAGATCGGCGTCCAGGACCTCTTCGAGCGTGGCACGGAAAGCAGCCACCAACTCGGTCGGCAGGTCCGAGATAAAGCCCACCGTGTCCGACAGGATGATCTCATCGCCCGAGGGCAGGATCACCCGCCGCATGGTGGGATCAAGCGTGGCGAAGAGCATGTCCTTGGCAAAGACCTCCGCCCCGGTCAGCCGATTGAACAGCGTCGATTTGCCGGCGTTAGTATAGCCCACCAAAGCCACGATCGGGAACGGCACCTTGGCGCGCGCCTTGCGGTGCAGCTCGCGGGTTTTCACCACCTTGTCGAGCTGGCGCCGCAGGCGCACGAGCTGATCGTCGATGGCACGGCGGTCGGCCTCGATCTGGGTCTCACCGGGGCCGCCGACAAAACCAAGCCCGCCCCGCTGCCGCTCGAGGTGGGTCCAGGCGCGGACAAGGCGGGTGCGCTGATAGGACAGCGCCGCCATCTCGACCTGCAAGACCCCCTCGTTGGTGCGGGCTCGGTCGGAGAAGATCTCGAGGATCAGACCGGTCCGGTCGAGGATCTTGACCGACCATTCCTTCTCGAGATTGCGCTGCTGCACCGGCCCAACATGGCCGTCGATCAGCACAAGCTCGATCTCGGCCTCCGCCAGGCGCCGCTTCAGCTCCTCGATCTTGCCCGACCCGAAAAGCATCCCCGGATGCACCTTCGGCAACGGCACGACCTCGGAGCCGACAACCTCGAGATTGGGCAAAGCCGCCGCAAGTGCGACACCTTCCTCAAGCGCCGGCCCCGCGGCGCGACGGTCCCGGTCGGTCTTGATGTCGGGGTGCAGCACCCAGGCCCGCGTGGCGGGCCTATCGGTTTCCATGATGCCTATTCTTCGCCATCATAAAGGTTGATCGGCTGGGCCGGCATGATCGTCGAGATCGCGCTCTTGTAGACCAGCTGCGACTGGCCATCGCGGCGCAGGAGCACGCAGAAGCTGTCAAACCATGTGATGACGCCTTGCAGTTTCACGCCGTTAACCAAGAAAATCGTCACCGGAACCTTCGTCTTGCGGACGTGGTTCAAAAAGGCATCCTGCAAATTCTGTTTGTCGGTCGCCATCTTGCTTCCCTTATTCTTGCGGCCGGTTCGGGCCGTGTTGTTATTGGGGCAATTATGTCCAACCCTGAATTGAGTTTCCAGCCCCAAAATTCCAGGGCTGACGAGGCCTATTTGCGCCAGATATCAGGATTGAGCAGCGCAATAATCGCCATAGCTTCAAGCCGCCCGAGCGCCATCGTCAACATCAGGATGAACTTGGCAGCATCGGGAATGCCCGATATCGCAATGGGATCTTCAGCGGCAACCTCAGCCAATGGCCCGGTCGTCGAGATAGCCGCCACCGCCAGAACAGTTGCGGTTTCGAACTGCACACCGGTCAGCGATAGCAGAACGATCACGCCACAAACGCTGATGGCGAAAATCATGAAGAAGGTCCAGGCAACAAACGCCCCTTGCCGCCGAACCCGCCGCGCCTCCTGTCCGGAGCCACCAAGCGAATGGGGATGGACGAGCCTTTCCAGTTCACGCTCGCTATGGCGGATCAGAGCATAGACCCGCAACAGCTTTACCCCTCCCGCCGTCGTCGCGATCCCTCCTCCGACAAGCGCAAGCCCGACGAGGGCCAGCCCCGGTGTTGGAAGACCAGCCCACCGTGCCGCCAGCGTCCAGTCGTGCGCCTCAAAGCCGGTTGTAGTCAGGAAGGACAACACCGTAAAAGTCGCACCCCAGAAAGATCGAAGCGCGGCGCGCAATCCCTCGAGGCTTGTCAGATCAAGGCCGACAAAGAAATGGCGCAGAAAGAACAGGCTCGGCACGAGGAGAACCAGCCCGACACCAAGCCTGAACTCGGGGTCTTTCCAAAATGCGGTCCGCTCTTCACCCAGGAGACCGCGGGAAAACGTGAGCCGGGACAGGGCAAAGAAGAAGAACGGGAACATGATCAGCTCGCCCAGAATTCCGCTATCGGCGGGATAGAGCCCCCCGATCGGAGAAATGCCCGAGGTCGACATCACCGACATCGCATGGACCACCGCAACAAACGGCGTTTCGCCGGCCAGTATGAGGCCGAGCCACATAAGACCGGTCGCCGCGGCGTAGAGCGGCGCAAGGCGGGCGGCATAATGTATGAGCCGCTCGGATGGGTCTAGGATCGCCCCGGATTGGCTCGCGCCCTGTATTCGAGCCAAGGAACGGGCCTGTGCACGAACCTCAAAGCCGCCAAGGTTAAGCGGCGCGAGCAAGGCAACCGCGACAACCCAGATAAACAGACCGCCCAGCCATCCAACCAGACCGCGCCACAAATGCAGCGAATGCGGGAGAACATAGGGCCGGTCAAACAGCGTGGCCCCCGTGGTGGTGAAGGAGGACACCATCTCGAACCAGGCGCTTAGAAAACCATAGCTTCGCGTCAATTCAAAGAATGGAACGGCAAGCATTGCCGGCAAAACAAGATAGGCGGCAATGAGGGTCGACAGGTGGCTCCGCGTCTGACTTTTGGGCTTTGATCCGCTCGCGGCAATAGCGATCAGGGTGGTCAAGATCAGGAACAAGACCATCCAATAGAAGAACACACGGCTGACCGCGTGATTGCCAATCGCCAGAGCATGGATCGACGGAACGATCATGGCCACTGAACCAATGGCCATCAAAAGCACAAAGAGCGGAAGGCTGGCGAGCCGTGCGTACATCAGAAATAGTCGATCGAGACCTGCAAAAGGCGCTCGACCTCCGGTACATCACTGGCCATTGCAAAAATAGCGATGAGGTCGCCCTCGTCGATCCTGAGGCTGCCGTTTGGCTTGACCAGCTTGCCCTCCTTGACGACCGCCCCGAGCAAGACGCCTTCGGGGAAAGCGATATCGCGAATGCGCTGTCCTGCAATCGGAGAGGTGCCAAGAACCTGAGCTTCGATCAGTTCGGCCTCGGCATCGCCAATCGAATAAACCCCTTTCACGCGGCCATGGCGGATATGGCGCAGGATCGAGCTGACGGTGGTTGCGCGTGGATTGATATAGGCGTCGATCCCGAGCGGAGCCATCAGGGGTGCAAGCGTCGGGTCGTTGACGAGACAGATCGTCATCGAACAACCCATAGCCTTGGCCCGGACTGCGGCAAGCATATTGGTCTTGTCGTCGTCTGTGACGGCAAGGACAGCATCTGCCGTCTCGACATTGGCCTCGCTCAGCAGACCGGAATCGAGGCCATCACCATTCAGAACGATCGTTCTATTGAGCGAATCCGCGGCGATCTCGGCTCGCGCCCGGTCGCGTTCAATGACCTTGACCCTGACCCGCTCGGTGCGCCGCTCCAGCTCTTGCGCGACGGCGAGGCCGACATTGCCCCCCCCGACAATAACAACGCGCTCTTGCTTCTTGGTGGATTTGCCGAAGATTTCGAGCGTTCGGTTGACGTCCTGAGTGGCCGCAAAAACGTAGCAGGCATCGCCTTCAAAGATCTGGTCACCCGGCGCAGGGGCAAACAGCGTGCCATCACGGCGAATGCCGACCACGATGGCTTGAAGGGTTGAAAAGAGATCGGTCAGCTGCCGCAATGGCGTATTGATAACCGGACACTCCGCGCCAATTGCAATGCCGAGGAGCTGGGCCTTGCCGTCGAGAAAGCTTTCTGTGTCAAAGGTTGCCGGCGCGGCAAGCCGCTGAAGCGCCGCCTCTGCAACCTCTTTTTCAGGGCTGATCAGCACGTCGATCGGCATATGCTCGCGGCGATAGAGATCGGAATAGGCGGTCTCGAGATAGGATTGCGACCGGATGCGTGCGACCTTGCGCTGAACCGAAAAGACCGAATGGGCAACCTGACAGGTCACCATATTGACCTCGTCGGAATGGGTCGCGGCGATAACCATATCGGCATCGCGGGCGCCTGCACGTTCAAGGACGTCAGGATAGGAGGCATGGCCCACCACCCCGCCGACATCCAGAGTTTCGGTCGCACGGCGGACCAGCTCGGAATTCACGTCGACAATGGTGACATCATTTTGCTCGCCCGACAGATGCCGCGCGATCTGCCAGCCGACCTGACCTGCGCCACAGATGATGACCTTCATGCCCGCTCCTTCAGGATTGAGGTGGCTTGGTGGTGCCAGAGAGCCATTGTCGGGTCAACTGCTCAGTCTTCTTCCACAAATGCCACGCGCCCTCCGGCTTTATTGGCCGTCGTCACCCCGAGCGATTTAAGTTTGCGGTGAAGGGCCGAGCGCTCCATTCCGACGAACGCTGCCGTCCGGCTGATATTGCCGCCGAACCGGTTGATCTGGGTCAGAAGATATTCGCGTTCGAACAGCTCGCGCGCCTCGCGCAATGGAAGGGTGGCCAAAGCGCTTCCCAAGACGACACGGCCCTCTTCACCCTGCGGTTCATCGCTTGCCGGCAGCTCGCGGGCGGAAATCGCCTCGGAGGTTTCTCCAAGGATCAGAACACGTTCGACCACATTCTTCAGCTGCCTGACATTGCCCGGCCAGTTCATCGTTTGAAGCAGGGCACGGGCATCTTCGGCGAGCTTGCGTAGCGGAAGCCCCTGCGAGCGGTTGAGCTGGGCGATAAAATGTTCGGCCAACATCGGGATATCCTCCCGCCGTTCCTCAAGAGGAGGGACATGGATCGGCACGACATTGAGACGGTGATACAATTCCTGCCGGAACTCGCCCGTCTGGATCAGATCGGCCAATTCGCGGGTGGTCGAGGAAATGACCCGCAGGTCGACCTGCACCTTGCCGGCGCCGCCGACGCGGGTGAACTGTTGATCCACAAGAACCCGCAGGATCTTGGATTGGGTGCCAAGCGGCATATCGGCAATCTCATCAAAATAGATGATCCCGCCATTAGCCTGTTCGAGAAGCCCCTTCTCGATACCACGCTCCGGGCTTTCGCGTCCGAAGAGAACCTCTTCCATGCGCTCGGGCTCAATGGCGGCGGAGGCTACAGTGACAAAGGGGGCGTCTGACCGGTTGGACTGGGCATGGATATAGCGGGCTGCGATTTCTTTGCCCGAGCCCGGTGCACCGGTCAACATCACCCGCCCATTCGACCGCGTGACCTTGTCGAGTTGGCTCTTGAGCGACCGGAACGCGGCACTGTCTCCCAGCATTTCGGCGCTGGGCGCATCACCACGCTTCAGTTCCTGATTTTCGCGGCGCAGGCGCGACGCTTCCATCGCCCGCCGGATCACCACCATCAGCTGATCAATGTTGAAGGGCTTTTCGATAAAGTCGTAGGCGCCCTGCTTGATCGCCGCGACCGCGATTTCGATGTTGCCGTGGCCCGAGATGATCACGATCGGGATCTCGGGATGATCCCGCTTGACCGATTTCAGGATATCGATTCCGTCCATATGGCTATCTTTGAGCCAGATATCGAGGATCATCAGGGCGGGCTTGTCTTTCGAAATCTCGGCCATGCACTGATCGGCATTGGCGGCAAGACGGGTCTTAAACCCTTCATCTTTAAGAATATCCGAGATGAGTTCGCGAATATCGCGTTCATCGTCGGTAATCAGAATATCGCCCATAACATCCTCATTCAGGTACATTTTGTGCCGCGGCGCCATGCGCCAGCAGCGGCAAGTCGATCACGGCCATCGCCCCAAAGCGGGACGCGCCATCAAACGGTTCGGCATCGACAAGCGACAGGCTTCCTCCGTGTTCCTCGACAATCTTTTTGACGATCGGCAAACCAAGCCCGGTGCCTTTAGCTCGGGTTGTGACATAGGGTTCAAACAAGCGCGCGCGATCTTCCGGCAGACCAATGCCGTTGTCTGCGACCGTGATCCTTGCGTGATTGCCGAGCAACGCCAACCGTATCCGTATTTCTGGTGAAACCTCTAGACCTTCATTTTTTTCCCTATAGGTTTCAATCGCTTCTCCAGCGTTCTTAATAATATTCGTAAGGGCCTGCCCGATCATCGTTGCGTCGACCTCGACCAAAACCGATGCCTCCGGAATATCAGTCACAAAACGAACACCCGGTTGACCCGCCTTCTGGAGCGTGACGGCATCCCTCAGCAATACCGCAAGATCATTTGTGATCCGGTCAGGTTCCGGCATCCTGGCGAACCGTGAAAACTCATCAACAATACGCCGCAAGTCGTTGGTTTGCCGAACAATAACCTCGGTCATTTGGCGCAGATCATCACCCTCGTCACCGAGTTTCGCGGCGAATTTTCGTTTGATGCGTTCCGCCGATAGCTGAATTGGCGTAAGCGGATTCTTGATTTCGTGCGCGATCCGACGGGCGACATCTCCCCAAGCAGCCAGTCGTTGAGCGCTGACCAAGTCGGTTACATCGTCGAAAGCGACCACATAGCCCTCTGGAGTTTCGTCCTCACCGCGCCGGGTAGACATTCGTACCAACAGAGCTTCTTGCGTGCCGGAACGGACGATATTGACCTGTTCCTGCACCACTTCACGACCATCGTTTCTAAGCGCGTCCAACAGAGGGCCGAATTCTGGAACGGCAACCGACAAATGGCGAGACTCCAGTTCATTGGTCACATCAAGAAGCCGTCGCGCCGACCTGTTTACAAAAGCCACCTGCCCTTCGGCGTTAAGGCCGACGACACCCGAAGTGATTGAACCGAGAACGGAGTCGAACAGTCTCCTGCGGCGTTCGACTTGTTGCGTGTTTTCGATAAGCTCGTCCCGCTGAACCTTCAGCCTCTCGGTCATCTGATTGAAATACGTTCCAAGCTGCGCGATTTCATCATCGCCTTGCTCTTCCGGAACTCTGACGTTCAAGTCGCCGGCTCCAACCTTTTGTGAAGCCAGAACAAGTTGACCAACGGGCCGCGAGAGCCGTTCCGCAAACCAAAGGCCCAGCAACACGGCCGCCAAAATCAAGATCACCGCAAACCCAAGATACAAAATTCCAAATTCGAAGAGCAGTCGACCTCGGTCGCTTTCAAGCTGCTTGTAAAGGCTAACAGTCTCTTGGGTTTGATCGAGAAGATTAAGAATATTGCCGTCTACGGACCGGGTTACATAGAGAAATCGGTCGGTAAAGCTCGTCAGCGGTATGAGGGCCCTAAACTCATTATTGTTCCAGTCCTCGATAACAAGAATGCCATTCTCTAGGGCGGACGTTATTTCGTCCGGGCCAATCTTCTCATATCCGAATTCATAGGACCGCGCCCCTCGGGCCCTGATCTCACCAGAGCTGTCTAGAACGAAGGCTTCAATAAGTCCCCGTTCAATCTCGGTTTGAAGTCGCCCGAGTGTTTGACGAATCTCGCCGTCCGACATGAAAAAGTTGGCTTCACGCTCCGAGTTCAGTTTTGCGGCCAATGAGAAACCGTCCCGCTCAAGCTCCTGCCGATGTTCTTCCTCATAGGCTTGCGCGGCCGAAAGCGAATTTGCCAAGACATTGCCGACACGGCTCGAAAACCAGCCCTCGAGGCCAACGTTGATCGACAAGACCGCAAAGACCGCGACCATGATCGTTGGCAAAAGCGCGAGAAGGCCGAAAACGCCCGTCAGGCGCAAGTGAAGTCGCGAGCCGGCCGATTGCGCCCGCCGCGCTCCGATCATCTGCGCGATCCGCAGGATAACAATCGCAACGAGAACAAGGATGTAGCTGATGTCAGCTAACACCACGAGCCGCAAAAGCGGCGAATTGCTGCCCTGATCGAGCGGGCCAAGAGCCGTATAGGTTGCGCCGGCCAAGAGCGGCCCTAGGGCGACCAAAAGGATTGTCACACCAGTCTGAACAGTTCGACTGCGCCGCAGACGGCTGATCAACGTCAAGAGATGTCCCGACTGGGAAATCTGCACCCCGGCATCCTGTTTTTCGCGGATTGTCCGCCGCCCTGCCGCTTTACCTCAGACGCAACTGCGACTCCGAGGACACGGTTCTGTTGCGGTTTTACATCAACTTCCGGCGGCGTGTCACGCGGATATCCAGTTCGGTGATCTTCTTGCGCAGGGTATTGCGGTTGATCCCAAGAAGATCGGCGCATTTCGCCTGATTTCCGCCCACGGCATCGAGCGCGATCTCGATGAGCGGCGCTTCAACTTCGCGCAGAATACGCTGATAGACGCCCGGCGGCGGCAGCATCCCACCGTGCAGGTCGAAATACCTGTTTAGATGCTTGGCGACCGAGGCCGAAAGCTTGTCGCCGTCTGTGACCCCGCGCAATGGCTCCACCGCCGGCTGGCTAAGCAGAACGGCCTCCATCTCGCTGCGGGAAATCTCCTCCTCGCTCGAGGTGGCGACGAGGCGACGCATGATGTTTTCCAGCTGCCGCACATTGCCCGGCCAGGAATAGGCGCGCGCCAGTTCCAGCGCCCCTGCCCCCAGCCGCCGCAGCGGCAAACCATCCCTCTCGGCACGGGCCAGAAAATGCTCGGCCAGAAGGGCGATATCTTCCACCCGCTCGCGCAGGGGCGGCACGGCGAGGGTCACGCCGCTCACGCGGAAGAACAGATCTTGCCGGAAACTTCCCGCTTCCATCTTGGCCATCAGATCGGCCTGACTGGTCGCCATGACACGTGGGCCGCTATCGCCCATCGCGTCGATCATCCGCACGATCCGCCCCTGCGCCTCGTCCGACAGGTCGCCGATCTCGTCAAAGAGAAGCGTTCCGCCCTTGGCCCTGGCAATCACGGTCGAGGGGCCGTCGACACCCTGAAGGTCGCTGGGCCGCACAACGACAAACGGCAGGTTGCGGCGGTCGGACAGATCGTGGATCGCCCGCGCGATGAGGGATTTGCCAGTCCCGCTCTCGCCGGTGACAAGGGCGGGAAGCGTGGTGTTCATCACCCGCGCGACAAGGCGGTAAAGCGTCTGCATCGCCGCCGTGCGCCCGACGAGGGGCAGATCGGTCGCCTGCTCCGTGCCGCTGGTCGCAGGCTTCTGGGCGGGCGCACGCCGGCGGGTTTCCAGCGCGCGCGCCGAGCGCTTCATCAGGTCGGGCAGGTCGAAGGGCTTGGGCAGATAGTCATAGGCCTCGGCCTCGGCCGCCTGAATGGCCGTCATGATCGTGTTCTGGGCCGAGATGACAATCACCGGCAGGCCGGGCCGCAGGGCGGCGATCTTGGGCAACTGCTCAAGCCCGTTACCATCGGGCATGACCACGTCGGAAATGACGAGATCGCCCTTCCCCTCCTCGACCCAACGCATCAGCGTCACCAACGACGAGGTCGCGTGAACGCGGCACCCCGCGCGGGTGAGCGCCTGCGTCAGAACCGTGCGGATCGTGCGGTCGTCGTCGGCGACGAGAACTGTTCCGTCCATCAGCTGTTTTCCTTCGTCATATCCGTGTCACGCGGGGCCACGGGCAAGGAGACCCGGAACACCGTCTTGCCGGGAATCGAGTCGACCGAGATCCAGCCGCCCACATCGCCGATGAGTTTCGACACCAGCGCAAGGCCAAGGCCGGTGCCGTTCTCGCGGCCCGAAACGAAGGGCTCGAACACATCCGCCGCGATGTCGGGCGGCAGGCCGGGGCCATCGTCGATTACCTCGACCTGCAACGGCAGCCGCGCCTGAAGGCCGTCCGGGCGGCGGACGCGCAGCGAGGCGTCATAATATGTCTTGAGGCGGATCGAGCCGCCCGGTTTGCCCGCCTCGGAGGCATTCTTCAGGAGGTTGAGAAACACCTGCAAAAGCTGGTCGGCATCGGCCAGCGTCGGCGGCAGCGAGGGGTCGTAATCCTCGATCAGCATCATATGCGCGCCAAAGCCCACGGCGGCCGACTGGCGCGCGCGGTCGAGCACATCGTGGATGTTCACCGGTTTCAGAACCGGCGGGCGCAGGTTGCCGAATTGCTCGACCTGTTCGAGTAGCTTCACGATCCGGCGGCATTCATCGACGATGAGGTCGGTCAGTTCCAGATCGCCCTGCTCGAGGTTCATCGACAGAAGCTGCGCCGCACCAGTGATGCCGGCCAGAGGGTTCTTGATCTCGTGCGCCAACATCTCGGCCATGCCGATCGCCGATTTCGCGGCCTTGCCGGTATGGGCGTTGTGGCTCATCCGTCCGGCAATCTCGCGCGGCGAGATCATCATGAGCATCTTGCCCTCGGCTCCCAGAAGCGGCGCGACCTGGATGTTGCACTGGACCGGCGGGCGCTCGCCCGAGCCCACATCCACATCGTTGACATAGAGCGACGAGCGGCCCGCGCGGGCGCGGGCAAATGGCTCTTCCAAGGGCGCGTCGATCATCACCTTGTCCCAGACCGGCTCGCCGACGAGGGCTCGGGCCGAGAGGTTGAGGAAGCTCTCGGCGGCGGGATTGACCATCTCGACGCGGTCGTGCTCGTCCAGAAGCAGCGCGGGAACCGGCAGGGAGGACCACAGGGCGGGATCGGCGGTCATGCGGCAGCCCTTTCCCAACCTGCGAGGGCATCGGGCAGAAGGCGCAGCACGCGGGCCGGATCGGCCTCGACGAGGACGGCTTTGCGTAGGGCTGCGGGCGTTGCGGCGTCGTCCATATACCAGCCAAGGTGCTTGCGGGCGACCTTGTTGCCAAGCTCGGCTCCATAGAAGGCGATCATCGCCTCATAGTGTTCGGCCACCATCGCGGAGAATTCGGACAGGGTCGGCAGGATGGGCCGCTTGGTCCCGAAGAGATCGGCCGCGATCTCGGCCAGAACCCAAGGCCGCCCCTGCGCCCCGCGTCCGACCATGACGCCATCGGCGCCCGACAGGGCCATCGCCTTCTTGGCGGCCGCCGGATCGACGATATCGCCATTGGCGATGACGGGGATCGACACCGCCTCTTTGATCGCAGCAATCGCCGCCCAGTCGGCAGCTCCTTTGTAGAACTGGCAGCGGGTGCGCCCGTGTATCGTGATCATGCGGATGCCCGCGCCTTCCGCCCGCTGCGCCAGTTCGGCGGCGTTCAGCAGAGCATCGTCCCAGCCAAGGCGCGTCTTGAGCGTCACCGGAACCTTGACCGCCGCCACCACCGCTTCGATCAGCGTCAGCGCATGGTCGAGGTCTTTCAGCAGCGCCGAGCCGGAATAGCCGTTGGTGACCTTCTTGGCGGGGCAACCCATATTGATATCAATGAACGCCGCGCCGTTGGCCTCCACCAACCGCGCCGCTTCGGCCATCCAATAGGCCTCGCGCCCGGCGATCTGAACGGCGGTATTGGCCTGATCGAACCCGAGCTCGGCCTTCTCACGCACACCGGGCTTGGCCTGCACCATCTCTTGGCTCGCCACCATTTCCGAGACGACCCAGCCCGCGCCCCAACGCGAGACAAGCTGGCGGAACGGCAGGTCGGTGATTCCGGCAAGTGGCGCGAGCGCGACCGGCGGGGCGAGCAGCACGCCCCCCAGATCAATCGGTTTCAGCCCTGTGACAGCCTGATTAGGCACGGTGCATCCTTCGGTTCTCTACCTGAGCTAGCGCCCGAACGGGCCTCGAGCAAGGATTTTGGGGCACATTTTTGGGCAAATATTCCTGCGCGCTCATTTTTTGTGCAGAAAGGGCTGGTCGAAGTGACCGTTTGCACAGGCAATCACTCGGACGTAGAAACGGGCGGAACAAGGAGCACCATGACGACAGCCGTGATCATAGTCGCCGCCGGACGCGGCCTCCGGGCGGGCGGGCCCGAGCCGAAACAGTGGCAAATGCTGCGCGGCCAGCGGGTCATTGACCGGACGATCGCGGCCTTCGCGGGGGTCGGTCCGATTGTTGTCGTTCTTGCGCCCAATGAGATGCAGCGGGCTGAAACTCTCACAGGCTGCCGTGCCGTTGCCGGAGGCGCCACCCGCGCCGCGTCCGTCCGCGCGGGGCTTGAAGCGCTGGAAAGCGAGGCCCCCGACCTCGTGTTGATCCACGATGCCGCCCGGCCGCTTGTCAGCCACACCGTGATCGGCGATGTGATCGGCGCCCTTGCCGCCAACCCAGCCGCCGCCCCTGCCCTTGCGGTGACGGACGCGCTCTGGAAGGGCGAAAGTGGCGAGGTGAGCGGTGTTCAGGATCGCACCGGCCTCTTTCGCGCCCAAACGCCCCAAGGGTTTCATTACTCCGCGATCCTCGCCGCGCACCGCGCCGCCTCGGATGCCGAGGCGGCCGACGATGTGGCCATCGCCCGAGCGGCGGGCCTGTCGGTGGCCACCACGCGCGGCGACGAGCGCAACCTCAAGATCACCACGCCCGAAGATTTCACCCGGGCCGAACAGCTTCTGGAGAGCCAGATGGATATCCGCACCGGCAACGGTTTCGACGTGCACAAATTCGGACCCGGCGATCACGTCTGGCTGTGCGGCGTAAAGGTGCCGCATACCCATGCGCTCGTCGGCCATTCTGATGCCGATGTGGGGATGCACGCCGTCACAGACGCGATCTATGGCGCGCTGGGGCGCGGCGATATCGGCCAGCATTTTCCGCCGTCCGATCCGCAATGGAAGGGGGCGGCCAGCCATATCTTCCTTGAACACGCCTGCGCCCTTGCCCGCGAGCTTGGCTACCGGATCACCCATGCCGATTGCACGCTCGTCTGCGAATTCCCCAAGGTCGGCCCTCACGCCGCCGCGATGAAGGCCGAGATGGCACGGATCATGGGGCTTGGGCCCGATCAGGTCAGCGTGAAGGCCACGACCTCGGAGAAACTCGGCTTTACCGGCCGCGGCGAAGGCATCGCCGCTTTGGCCACAGCAACCTTGGTGCGCCCATGACCCGACTGATCACGACCTTCTTCTATACCGGCCTCCTGCGCCCTGCCCCCGGCACTTGGGGATCGCTCGCGGCCCTGCCCGCCGGGCTGGTTCTCTATCTGATCGGCGGCCCTTGGGTCGTTCTGATCGCCACAGTCGCCGCCTATTTCCTTGGCCGCTGGGCGGTCGCCATTGAGACCGCAGGCGCAGAAGACAAAGACCCCGGCCATATCGTCATCGACGAGGTGGTCGGCCAGTGGATCGCCCTCCTGCCTGTCTTCTTCGGAGCCGCCCACGCTGGCGCGGACGTCACAGCGCTCTATCCCGGCTGGATCGCCGCTTTCCTTCTCTTCCGCCTCTTCGATATCTGGAAGCCCGGCCCCGTCGGCAAGGCCGACCGGCGTGGCGGGCCGACAGGCGTGATGCTCGATGACGTCTGGGCGGGCGTCTTCGCCGCGATTGGCGTGATCCTCCTTGCCGCACTTTCGCATCTGGTGATCATGTAATGAGCGCCGCCGCCGTCCTCGCCGCCGCACGAGCGAAGGGCTGGCGGCTCGCCACGGCCGAAAGCTGCACGGGCGGCCTTCTCGCTGGCGCGCTCACCGATATCCCCGGCTCGTCGGATGTCTTTGAGCGCGGCTTTGTCACCTACTCGAACGCCTCCAAGACCGAGATGCTCGGCGTTGATCCCGCGCTGATCGAAGCGCACGGCGCGGTCTCTGAAGAGGTCGCCGCCGCCATGGCCAAAGGCGCCCTCGCCCGCTCCGACGCCACGCTCGCCGTGTCCACAACCGGCATCGCCGGCCCGGGTGGATCAGAGTTCAAGCCCCAGGGCCGCGTCTGTTTCGGGATAGCAGGGCCAGCAGGCACCCAGACCCAAACCATCGACTACGGCGCCTTGGGCCGCGCCAAGGTCCGCGCCGCCGCCGTGACCGAGGCGCTTCGCCTGCTCGCCGCCGCCCTCGATCAAGCCGCGCCTATTTCCTGACACCTGAGGGTCAGAACAGCCTAAATTTTGAGCAGTTCAGAAACCGCCTGCAAATTCAGCCCAAAACTGACCAGTGCCGCTTTTGTCGGCATGGAGAATCTTGTCTTGGCCTTCCAACGGGAAAACCCGAAGGAGGAAGGGAAATGAACGGAGCGGATACCGCCTGGATTCTGGTCGCCACGGCGCTTGTGCTTTTCATGACGCTGCCTGGGCTGGCGCTGTTCTACGGTGGCCTCGTGCGAGCGCGCAACGTGCTCAGCGTCTTCATGCACGTCTACGCGGTGGCCTGCCTGATGAGCATCCTCTGGCTCGTCGCCGGCTATTCCATCGCCTTTGGCGGTGAGGGAAGCCTCTGGGGCGGGCTCGGCAAAGCCTTCCTCAGCGGCGTCGACAGCGAGAGCCTTTCCGGCACCCTCCCCGAAGTCCTCTTCTTCGCCTTCCAGATGACCTTCGCGATCATCACTCCGGCGCTCATCGTCGGCGCCTATGTCGAGAGGATCGGCTTCGGCTTCGTCCTTCTCTTCTCGGCGCTCTGGATGCTTCTGGTCTACGCGCCTGTAGCGCACTGGATCTGGGGCGGCGGGATGCTGGCCGATGGCGGCATCTTCGGTGAAACCGGTGTCCGCGATTTCGCGGGCGGAATCGTCGTCCATGAAACCGCGGGTCTCGCCGCCCTCATCCTTGCCATGTTCCTCGGCCCCCGCCGCAACCGCCACACCCCGCCGCACAATCCCGGCATGGTGATGATCGGGGCGGGGATGCTCTGGGTCGGCTGGTTCGGCTTCAACGGCGGCTCGCAACTGGCCGCCGACGGCGGCGCGGCCATGGCGATCACGGTAACCCATCTTTCGGCCGCCGCCGCCTCGCTGAGCTGGATCCTGTGGGAGCGCATCAAATTCGGCCGCGCCTCGCTCGTCGGCCTCGTAACCGGCTCGATCGCAGGCCTCGCCTCGATCACCCCGGCCTCGGGCTTTGTCGGCCCGGTCGAGGCGCTGCTGATCGGCTCGGTCGCCGGCATCCTCTGCCAAGAGGCGGTCAACCTCGTCCGCAACACGCTCAAGATCGACGACACGCTCGACGTCTTCGCCGTGCATGGCGTGGGCGGCATCTTCGGCACGATCATGATCGCCGCCTTCGGCGCGGGCACTTGGGCCGCCCAGTTGGGCAGCCTCGCCATCGTCGGCGTGTTCACGGCGGTTGTCACCGTGGCCATCATCTTCGCGGTGAAACTGGTTGCCCCGCTCCGCGTCGATGCCGAGACAGAAACCAACGGCCTCGACCTCTCTGTCCACGGCGAGCGCGCCTACGAGTTCAACTCGTAAGCTGCAAAAAGTCCGGTGAGTGGCGCCAGATCCGGCGCCCTCACCGCCTGCCAAAGCGCCGCAGCACGCGCCGCGCCCAAAAGTCCCTCGGCCTTGCGGCGAAGCTTCTCGCCCCGCACCTCAAGGCTCATCGGCGCGTCGAGATCATAGCTGCCTGCGTGCAGATCGCCGCCCTTCAGCGTCACGACAACCCGCGCTTCCATCTCCGAAAGCCGGGGATCGCCCTCGACCGTTACAAGACCCCGCAGCGCCACAAGATCGGGCCGCCGCGCCATTTCGTCTGAAAAATTCGCGATAGAAGAGGTGTCGACGCCCGCAAGAACCATCGCCACAACCTGAGCGTAACTAAACTTTGCTCCAAGACCAGTCTCGGGCGCCGGTTGGTTGCAGACGGTGAGCCAGCGCGGATGGGTCAGAACCTTAACCGCGCCAACGTCACCAGAACGCAGATTCAGCCCGCGCAGGGCCTCGATCATGGCGTGCAGACCGTGACAACAGGCATGGAACTTGTGGCTCACGCTCTCCATGCGCCAGAAGCTGCCCAACCGCTCGAGCGCATCCTCCTCGGCAACACCCGAATGGGTTTGCCCGAAACCCTGCGGCCCACTCAACCCGACAACCGACGAAGAAAAACCGCGCCCTGCCAGATCAGCCGCCTCGATCCCCGTCTCCGCCGCGATCCCGGCGTTATAAGGCTTGCCCATGGTGCCGAACTGGCTCTTGAGCCCCGAGGCCCGCGTTGCCGCCAGCCCCAGGGCCTGCGCCAGCGCCTCCCGCCCGAGGCCGGCAATCCGCCCCGCCGCCAAGGCCGCGCCAAAAGCACCCGCCGTTGCCGTCTGGTGAAATCCGATCTGATAATGATCCCGGCCAAGCCAAAGCCCGATCCGAACCGATGCCTCAGCCCCGACCAACGCCGCGTCGATCAACGCCTCGGTCCCCACGCCCTTGACCTCGGCCATCGCCAGCGCCGCAGGGATCACAGCCACCGACGGATGGCCGATATGGGCAAAATGCGTGTCATCATAATCGAGGGCATGGCTGACCGCCCCGTTCACGAGCGCGGCGGCGCGCATCGGAACCTTGCCGCCGCCGATCAGGCTCGCTTGCCCTGCCCCGCCCTCACCGAGCGCCTTGGCCCGCAAGATCGCCGCCAAGGGCTCTTCGACACCAGCAATCCCGCAGGCCGCCCAGTCAAAAAGCGACAGCCGCATCATCTCGCGCGCACCCTCGCCCGCCACCGGTTCCAGCCCAAATCCGGCAAGTGTCTCTTCGATGCTCATCTCGCCCCCATTTCTTTTGGCCAAAAATACTCTCGCCGAAGGCGAAAGCAACGTCAGCCGTAGAGCGCCGTCGCGCGGGCTTCGAAAGCCGCGATGATCCGCGTCATCGCCTCGTGAAAGAACATTCCAGCCGCCCCCTGCAAAAGCCGGTTGCGGAACTCGAAATCCACCTCGAAACTCACCTCGCAGCCCCCCTCGACATCGCGAAACCGCCAGATCGACTGTAAATGCCGGAACGGCCCGTCGATATAGCGCGTGTCGATCCGGCTCTTGTCCTTCCAGAGCGTCACCTCGCTGCCGAAACTCTCGCGGAAGACTTTGAAGCTGACCACGAGATCCGCAAGCATCACCTCTGTCTCGCCCCGATCCGTCACCGACCGCACCCGCGCCGCCGCCGTCCAGGGCAGGAACTTGGGGTAACTCGCAACATCCGCGACCAGATCAAACATCTGCGTGGCACTGAAGGGCAGAACTCTTTGGTCGGAATGGGCGGGCATGAGGCGTCTTTCACTGGCAGGCTGCCTTCTCATGTCCTAGAGTGGCGCGTGGAAATCAACCCAAGAGACGCAGGTTCCCATGCCAAACCGCCCCTATGTGATCGACGAGATGATCTCGGCCAAATCCATCGCCGCCCGCATCGAAGGGCTCGCCAAGGAGATCAAGCGCGAGTTTGCCAAGACCGACAAGCTCGTGGTCGTGGGCCTTCTGCGCGGCTCATTCGTCTTCATCGCCGATCTGGTGCGCGAGCTCGATCTTCCGGTCGAGGTCGATTTTCTGGAAGCCTCGTCTTACGGCGACGCGATGGAATCAAGCCGCGAGGTGCGGATCCTCAAGGATTTGCGCGGCCAGATCGAGGGCCGCGATGTTCTGGTTGTCGAGGACATCGTCGATACCGGCCATACGCTCAGCCATGTCACGGAATATCTCGGCACGCGCCACCCCGGAAAGCTCAAGACCATCGCCCTTCTGGACAAACCTTCGCGCCGCGAGGTGGATTTCCGCGCCGACTGGATCGGCTTCGAGATCCCCGACGAGTTTGTCGTGGGCTACGGCATCGACTTTGCACAGCGCAACCGCAACCTGCCCTATATCGGCAAAGTCCGGTTTACCTGACGCGATGGACCCGTTCCGCTGGTTCCTGCGCGCCAAGCGCTGGGCGCAAAATCCCCCTTCGGAAAAACGGGTGATTCTCGTGCTCGGCGTCATCGCCGCCTGCCTGGCTCTCTACGCATTCGACCGCTGGATCGGCTTGCCCGAGTGGATGCACCTCACGCCTGCGTCCTCGCGAGACGTGATGCGCTAGGAAAATGACGCCAGCCGCGGCTCGAGCGCTTCGGCGATCCGCTTGCGCGTGTTGCGAAGGCGCGGCGCATCCGCAAGATCCGCGTGGCTCGCGACCCAGACCGGCACGTTGACCTCATTGGGCCCCTCATGCAGCCTCTCGACCCGTGGATCGGGATCGCCAAGGCAATTCGGCAAGATCGCCTTGCCAAGACCCGCGGCCACCATCTCGCGCAAGACGGGGAAGCTATCGGCGCCGTTAAGGATCTCTCCCGGCATAAGCTCCTCTGCCATGAACTCCGCGGCCTTTGAGCGGGAGAGCGCACCACAAACCCCCAGCCACCTCAGCTCTCCGCTGGCGTTTGCAGGACCATAGCTCCGCATTCCCAATATCCCCGCCTGATCCCCCGTCAACTCATCCGGCAGCTTGATCGCGGGACGGACGCTGATGTCGGCATGAAGCCGCGACAGGTCGAGATGGGCGTTGGTGCATTGCAGCTCGATCCGCAATTCGGGCGCCTCGGAGGTGATTTCGGCCACGACATCTGGCAGAACCGAAATGCAGAATGTGTCGGTCGATGTGACCCGAACAACACCCGAAAGCTGCGCCTCCGCGCCCTGCAAAATGCGCCCCACCGTATCAATCGCGTTTCTTACCTCGCGCGCGGCCTCGACCAGCCGCAGGCGATCGGACGGAACTTGATATCCCTGAGGGCTGCGTTCAAAGACCTCCGCGCCTTGTCGATCCTCAAAAGCCGCGATCCGCCGTAGCACTGTTGCGTGGTTCACCTTGAGCAACCGCGAGGCCGCACTGACCGATCCGGTCTCTGCAACCGCCAGAACAAACCTCAGATCGTCCCAGTTATCCCTGTGCATAAATTATTATGTTTTCCGCAGTAATGACGAATGGTTATTATTATGCACACAGGCATTCTCTTTTCATAGCCTCGTCTTTGATGGAGATTGAAATGACCCCAATGACCAAAATGCCCCTCATCTCGGCCGTTCTGGGAATGGTTGCCACAGTCGCAGTTGGTGCGAACCACGTTGATCCGGCCGTCACCGCCGCGATAAAATCGCGGCAAAGTCACATGCAACTTTTCGCCTTCAATCTCGGAACCCTCGGCGGAATGGCCCAGGGAAAGACCGAGTACGATGCAGAAAAGGCCCAGGTCGCGGCAAGCAACCTAGCCGCCCTCTCTTCCGTGGACTTCTCGCCCTACTTCGTCGTAGGCTCATCCAACGCGGACGTCTCCGAGACTCGGGCCCTTCCCGCGATTTGGGAAGATCCCGAAGGGGTCTTGGCGGCGCTCGCACAGTTGCAGGGAGCAACAGCAGAGATGGCAGACTCTGCAGGCGGTGGACTTGAAGGGCTACAAGCTGCCATGTCGGCCCTAGGGGGAGCGTGCGGTGCCTGTCACCAAGCCTATCGAGCTCCATATAACTAGATAATGCGGAGGGACGGGGTGCCATTCGCAGCCTGGTCCGCTCTTTTGGCAGCGCTGACGCTGCTTGTTATGATTGCGCTAAGACCCGCTCCCCTGCCAGAGGATCTGTTTGACCAACTGACAGGGGACAGATCAAGAGGGCGCCTCGTCTTCGCAGCAAGCGGCTGCTCAAGTTGCCATAGCGCTCCCGAGGCAAAACCGGGATCAGCACCTGTTCTGTCCGGTGGGCGCGGCTTCAAAAGCCCGTTTGGGACCTTCTATGCTCCAAATGTTTCCCCGGGTCCCAGTGGCCTTGGATTTTGGACCGATGTTGAAATTGCCGATGCAATTCTCAATGGCGTGGGCCGAGGCAGCACACATCTCTATCCCGCTTTCCCCTACACTGCCTATACACACATGTCGCAACAGGATGCGGTGGATCTGATCGCATATCTCCGCACTCTTCCACCCTCGCCTGCTGCCAACAAATCCCATGATATCGGTTTTCCTTTTAACATCCGGCTGGGTGTGGGAGCCTGGAAGCTGCTCTATTTGAGGGAGGGTTGGGTTTTGGACAATGCCACATCTCCTGAATTGGAGCGGGGGCGCTACCTTGTCGAAGCCCTGGGCCATTGCGGAGAATGCCATACTCCCCGGAATTTCCTGGGTGCGCTCGACACATCACGATGGCTTGGCGGGGCACCGAATCCTGCAGGTGAAGGCACTATCCCCAACATCACCTCCGGCGGCCTGGCATGGAGCGAGGACGAAATCACGACATTCCTAAAGACGGGATTCACGCCGACATTCGACAGTGCTGGTGGCGAAATGGTTAAGGTTATCGCCGGTCTTTCGCAGCTTCCCCAATCTGATCTTGAAGCAATCGCTGCCTATCTGAAGGCCGTGCCGCCGATCGACTAGCCCTGCGCAAGCTTTGCCATTCGGGCGGCCCGAAGGCGGGCGAAATCGTCGCCGGCATGGTAGGAAGACCGCGTCAACGGGGTCGCGGACACCATCAGGAAACCTTTGCCATAGGCGGCGGTTTCGTAGGCCCTGAACTCTTCGGGGGTGACGAAGCGATCAACCTTGTGATGCTTGGGCGTCGGCTGGAGATACTGGCCGATGGTCAGGAAATCGATCCCCGCGGCGCGCATATCATCCATCACCTGCATGACCGACTGGCGATCCTCGCCAAGGCCGACCATGATGCCGGATTTGGTGAACATCGAGGGGTCCATCTCTTTCACCCGCTGCAAGAGCCGCAGCGAATGGAAATAGCGGGCGCCCGGGCGCACCGAGGGATAAAGGCCGGGAACGGTTTCAAGATTGTGGTTGAACACGTCGGGCTTGGCCCTGACCACCACCTCGACAACCTCGGGGCTGCACTTGAGGAAGTCGGGGGTCAGGATCTCGATGGTGGTTTCCGGCGACTGGTGGCGGATCGCGCGGATCGTCTGGGCAAAATGCTCGGCCCCGCCATCTTCAAGATCGTCGCGGTCGACGCTGGTAATCACAACGTGGTTGAGGCCAAGTTTCTTGACCGCATCCGCCACCCGCCCCGGCTCAAACACATCGAGCGCATCCGGGCGGCCGGTGGCGATATTGCAGAAGGAACAGCCGCGCGTGCAGATCTCGCCCATGATCATCATGGTCGCATGGCCCTGGCTCCAGCACTCGCCCACGTTCGGGCAGGCAGCCTCTTCGCAGACGGTCGAAAGCTTGTGGGTCCGCAGGATATCGCGGGTGTCCTTGTAGCCTTGCGACACAGGCGCCTTGACCCTAATCCAGTCCGGCTTCTTCGGCTGGGCATTGTCTGGCCGATGCGCCTTTTCCGGGTGGCGTTGGTCCGGCAGTTTCAGATCTCGCATCGCAGCGGGCTCCATCACGTTCGCTTAGTTGCCTCATAAGGCCAATCGGCCCTTGGGGCAACCAAACCTGACGCATGGCAGCCATGCGCGCGCATCAGCCGATCAGAGGACCGAACCTTCCGTGCTGTTGCTCATAATGCCGCGCCAGCCGTTGCAGTGCGATCCGCAAGACAATCTTGCCAGAGCGGGCCGCCCATCCAAGGCGCTGTTCTGTCGTCTCGAGCCCTTCAAGAAGGCAGCAGCACCGCAGGGCAACATCACCCAACCCCGGACCGAGGTCGCACAATGCGGATTGGACACGTCCGAAGGCCGCACCCGACGCACTATTGTCCAAGATCGCCGGCTCTTCGTCCTCGTCGAATATCGCGCTCCAGTCGCGACGATATTTTGGGTCCATCTGACTGAGCTCATAATCCTCGCGCAACCGCTCTCCCGCGGCAAGCAGGACCCGGGAAAGAAACAGGCGACCATCCTTGTCGCGACGCCGCGCAAGGCCCACGAGCGGGCTATCGGTGACGGCAAAGCGTTGGACGCGGGCTTGCGGCAGGTCGTCTTCGTTTACCGCCTTCCGCGCCACGACAAACTCGGCCGGCGCTTCGGCCATCGCGCGGGCGTGGTTTTCACTTGCTGCGACCAGCTCGCGCAGGGCGGAGCGGCCCGCAGCGGTGATGTGATATCGGGCAACGCGGGCGCCGGGATCATGACAGGCAATCCAGTCGCGCAGCGCCATGGCTTGCGCCACCGCCCGGTCCACCACAGCCGACCGAGTGGTGGACCCGTCCGGCGCGTCTCTTACGACAACGGCCATATCCATATCTCGGCCGACGGCCAAAACCGCTCCGGTTTCGACCAAGCGGCGCAGGATCCGCAGAGATTCGCTCCTTAAACGGCTTTCGCTCGGCGACTGCGCCGCGATATCCGCACCGGGATTTGCGTCGGATTTCCGGTCCATTTGCATCGTTTCCTTTTCTGCACTGACCCGAGGGGCCCCAATCTGTTCGGCAAGAGCGGAAAGAGCATCATCGATCAACGGATCGTCGCGGCGGGTCTCATAGCGGCGCACCTGCCGAAGAACGGTCGATGGATGCAGGCCGGAGTTTCTGGCCAGTCCGCGGATCGATCGCCCCTCTGTGGTGTGGGCGAGATAATGCCGTGCTCCTTGCGGCAACCACTGTGGCAGCCTGCCCTCCCGATCGCCCCGAGGGCGACCGTTTTCGTAATCCTCTCCCGTCATTTTGCCCTGCCTCCATTCAGTTTCAGCCGCGGAACCATTGTCGTTCATTTCGCAACAGTTTTCCGGGGGAGTGTTTTTAATTTCTACGCAAACAGAACGATCTCAGCGTTTTTACGCAACACAACCATAGCGTGTGTCAAGATTCTTGTTCACTTTGTTACCGCAGGAGCAACAATGCGCGACTTGATTGGAATGATCTCGGCCCTAAAGCGTCCAGGGATATTGGTTCGGACAGCAAAGATCGGCGCCGATGACTATCGCCGGGATGTTCATTTGCGCCGGATACTTAAAAGTGAGGCCCCCGCCAAAACCGGCGAGGCAATCCTGCGCATTCTTGAAATTGAATCAGTGATCAATGAACGCCGCATCGCAAACCACGCCGAATATTCGGTCGCAGAGCACGTCGAGGTGTTGATCGCGCTATTAGGCGAGGCACGGATACATCGCGCCGCCTATGGCCCGCCGCCCTCTACATGAAGGCGTCGGGCATCGAGGCTTTCTTCTGCGCGACATAGGCGTTGAGCGCCTCTTCGACGGCAGGATCAAGCTCGGGCTTCTGATATTGCCCGAGAAGTTTCTCAACCCGCACCGATGCGAGCGCTTGCGTATCGCGCGCGCCTTCTTCGTCCCAGGTCTCGAAGGGCTTGTAGTCGAAGAGATCAGACCGCCAGAAGGCGCTCTTGAAATTCGCCTGCGTATGCGCGCAGCCGAGGTAGTGGCCGCCGGGGCCAACCTCGCGAATGGCGTCCATCGCTTGCCCGTTCTCAGACATGTCGATGCCCTTGGCGAGGTGGTGCAGGGTGCCGAGCTGATCGGCGTCCATCACGAATTTTTCGAAATCGGCCACAAGGCCGCCCTCGAGCCAGCCGCAGGCATGGAGCATGAAGTTCACGCCCGCCAGAAGGCCCATATTCAGGCTGTTGGCCGACTCGTAGGCCGCCTGAGCATCCGGCAGCTTGGAGCCGCAAAAACCACCGGCCGAGCGGTAGGGCAGACCGAGGCGGCGCACCAGCTGGCCCACGCCATAGGTGATATGCGCGGCTTCCGGCGTGCCGAAGGTGGGCGCGCCCGAGTTCATGTCGATCGAGGTCACGAAGGCGCCCGCGATGACCGGCGCGCCCTTGCGGACGAGCTGGCTATAGGCCACGCCTGCCATCACCTCGGCCAGAACCTGCGTCAGCGTGCCCGCGACCGAGACCGGCGCCATCGCGCCGCCGACGATGAAGGGCGAAATGATCGCCGCCTGATTGTTGCGGGCATAGACCTCGAGTGCGCCCATCATGATCCCGTCGAACACCATCGGCGAGTTGATATTGATGAGCGAGGTCATCACGGTGTTTTGCTGAACAAAATCCGCGCCAAAGAGGATCGAGGCCATATCGACCGAATCCTGCGCCCGGCTCGGCTCGGTGACCGAGCCCATGAAGGGCTTGTCGGAAAGGGTCATGTGCGACAAGAGCATATCGAGGTGTCGCTTGTTGACCGGAATATCGGTCGGCTCGCAAACGGTGCCACCCGAGTGGTGCAGCCACTTCGACATATAGCCGAGCTTCACGAATTTCTGGAAATCGTCGAGCGTCGCATAGCGGCGGCCGCCTTCGGCAGTGCGGACGAAGGGCGGGCCGTAGACGGGCGCCAGAACAAGGTTCTTGCCGCCGATCTCGACGTTGCGGGCGGAATTGCGGGCGTGCTGGGTAAAGCTCGAGGGCGCGGTCTTGATCAGCTCGCGGGCAAGGCCGCGGGGAATACGGACGCGCTCGCCCTGCACATCCGCGCCAGCAGCTTTCCAAAGCTCAAGCGCGCCGGGGTTATCGACAAAATTGACGCCGATCTCTTCGAGCACGGTCTCGGCATTGTGCTCGATGATCTGGAGCGCTTCTTCGTTGAGGATCTCGAGGTTGGGGATCTTGCGCTCGATGAAACGGGCGGTTTCCACGCTCACAGCGGTCCGCTCGGCACGGCGGGCCGCACCGCCGCCACCACGGGCGCGACGCGGGGCTTGGGCTGTATCGAGATCAGACATGGGCAATCCTCCAGAAAATTGCTCTAGCAGATAGCCCCAGACTCGGGCGGTCGACGATGGATTTGCGGCCATTGACGCCGGAAAGCGACATTGGCGCATTTGGACGCCGTTTTTCCCCGCGCGATATTGCCCCGCCCCTTGCCAGAACCCTTGCAACGAAGCGGCCTCCGGTCTAGTGCCTGCCCATGACACATACCCATGATCGCCTTCTCATCATCGACTTCGGCAGCCAGGTCACGCAGCTTATCGCGCGGCGCCTGCGCGAGCTGAGCATCTATTGCGAAATCCACCCCTACCAGAAGGTCACCGATGCCTTTCTGGCCGAGTTCGCGCCCAAAGCGATCATCTTCTCCGGTGGCCCCGACAGCGTGACCCGCGAGGGCTCGCCCCGCCCGCCGAAAGCGGCCTTTACCATGGGCGTGCCGATCCTCGGCATCTGCTATGGCCAGCAGGTGATGATGCAGGAGTTGGGCGGATTGGTGGAATCGGGCCACGGCACCGCCGAGTTCGGCCGCGCCTTCGTCACGCCCACCGAGACCGAGCTTTCGATCCTCGAGGGCTGGTTCGCGGAAGGCCGCGAGCAGGTCTGGATGAGCCACGGCGACCATGTGAGCCGCATCGCTCCGGGCTTTGAGGTCTACGGCACCTCGCCCGGTGCGCCCTTTGCCATCACCGCCGACGTGAGCCGGCATTTTTATGCGGTGCAGTTTCACCCCGAGGTGCATCACACACCCAGGGGCGCGAAGCTTTACGAGAATTTCGTCCGGCTTGCCGGTTTCACCGGCGACTGGACCATGGGCGCCTATAAGGACGACGCGATCGAGAAGATCCGCGCGCAGGTGGGCGACGGCCATGTGATCTGCGGGCTTTCGGGCGGCGTCGACAGCTCGGTCGCGGCGATCCTCATTCACGAGGCGATCGGCGATCAGCTGACTTGCGTTTTCGTCGATCATGGCCTTCTGCGGCAGAACGAGGCCGAGCAGGTCGTGACCATGTTCCGCGACAACTATAACATCAAGCTGATCCATGCCGACGAGAGCGAGCTTTTTCTCGGCGCGCTCGAGGGCGTCTCCGACCCAGAGGTGAAGCGCAAGACCATCGGCAAGCTGTTCATCGACGTGTTCCAGAAATACGCCAACGAGATTGAAGGCGCCGAGTTCCTTGCCCAAGGCACGCTTTACCCGGACGTGATCGAGAGCGTCAGCTTTTCGGGCGGCCCCTCGGTCACTATCAAATCGCACCATAACGTGGGCGGCCTGCCCGAGAAGATGGGCCTCAAGCTCGTCGAGCCGCTGCGCGAGCTGTTCAAGGACGAGGTCCGCGCGCT
Organism: uncultured Paracoccaceae bacterium; assembly: GCA_937138255.1. Taxonomy (GTDB): domain Bacteria; phylum Pseudomonadota; class Alphaproteobacteria; order Rhodobacterales; family Rhodobacteraceae; genus RFZI01. The sequence continues at coordinate 41,667 of CAKZOU010000012.1, forward strand.
TGGCCGCGAGTTGGGCCTGCCCGACAGTTTCATCGGCCGCCACCCCTTCCCCGGCCCCGGCCTTGCCATCCGCTGCCCCGGCGAGATCACCCGCGAAAAGCTCGGGATTCTGCGGAAGGCCGATGCGGTGTTCATCGACCAGATCCGCAAGCACGGGCTTTATGACGAGATATGGCAAGCCTTCGTGGCGATCCTTCCGGTGCGCACCGTGGGCGTCATGGGCGATGGCCGCACCTATGATTTCGCCTGCGCCCTGCGGGCCGTGACCTCGGTCGATGGGATGACAGCGGATTACTATCCCTTCACCCACGAATTTCTCGGCGAAACCGCCACGCGGATCATCAACGAGGTCAAGGGCATCAACCGCTGCACCTATGACATCACCTCGAAACCGCCGGGAACCATCGAGTGGGAGTGATCCGGCTCACCGGACAATTGGTCTGCGCGGACGAGGCACAAGCCGCCCTCGTTGCGGCGCATCTTCCCGAGCATATCCGGCTCACCCGCGCCGAGTCCGGTTGCCTTTCCTTCGAGGTGCGGCAAAGCGTCGATCCGCTTGTCTGGGAGGTTGCAGAAGTGTTCTCTGACCGCACGGCGTTCGAGGCGCATCAGGAGCGGACCGCTGCATCCGCATGGGGGCAGGCCACCAAAGGGATCGAGCGGCAGTATGTCATCACAGAGGACTGATCTGGCAACAACCTTGCGTGCGGCCGTCTGGATGACCGGCGCGATTGCCTCGTTCACGGCGATGGCGATTGCCGGACGCGCCGTGAGCTTTGCGCTCGATACTTTCGAGATCATGTTTTACCGCAGCCTGATCGGCATCCTGATCGTCGGTTCGGTCGCCCTCGGCACCGGCAAATGGCGCGAGATCACCAACCGCAATCTTGGCCTGCATTTCGGCCGCAACCTTGCCCATTTCGCGGGCCAGAACCTGTGGTTCTTCGCCATTACGGTGATCCCGCTGGCGCAGGTCTTCGCGCTTGAGTTCACGACGCCCATCTGGGTGATCCTGCTCTCGCCGATCTTTCTCGCCGAACCCATCCGCAAGGCAGGCGTGATCGCCGCCGTGATGGGTTTTGCCGGCATCCTGATCGTCGCGCGTCCCAGCCCCGAGAGCCTTAATATCGGGCTTCTGACGGCGGCCCTCTCGGCCGTCTGCTTTGCCTTCACGGCGGTTTTCACCCGCCGCCTGACCCGCACCGAGACGATCACCTGCATCCTCTTTTATCTGACGTCGATGCAGGCCGTCTTCGGCCTTGTCTTCGCGGGCTATGACGGCGATCTGGCCTTGCCCGACCTCACCACAGCCCCGTGGCTCGCCCTCATCGGCTGCGCCGGGCTTCTGGCCCACTTCTGCCTGACCAATGCGCTTCGCATCGCGCCGGCCTCGATCGTCATGCCGATCGACTTTGCCCGCCTGCCGGTGATCGCCGTCGTCGGAGCGCTCTTCTACAGCGAACCGCTCGACGCTTTGGTTTTCCTCGGCGCGGCGCTGATCTTTGCGGGCAACTGGATCAATATCAGCCGCTCGGCCAAAGCCTGAGAAGCGCAGGAAACGGATTGCCGGAAAGCTGGCTTGGACCTAGCGTGCCGCTATGACACAGCAAAAGACCCTTACCCTCGAAGGCTGGATCCTCCTCTTCGTGCTCAGCGCGATTTGGGGCGGCTCGTTTCTGTCGAACAGAGTGGTGCTGGAAGAGGTCCCGGTGTTCACGGTCGTGGCGTTCCGCGTCGTGTTAGGCGCCATGCTGCTTTGGATCTGGGTTTTCTCGCGCGGCCTGCCGCTGCCGAAAGGCGGCAAACGCTGGGCGCTGATCGCCTTGTCGAGCGTTCTGAACAACGTGGTGCCCTTTACCCT
>CAKZOU010000013.1 GCA_937138255.1 uncultured Paracoccaceae bacterium
ACTGCGGGCGCTGGCCCGCGAGGTCCAGATCATCTTTCAGGATCCCTACGCCTCGCTCAATCCGCGCCGCACGGTGAACGAGATCGTGGGCTTGCCACTTCGGCTCCACAATCTGGCGACCGACGAAGCCACTATTCGAAAGAAGGTTGCGGCCATCGCCGAGAGGGTCGGCCTCAAATCGAACCAGCTCGACCGCTATCCACACCAGTTCTCGGGCGGTCAGCGTCAGCGTATCGGCATCGCGCGCGCCCTGATTTCCAGCCCTGAATTCGTGGTCTGCGACGAGCCCGTCTCGGCGCTCGACGTCTCCATTCAGGCGCAGATCATCGAACTTCTTCTCGAGCTCAAGCGCGAGCTTGCGCTCACCTACCTCTTCATTTCCCATGATATCTCGGTGATCGGCTATCTCGCCGATCGCGTCGCTGTCATGTATCTCGGTGAGATCGTGGAAATGGGTCCGGTAGAAAAAGTTCTCGCGGCACCCCGGCATCCCTATACCCAAAGTCTGATGTCCGCCGTGCCCGAAATCGAGCGAGCGGGCCGCAAGGGACGTGTCCGTCTCAAAGGGGATTTGCCGTCACCACTCAATCCACCCCCAGGCTGCAAATTCCACACGAGATGCCCGCTCGCCACCGAATTCTGCTCGAAAGAGCGGCCCGAGACGCAAATGGTTTCCGAAGGGCATCAGGTGGCCTGCCACCGGCTCGGGGAAAACCTCTCGCTGCTGGATGGAGTCAGCGCGTGAGTTTCGAGGGCTTTCCAGCCGCTGATCCTTTGATCCTGTCTGGGGATGCCTGGCCGCGGGGGCATGGTCAGGCGGCAGACAGGCTGGCCGACCGGGAACAGGTGCGCCAAGCCACCATCGGCCGGATCAGGACGGCCAGATCGGAAGGCCTGATCGACGCCAGCGCCGAAGACTACCTTCGGGAACAGGCGCTGTTTCACGCTGCGAACGATCCTTTTGGCATGGCGGAATTGCAGGGTATCGCCGACGGCTTCGTTCTTCCCATCGACGATCTTTTCGCTCATCTGCATCTGGGCACGCTCCGCGATCTCAAACTTGGCGCAAAGCTCGATGGCGACGGCTGCAGCGCCTGGGCGGTCGGCGACGGGCCCGACGGGCCGATCGTGGTCAAGAACCGTGACTATTCGGGCCTGCACCTCGGCATTCAGAGGCTGACCCGTCATACGGGGCCAGATATCCGGACGGGCGAGCTCATCTGCCTTGGCAGCCTTGGCAGCCCGGCCGCCTATTCCAGCGGCATCAACGCCAAGGGCCTTGCGCTGGCCGATACGCAGGTTTCGGTGGGAAGCCACGGTGTTGGCTGGCTCCGCTATTTCCTGATGACCCGGACCCTCGCGAAATGCGCAACGGTCTCCGATGCCCTCAAGTTCATCAAATCTGTGCCCCACGCCGGAGGCGGCACCTTGATCCTCGCGGATGCCTCGGGGGAGGTCGCCGCTGTCGAGTTGGCGAGCCGCAGGGTGACGATCGAGCAGCGGGCGCTGGTCTGGCGGACCAACCATTTCGTCAGTGACAAGCTTGCGCCAGAGACATTGCTGCCCGAAAGCGACAAGATCGCCGGAAACTCGGCCGACCGCTTCGCCTATCTTGGCCGCAAGCTTCCTGATCTGACGCCGGGTATCCCCCAAGCGATCGAGCTGATGAAAAGCCACAGGGATGCAACCCTCGGCTCTGCGCCCCTGTGTCAGCATGACGACACAGAGGCCAGCCAGACGCTTTCCACCGCAGTTTATTCGTGTAGGCTCAGGAGCATGGCCTTTAGTCAAGGCAATCCGTGCACGGGGCAATGGCAGACCTGCGGGATGGCATCCTGAGCTTCGGCGAAGGGAGTGGACATAGCATGGCGGTCTACAAGAACGAGATCATCGGGGATCACCCGAGCATCCACAATCTGAGGCGGCTGATTTCGCGTGTTGCGACCAGCCCGGCGCAAAACGTTCTGATCTATGGCGAGACCGGCACAGGCAAGGGCCTTGTGGCGCGGATGATCCACAACCGCTCGGCGCGCGCGCAGAAGGAATTCCTTGATATCAACTGCGCGGCGATTCCCGCGAGCCTTCTTGAATCCGAGCTTTTCGGCCACGAGCGTGGCGCTTTCACCGGGGCTGTGGAGCGCAAGCTAGGCCTGATCGAGGCGGCCAATAACGGCACCGTCTTCCTCGATGAAATCCGCGAGATGGACCTCACACTGCAGGCCAAGCTTCTGAGCCTTCTCGATACACGTCAGTTTCGGCGGGTTGGTGCGGTCAAGTCTACCTCCGTCGATGTCCGCTTCATCGCAGCCACCAACAAGATCCTTCTCTCCGAGGTGAAGGACGGCAAGTTTCGTGAAGATCTTTACTACCGGCTGCAGGTGGTTGCGCTCAATATCCCGGCGCTGCGTGACCGCGGCAATGACGTGCTGACCCTCTCGCAGCATTTCATCAGCCGCTACAATGCGATCTACAAACGCTCGATCCGCGGCCTCTCGGATGAAACTGCCGATATCTTTTTGCGCTACAACTGGCCGGGTAATGTACGCGAGCTCGAAAACCTTCTTGAGCGAATCTTCATCCTCGAGGACGACGACGAGATCCTCCCCCGCCACCTTCCCGACCGGATCGTCAGGACGGTTCGCGGCGGTTCCCAGGCGCCCGCGCCCGAAGCTCGCAGTGTTGGTACTGACGATTTTCATTCGGCCACGGCGGACTTTCAACGCAAGCTCATCTCGCGTGCCTTACTAGAGGCAGGGGGCAATGTTCAGACCGCGTCATCGGCACTGAAGATCAGCCGGCATGCGCTGCGGCATCAGATGGCCAAGCTCGGCCTCTAGATAGCGTGACGCCCACCAGTGCCTTGCGTGATTTCAACGCGCAAGCTCGTGTGAGGCCCACACCTTGGAAATAAAGTATATCTATTTCAAATGATTACACCTCCCCCAACTGTTGGCATGAAAAATGCATATTATAGGGCAAAAGCAACTCCTTCGCGTGAGGTATTCATGCCGTCAATGAAGATCATTTGCCCCAACGGGCACCTTGGCTTCGCCCCCCTGAAAAAGGGCAGCTTCCATCTCGGGGTTGATGCCAACCCGGACTTCATTGCCGCAGACTCCGGCAGCGACGATATCGGGCCGGTGCCGCTCGGTACCGACACCTGTGCCAGCCCCAAGGCCTGGCAGGAGCACGATCTTGAAGAAATGCTGCTGGCGTCGCGCCGGATCGGCGTTCCGATGATGATCGGCTCGGCAGGCGACACTGGCACCAACAGCCGCGTCGACATGTATGTGCAGATGATCCGGGACATCGCCGCGCGTCACAAGCTGCCTGCCTTCAAGATCGGCTGGTTCTATTCCGAGGTCGGTAAGGACAAGATTCTCGGCAAGATCCGTGCCGGATCGCCGATCAAGGGCCTCGACGCACGCGAAGACCTGACCGAGGAAGAACTCGGCGCAACAGAGCGTGTCGTGGCGATGGCTGGGGTTCACCCGTTCCTGAAGCTGCTCGAAGAGGGCAGCGACGTCATCATCGGCGGGCGCTCGTCCGACAGCGCGATCTTCGCTGCGGCGGCCCTTCACAAGGGCTATCCCGAACCTCAGTCATACTATCTCGGCAAGGTTCTGGAATGCGCTTCTTTCTGCGCCGAACCCTATGGCGCCAAGGAAACGGTCATGGGCGAGATCACCGATGATTTCGTCGAAGTCACGGCAATGGCCCCGTTCCAGCGTTGCACCGTCGCTTCGGTGGCGGGTCATGCGATGTATGAACGCTCCAATCCGTTCCACGAATATGTGGCGGGCGGTCTGCTCGACATGACCAATTGCAGCTACGATCAGGTGGCCGACAAGACCACCCGGGTGACCGGCATGGATTTCGTACCGGCCGAAGAATTCCGGGTCAAGCTTGAAGGCTCGGGCAAGGTGGGAGAGCGTTTCGTCGGCATGGCTGGCATTCGCGATCCCTATACCATAGCCCATGTCGACGAGGTCATCGCCTGGGCGCGGGCGCAGACCGAAGAGCGTTTTGGCAAGGACGGTTGGGAGCTTCACTACAACGTCTTTGGCCGCAACGGCGTCATGGGCGATATGGAGCCCTTGAAGGACAAGCCGGGCCACGAGCTTTGCATCGTCGTCCAAGGCATCGCGCCGACCCGCGAGATGGCCGAAGAAGTGACCATGACCGGCACCCGCCAGCTCTTCTACGCCCGCCTGCCGGACGTGAAGGGCACTGCCGGTGGCGTCTCCTTCGTTCTCGACGAGGTCTTGCACGCCAGCCCCGCCTACCGCTGGACCCTGAACCACACGATGTCGGTCGACGATCCACTCGAGCTTTTCCCCACCCATACCGCCATGATCGGCTGAGGTTGCCATGAACACGCGCAAGAAACTGGCCGATCTGGCCAAGACGATCCGCTCGAAGAACGCGGGCACCGACAAGATCACCTTCGACATCATCTTCCGCGAGAAGGCGACTTACGAGACGGTCAAGCGCTCCGGCGCGCTGACCCCCGAAACGGTCTGCGAGATCCTGAATGTCGACCGCGCGCGGCTGACCGATTTCGTCGAATACGATCCGGCCTTCGCGATCAAGTTCACCATCCTGCGCCTGCGTCCGAGCGGTAGCGCAGGCGATGGTGATATCTTCGGCGCCCAGCAATATGCGCCGTTCCTCGACCTGATGATTGATATCTCCAATTAGCGACAGGCGCGGTAGGATGGTGGCGCGCTTGACCTAGGGTCGGCTCGCTCCTGACAAAGGATATTCGCTTGAGGTGGGGCAGGGGCTGGCTCGCGTCTCGGCATGTTCAAACCCGGCCCCGCGATCATCCGCCTGGCGGTGATGTTGTATGTCAGGTTTTCTCTCTCGCTGCGCAACGTGAAGGATTTACTCCGCGAACGCTGCGTCGATTTTGGTCACGAGACGTTCCGCTACTGGTGGCATAGGGTCGGTCCGATGTTCGCCTCGGAGACCCGAAAGCGCCGGATCGAAGGGTTGAAAACCAGCCACCGCCGCTGGCACCTGGGCGAGGGTTTCGTGAAGATCGACGGTGCGCGGCACTGCCTCTGGCGAGCGGTCGGTCACAAAGGTAAGGTGTTGGAAAGCTTTGTCACAAAGGCGCGTGACAAGAAGCCAACATTGAGATTCCTCAGGAAAGCAATTCGCAAACACGGTAGCCCGCGGGTGATCGTCGCCAATTGCCTGCGACCCTACGGGCCAGCGCTGAGGGAGAATGGTGCGGCAAACCGACAGGAAACGAGCTGCTGCTCAACAATCGAGCCGAAAACTCACACCTGCCGTTTCGCGGGCGAGAGCGTGCGATGATCCGCTTCGGGTGCATGCGAACGTTCCAGATGTTCGCCGCCGTCCGTGCTCGATCTCAAACCACTTCAATCGGGAACGCCACCTCTACTCTCGCGATGTATTCAAAACTAATCGAACCGCTGCTCTTGCTGAGTGGCGGCTGCTTTGTTCCGCATAGGTTTGCGAGTTCGTCGGCGAACTGAGACGAGTTCGAATTAGTCTGCCAGCACCTTTTCGAGAGCTTTTCGCGCGTAGATTCGAGCGACGGCCGAACGACCGAAGGGGTGGGTCTGGGGCTGTCTATCGCGAAGACGATTGTACAATTGCGCGGCGGCACAATTGAAGTCGTTTCAGAGTTGGGAAAGGGTGCAGAGTTCACTATCCGCCTTCCCCTTCCAGACAAAGGTTCGGCGGCGAACGTTTCGCAAGCGGACGTCTAAAGGCCATACCGGCCCGACCGCAATGGGAGGGAAATCCCCCTTTTTGGCGAAATTCAGGCGGATGATCTCAGGGCTGGTTTTGAAGGGGCCTGTCAGAAGAACTCGGCTTGAGATGGGGCAGGCGGCTTAACGTTTGAGCATGACCAAACGCTCCCCCTTTCGCTGCTTCAAGACCAGCCCTGAGAGATCATCCATCTGGCGGTGATGTTGTACGTTCGGTTCCCACTGTCGCTGCGCAACATGAAGGATTCGATGCACGAGCGCGGCATCGACGTAAGCCGCGAACCGCGCCGCCGCTCTCGCCGAGTGGCGCCTTCTTTGTTCCGCGTAGGTTCCCGTGTTTGTCGGTAAACAGAGACTAGTTCGAGTTGGTCTGACACTACCAACATGCCAGCTTCAGGATTTAGATCCTCATTCGGTCTTGTCAGAGGAACTTCGCTTGAGGTGGGGCAGGGCGCTCGATAGCGTCCGGGCATGAACAAACGCTCCCCCTTCAAGTACTTCAAAACGAGCCCCGAGATCATCCGCCTGGCGGTGATGCTTTACGTTCGGTTCCCTCTCTCGCTTAGGAATGTGGAAGATCTGCTCCACGAGCGGGGTGTCGATATCAGCCACGAAACGGTGCGGTTTTGGTGGCATCGGTTCGGCCCGATGTTCGCCAACGAGATCCGGAAGCGCCGGATCGAGGGGTCGAGAACGAGCCGCTGGCAGTGGCATCTCGACGAGGTCTTCGTGAAGATCAACGGGGAGAGGCACTACCTCTGGCGGGCCGTCGATCATGAAGGCGAGGTTCTGGAAAGCTTTGTCACCAAGACCCGAGACAAGAAGTCTGAGGGAGCTACCTCAACAACCTGGACCTCCCACGGCCCCCCGAATCCCCACGAAAACTCGGCTTTGGATGGCGTTGCGAATGCGAAAGTAGCGCAAAATAGGATATATAAATTCCTCATCCGATTTCTCTTTTTTGGCTTTACTGGACCTGTCGCGTATTTGTGCCGCCCTGGGTGCTCGTTTAGGCCACTTGGCGTTCGAATGCCATTGGGCGTCACCTTTCTCTGTCACGGCTGATTTTGATGCCGTCGCTCCGTCGACCTAGTTTTTGGGAGCGCGAGCAAGAAATGCGGGTGACCATTTCTAACGCGCACTTCGGTCTTCGCAAGTGGTCGGCCCCGATCGGGTGGTCCGGTTTGACGTTTGTGCATCGTGGGCCTTAGGTCTATCAGAACGATGCTTTCTGGTGCAGGCGGACGATGTCGCAGCGCATTGTGTGGAATGACCGTTTTGAGTGACCTCGCCACTGCTCGGAAATTATCTGAACCTCGCGTTGCATTGCTGTCCCTTTCCGGCAGAGGTGGAATGGCCTCCACCAAATAGTCAACTGAACTAGAACTGGAGCTATACAATCAGGCCGTCGCCTACGGTGTCCACGCGGCCCAGCTTCTCAGCCTCGGTGGCATTGTCGCGGACGTAGTGCCGGATCAGGGTGGCGACATCCTTGTTGCCGATCATGTGGCCGATCTCGGTGGTGCTGAGCTTGGCCTCGATATGGTACTGGGTCACGCGGCTGGCCTTGAGGTCGTGGATCGTGAGACGCGGATCACAGCGACCCATGATGACGGCATGCTTGTGAACGTCACGAAGCTGCGTCAACGAAAAGCGTCCGCCGAAGACGAGGTCGTCGTCGCCGAGCGTCTTCTTCGCCCCACGCCGGGTGACCAGGCTGAGCTCCTCGAGCCGGCGCGCCTTGACGCGCTCGAGGATCGGCAAGGCGGCCGCGGGCAGCTTCATGGTGTGCGAGCCGCGCTTGCGCTCGCCGCGGTGCCAGTCGCGTGTCTCGAGATCGATGTCGCCCCACTTGGCGAGCATCCAGTCCTGCTTCCGCGCGGCGCAAAGATAGGTGAGCCGCAGGAAGTCGCACTTGTCGGCGACCTGCTCGCGGTGGCGGCCGCGGCCGTCTCGGTTCTCTCCGAGCTCGATCCTTCGCAGCGCCTCGAAGTAGTCGCCCCGCTGCTCGGCGGTGAGCACGGCAGGCACGACACCAGCCTTCTTGTCCGCGGTCAGGAAGAAGTCGTCCTTGAGCTCCATGCCACGGAAGATGTCGACGTTGACGTCGGTCTGGGTGCGCTTCACGAATTTGAGCACGGTCGGCAGGAGCGAACGCGCCTTCAGCGCAGCGCTCGGCCCGAAGGTATCGCGGATGTAGACCATCAGGTTCTCGGCGTCGGTCACAGTCAGCTTGGTAAGGGCCCTGCTCTCCCAGATATGCTCGGCGCGCTCAATTGCCTGACGCATGGCGCCCTCGGTGCCCTGACCATTGCCACGGTTGACATAGGGGCGCTTGGCCGCCCGGTGCTCGAGGTAGGCCTCACCCGCCTCGCGGATCGAGGTCTGGTCGGCGATCTCAGCGGCCTTGGCCTCGCTGGTTGTGAGGCCGCTCTCCTTGCCGCCCTCGATCACCCGGCGAGCCTCGGCGTGCAACTGGGCCAGCGTCTGGCCGGCCGCCAGCCATGCGTCGAGCTTCGAGATGGTGGCCTTGGTCTGCTTGCCGTTGGGCAGGCGGTACATCAGGAAGATGGATCGAGCGCCCGACGGGGCCACGCGGACACCGAGCGATCCGCCCCTAAAACTCCCGTCCCAGATGGTATAGACCTCGGCCTCGAGCTTGAGGCCCTCGAGGTCTTTCTTGGTGGTGAAGACGCGCGCGCCCTTGGCGTTGGTGGTGATGGCCATCAGATGGTCTCCTTCTTCAGAAGTTCGTTGGTCTTGGCGACGAGGGTGGCGGCATGCGCCCAGTCGCCGAGGTGCTTGCCCTCGGCCATTTCCCGGCGCCGGAAGTCGGCGAGGGCGGCCTGCATGGCCGGCTCATCGCCCCGGGCTTTGGCATCCTGATAGGCCGAATCGCCACCCACGTCAGCGGCGCGGATCGCGGCAGCTGCCACCGTCATGCCGATCACGTCGCCGGCTTCCTTGTAGCGGAAATAGGCCGCCCTTTCGGAGCGGGCCATAAAGAAGTCATCGCCGCCCATGGGCACCCGCACCGGCGGCACCGTCGGCACCACGGCCGCGGGGAAGGACGGCAGGGCAGGGGCCAGTGCGGCCCCCGCGATAGTTGTGAGGAGGGCACGGCGGTCCATCTCGATGATCCGGTCGGCCGGGCCGTGGTCGCCGCGGCCGAGAGACCGCAGCACTCCGAGGATCGCCCGCTTGTCAGCGCGGGCCTGCTGCCGGGTATAGATCGATTTGGTCAAGATAGGCTTCCCCTCTTTTGCCTGCCGCAAAGGCTGCGGCCAGCCGCGTCTCCCTCCTCAGGGAAGCCACCGTGGCGAGAAGCTCGGTTGGCACACGGGCCGTGACCCGCGTTCATGACGCAAGAGGGTTCTAACTCAATAAGCGATGAGATGCAAACCAAATGGTAACGATGGTGTCAACAAAATGTCGAGGTATTTTGGTAGAACAATCGTCGACAGCGGGCTCTATTTCATCATCGTACGATGCACAATCGCCCTTAATTGTAAGGGTACTATTGCAGCATAGCCTTGCCAGCAACGAAAACCTGCTTCACCGCACGGTCGTCGCCCATCATGATGGTTGGGAAAAGGGCATCCCATAGGTGCTCGGCGC
>CAKZOU010000014.1 GCA_937138255.1 uncultured Paracoccaceae bacterium
TTGGGCGTGGGCGTCGGCGCGCAGGCGCAGGAAGTGGAAGAGGTTGTGCAGGTCGACCTTCCAATACCACTGGGTATAGATATTGGCGGGCAGGTTCATCCGCGCAAGCTCGCGGGCGAGGCCCTGCTGGCCCTCTTGGCCGATCATCTCTTCATAGTGGTCATAGCAGCGGGCGGCATCGCCCTTGAGGTATTCGAGCACACGGGCGGCTTCTTCGGCGGACAGCGTCTCGCCGCGGCCCTGATTGTTGATGACCGATTGCGCGGCCAGCTGTTCGGGCGCGGGGATATAGAACTCGCGGTCGAGGATCGAATAGCGGGCCGAGTATTCATTGACGTTGGCGGTGCGGTGGCGGATCCACTGGCGGGCGACAAAGACCGGCAGCTTGACGTGCAGCTTGATCTCGCACATCTCGAACGGGGTCGAGTGCCAGTGGCGCATCAGATAGCGGATCAGCCCCTCGTCGTTCTGCACCGATTTGGTGCCCTTGCCATAGGACACACGGGCCGCCTGACAGATGGCGGCGTCGTCGCCCATATAGTCGATCACCCGGACAAAGCCGTGGTCGAGCACGGGGTTGACCTTGTAGAGATGCGCCTCCATCCCCTCGGACACAGCGCGCAGCGTGGGGCGCGGGTTGGCCCGCAGCTCGGCGATTTCGGCCTCTTGTTCGGGGGTGACGGGCATTGGGCTCTCCTTCGGCGCGGGAAAAATATGAGTCGTAGGAAACTATATCTTCGGCTCGGCCGTGGCGGAACCTCAATATCCTGCGGTGCGAGGCCGATTTGCCGCATTTTCGGCCATAGTTTCGCCCGGTTTTAGGCTTTCGTTGACTTTTGGGCCCAACGCGCGGATTCTTTTGGCAAAACAAATCGAGCGGCAGGTATTCAGGATGTTTCGTCACGTTTTTTCCGTGAGCGCCCTTGCGCTGATCATTGGCTGCAACGGCACCAACCCGTTTTTCGACACCGACGCATCGACCCCCGACGTGATCGGCGATGTGGAGTTGCCACCGGAAGCAGAGCTACCGCCTACGGCGACGGTGGGCAGCATCCTGCGCTATGAGGAACGCAACGATATCGGCGGCGGCTATGCCGAAAGCGTGGCCTATAACGGCGACGACACCTTCTCGGTCGACAACATCGCATTCGACGGTTTGAACCTTTACAACCTGTCAGCGTTGGGAATGGGGGGCGGCCCGGCCGGTGAAGTTGGCGGCTATATGCTGTTTGATGCCGATGTCTCGGTCGAAGATTTCCTGACCAATGGCGCGATCGAGCAAATCGTGCCCTATCATGCCATTTACGGCGAGAGTGCACGCTCGCGTTTTGCGATCATCCGAACGGGCGGCTATGCTGACTACGGCTTTGGCGGCTTCATCTACGAGCGAAACGGAACCGTCGTTCTGCCCCCAGCCGGAACGACCGGTCAGGCCGGATTTACCGGCCGCTATGCGGGTATGCGGGTCTTTAGCGGCACGGGCGGCCTCGAATTCACCGAAGGCGATATGCAGATCGCGATCGACTTTGGTGATTTCAACGACACCAATGCCGTGAGCGGTATGCTCTTTAATCGCAAAGCCTACGATGAAAACGGCGTTCTTGTCTTAAAGGGCACGGATGGAAGCGGTGGCGAACTGCCGCTCCCCAATCTGCACTTTGTGATCGAGTCCAATGTCGACACCTTGACAGCAAACGGCGAGATCGCCGGCAAGGTTATCTCGACCTATATCGAGACAGACGAAAACGAGGCCGTGGATCCCTACGAAGAGGGTTTCTACTACGGCATTATCTCGGGCGACACGACCACTGGAACCGGAGGCGAGATCGTCGGCGTCCTCGTCTTTACCTCGAGCGACCCGCGCTACGACAACGTGGATGTGCAGGAAACCGGTGGCTTCATCCTCTTGCGGACACAGCCATAGATCCATGCCCACCCCGATCATTCGATCGCTATCGGTGTCTTTGACCTTCCTCTGGCTGGCGCTCGCGCCAGCCGGTCCTGCTTCGGCCCAAACCACCATCCTGACCCTTCAGGAAACCCGCGAGTCCGCCGTTTCCGCCTTTGATACCGGCGCCTTCGCGCAGGCCGAGGCTTTGGCCCGCGCTCTGCTTCGGCGCGACCCGCGCGATCTTGTGGCCCAGATTGTCTTGATCGAGGTCGCCTCGGCCCGTGGCGATCATGAGGCCGCCGCAGAGATGGCAGCCTTCGGCTACGGTATCGCCGAGACCGACGGCGCCCGCTTTACCCTCGCCCGACTTGCCGCCCGCGAACACGCGCTGCTCGACCACGGCACCCGCGCCCAGCTCTGGCTGCGCCGCGCGCGGGAGGCGAGCCCGACCGAGGGCGCTGCCCGTGAGGTCGCCGAGGATTATGCGTTCATCCGCGCCCGCAATCCTCTGTCGATTTCGGTGAACGGCGGCGTTGCTCCGCGCTCCAATATCAACAACGGCTCGTCGCAATCGACCCAAGAGGTTCTAATATTCGGCATTCCGGTCACTCTGCCCCTCTCGGGCGACGCTCAGGCTCTTTCGGGGACTGCCTTTAGCCTTGGAGGCGAGTTGGCCTATTGCCTCGATGACCGGAGCGACCGTCGCACCACGCTATCGCTCGCCGCCTTTGGCGAGACCTATCAGCTCAGCGACGAAGCCAAAGCCCTTGCTCCGACCGCGGTCGGCTCGGATTTCGCCTATGTGAATGCCGAACTGGCATTGCGGCAGGAACGCCGGATCGGACAGGACGGCGCGGTTCTGGGCTATGGGGCTTCGGTGGGCACGACATGGTCAGGCGGGACGGCCTATTACGATTTCACCCGCCTGTCTCTGTCATACGGCTGGCATGGCGTTGGTGGGATGCAGCACCGGCTCGATGGCCAGACCGAACGCCAGATCGCAAGAAGCGGCGGCGACCCGCGGCTCATCTCGGAAGTCGGCTGGCGGGGCGACTGGAGGTCCATGACTGGAGACCAGATCTCTCTGGCGGTGCGCCTGTCGCAAAGCACCTCGACCAACCCCAACTACGCCTACGAGGGGGTAACTGCGAGCCTCAGCTGGACGCCACAGACCCCGTTCGCCGGTGGCCATTGGTCAATGAGCGCCGAGGCCGGTGCGCAAAACTATGCGCCGTCCTTCCTGTCGCTCGATCCCAGAGAAGACCGCTCGGTGTCGGGCCGTTTGTCCTATCGCCCTGACACACTCGAGTTTTATGGATTCCGCCCTGAGATCGCGCTGACGGGTCGGGTCAACGCTTCGAACATCGCGCGCTTCGACACGAACGACCTGGGGCTGGGCTTGCGGATCGTTTCATCCTTCTAGGCCGCGTCTCGGGCTCTGGCATCCGCTGTCTGCCGTGTTAGTCTGCCCGCAAATCCAAGGGAGATGCCAATGACGATCCGCTATCTGCACACCATGGTCCGGGTTCTGGACCTTGAGAAATCCATCGCCTTCTACGAGCTTCTGGGCCTGAAAGAGACCCGCCGCTACGAAAACGAAGGCGGCCGCTTTACCCTGATCTTCATGGCGCCTCCGGGTCAGGAGGACTGCCCTGTAGAGCTCACCTACAACTGGGATGGCGACGAGGGCCTGCCCTCCGACAGCCGCCATTTCGGCCATCTTGCCTATGAGGTCGACGATATCTACGCGACCTGCCAGCACCTCATTGACAACGGCGTGACGATGAACCGCCCGCCGCGTGACGGCCGCATGGCCTTTGTCCGCTCGCCCGACAACATCTCGATCGAGCTTCTGCAAAAGGGCGCGGCCTTGCCGCCGGCCGAGAAATGGACGTCGCTGCCGAACATCGGCCACTGGTAGGCCGGTTCAGTAGATATAGCGGATCTGGTCGGTCCAGTAGCGCTCCACCCGTTTGAGAGCGCTGCTAATCTCCTCGATACCGACCAGATCAAGCGCCTGACGCGCCTGGAGCCCCTCTGCGTGCGTTGCAAAAAGCCGCGTGACGACAGACTGGATACGTTGCCCTTTCGACGTGAGGCTCACCCGAACGGAGCGGCGATCAATCTCGCTGCGCTGATGGTGCATATAACCCATCTCGACCAGCTTCTTGAGATTGTAACTGACGTTTGAGCCCTGGTAATAGCCACGGGTCTTCAATTCGCCTGCCATGACTTCGTTGTCTCCGACGTTGAACAACAATAGCGCTTGCACAGGATTGATCTCGAATATTCCGAGCCGTTCAAACTCGTCTTTGACGACATCGAGAAGCAACCGGTGCAGCCGTTCAACCAAGGTCAACGTTTCGAGATATCTCGCCATAAAGACAGTATCGGCGGCCTCGTTCTTGGGCTGCGCCATCTCGGAATGTAGGCTCATCTTCGTCTCCTTTCTCCTGCGACAGCGCAAGATTTCAACGAAAAAAGCCAAAATTCGGTTAAACTCCGCACCCTAGCGCGGACGGACGATCCCTACCGCCCTCGAGGCGATGCTGGCGATCAGACCGGAAAAGCGATCAGGCGCATGATCCTGCCCCGAGACCCAGCGATAGAGATCGTGGTCGCTCTCTTCGAGGAGCGCCTCGTAAAGATCGAGGTCTGGATCGCTCATCGCCGCCAGATGCTCGCCGGCATAGGCCGACAGGATCAGGTCCATCTCCTTGATCCCGCGCCGCATCGACCGCATCGCAAGGCGCTTGATGCGGATATCCCGGCCCTCGTTTGTCATGCCATGTCCTTGATCGCGGTGCGGATGCGCTTTTCCAACCGCGCCATGCGCTCGGCCGAGGTCGCCATCTGCGTCCGCAGCTCGCGCAGGTCGGCCAAGAGCAGATTGAGGTCTTCAGGGAGTTCGTTGACATCCGCAGGGCCATCCGGCCCATCGCCCTTGCCCGTCAGAAGCCAGCTCAGGCTGACGCCCAGAATCCCCGCCAGCATTTGCAACCGGTTGGCGCGCGGCTCCTTGGCGTCGTTTTCCCAAGCGATCACCGTCAGCGTCCGAACGCCCACGCGCGAGGCCAGTTCCTTCTGCGAGAGGCCCGCCCCTTCCCTTGCCCCTGCCAGACGATCGCCAAAGGTTGCGGTCTCTTCGCCAAACCAGTCGCTGTCGTTTGTCTCGGGCATGGGCTCTCCTAGCTTCTTGAACACGGTTGAGCCCCACCCTATGACACGCTCAGAGCCAATTGGCCACCGGGAGCCCCTCATGACCTTTCTTTCCGCGACACTGGACCGCGTCAAACCCTCGCCCACCATCGCCGTCACCACCAAGGCGGCCGAACTGAAGGCCGCGGGCCGCGATATCATCGCGCTTGGCGCGGGCGAGCCGGATTTCGACACGCCGCAGAACATCAAGGATGCGGCGATCAAGGCGATCAACGAGGGCAAGACGAAATATACCGCCGTCGACGGTATCCCCGAGCTGAAGAAGGCGATCTGCGCCAAGTTCAAGCGCGAGAATGGCCTCGGCTACGAGCCCGCGCAGGTGACGGTCGGCACCGGCGGCAAGCAGGTGCTCTATAACGCGCTAATGGCGACGCTGAACCCCGGCGACGAAGTGATCATCCCTGCGCCCTATTGGGTGAGCTATCCCGACATGGTGCTCCTTGCCGGTGGCGAGCCGATCGTCATCGAAGGGGCGATGGACAAGGGCTACAAGATCAGCGCGGCGCAGCTCGAGGCGGCGATCACGCCGAAAACCAAATGGTTTCTCTTCAACTCGCCCTCGAACCCCACGGGCGCGGGCTATAGCTGGGACGAGTTGAAAGCGCTGACCGATGTCCTGATGCGGCACCCGCAGGTCTGGGTCATGTCGGACGATATGTATGAACACCTCGTCTTTGACGATTTCAAATTCTGCACGCCGGCACAGGTCGAGCCCGGCCTCTATGACCGGACGCTGACGGTGAATGGCGTGTCGAAGGCCTATGCCATGACCGGCTGGCGCATCGGCTATGCCGCAGGCCCCGTGCCGCTCATCAAGGCGATGGGCAAGATCCAGTCGCAATCGACCTCGAACCCCTCTTCGATCAGCCAATGGGCGGCGGTCGAGGCGCTGAACGGCGTGCAGGACTATATCGAGAGCAACAAGGCGCTGTTCCAGCGCCGCCGCGATCTTGTCGTGTCGATGCTCAATCAGGCGAAGGGCGTGACATGCCCCCGCCCCGAAGGCGCCTTCTATGTTTATCCCGACATCTCGGCCTGTATCGGCAAGACGAGCGCGGCAGGCACGCTGATCGAGAATGACGAGGCCTTCGCCACAGCGCTTCTGGAAGAGACCGGCGTTGCGGTGGTCTTTGGCGCCGCCTTCGGGCTTTCGCCAAACTTCCGCGTCAGCTACGCTACGTCCGACGAAGCACTGACCGAAGCCTGCGCGCGCATCCAAACCTTCTGCGCGGGCCTCAAGTAGGAAGCCCATGGCGACAGACCTGCCCGACTATTACTTCCGGGTGCGCGACAACGGCGCGACGGTTTTCCGCGTTGATACGGAAAACCGCCAGCGCCGCATCGAGATGACCCAGATCGCGGTGGTCAATGTCCGCAATGGCGAGATCAAACCGCAGGGCGACAAGGCGCTTTCCGAGGCCGATGTTGCGGCGATTCAGGGCTGGATGGCCGACCGCATCGCCCTTTTGGCCGAGCGCGATATCGACGATATCCACCGCGCGGTCGATTACCTCAACCAGACGACCCACTGGGCGCAGGCCAAGGCGAGCGACGCGCAGCTCGAAGAGGTCACCGATCGCCTCCTGCTGGCGATGCACGATCTGCGATCTGTGCTGGTGCGGAAGAAAGCGGACCGGCTGATGAAATCAGACCGGCCCGAGGAGGAAGACTAGGCCGCCGATTTCTTGCGAAGCGTGAAATCGCCCGTGGCGGCGTCGAAGCTGTAGAGCGCGGCATAGCGCTCGGGGTTGGTCGCGATCAGGCGGATCGCGTCGATCACCTTGTCGGCCTTTTCATCATCCATCAGAGCGGAGAGGTTGAAGCGGGTCCAGCCGGGCTTGAGCAGCGCATCACCCCGCAAGATGCGGGCGCGAATGGCGTCGGATGTGGCCTCGTCGATGCCCAAGAGCCGATGCCCATACGGCCCCGCACAGGCACAGCCGCCACGCGCCTGAATGCCGAAACAGTCCGACAGGATCCGCGTCAGAAGAAGCGGATGCAGCCGGTCAGCGCCTTTCTCGTCATTGAGACGGATCGAAAAGAACGGCAGGGCGCGGTCGGCCTCGGGGTTGCCCATGATCTGTAGCCCCGGCAGCCCGCGCCATGCGTCAAGCGCCCGCTGGCGCAGTTCCTCGTGGCGTGCGTCCAGACGGTCCTGCCCCATCGCGGCTTTCACCGCAAAAACAAGCCCCGCGCGAATATCGCCGACGACATTGGGTGTCCCCGCCTCTTCGCGGGCGATGACATCCTCGAGATAGTCATGCGCCCAAGGCGAGACGAAGCGCACCGTGCCGCCGCCGGTGGCGATGGTCGGCGTCTTGCGGGTCACCGCCGCCTTGCGGACGACCAACACGCCCGAAGCCCCCGGACCACCGACAAACTTGTGCGGCGAGAGGGCCACGGCGTCGATCTCGGCATCGGTTCCGGTGGCCATGTCGACCGTCAGATAGGGCCCGCCGCCAGCGTAATCCCAAACCGCCAGCGCACCATGGCGCTTCAAAAGCCGCGTGACCGCCTCCACATCGGTCACGATGCCGCTGACGTTCGAGGCCGCCGAGAAAGAGCCGATCATCAGCCGCCGCTGCCCGCCTTTCAAAGCCGCCTCAAGGGCCGCCATATCCGGCCCGCCGTTCACGGCCTCGGGGATCTCGATCACCTCGGCCCCGCTTTCGCGCCACGGCAGGATGTTGGAATGATGCTCATAGGGGCCGATCAGCACGAGCGGCGTCTCGCCCCGCGCCACGGCGTCTGTCACGCCCAGAAGCCCGACGATCCGATTGAGCGCCGAAGTCGCGCCAGAGCCGGTAAAGATCACCGCGTGCCGCTCATCCGCCCCGCATTCACCGGCGATAAAGGCCCGAGCCTCGCGGCGCAGCCGCGTCATGGTTGCTCCGCAGAGCGAGCCCTCGGTGTGGCTGTTGGCATAGAAAGGGAGAACGTCGTTCAGGACCGCCCACTCGACCTGCATGAGCGCCCGGCCCGAAGCGATGTAATCGGCATAGATCATCTTCTGCGGCCCCAACGGCCCCTCGACCATGACCCCTTCCCCGACCAGCCCCTTGCGAAGCACGGCAATCGTATCGCCCGCCTCGAGCGTCTTTTGGAAATCGTGAAAGTAGCCTTGGGACATCTTGGGTTCTCCTTTGTTGGAAAAATACCCAAGAAACGGAAAGAAAAATCACCCAAACTGGTTGTCGTATGACGGGCTTTTGTGTCAAATGATCTATATGACGACAGAAATCGACAAAATTGATAGATTGATCCTGAAAGCGCTCCAGCGCGATTCAGGCCGGTCGCAGCGCGATCTGGCCGATGACGTGGGCCTGAGCCAGAACGCGCTCTGGCGGCGGCTCAAGCGGCTTCAGGAGAGCGGCATCATCAAGGGCCAGACGATCCGCCTCAATCCGGCCGACATCGGCCTCGGTCTGACGGTTTTCGTGATGATCCGCACGCGCAACCATTCCGCCGAGTGGCTGGCTGATTTCCGGCGCGAGGCGCTGGCGATCCCGAATATCATCGACATCTACCGCATTGCCGGAGACTACGACTATATGCTCAAGGTCGTCGCCGCCGATATGAACGATTTTGACAGGGTCTATCAGCGGCTGATCGAGAAGATCTCGCTCGAGACCGTGACCTCGCTCATCACGATGGAAGCCATCGCCGACAGCCGCGACCTGCCGCTCTAGGCCAGCCGCCGCGCCTCGGACCAGAAGCGCCAGGTGAGCAAGAGCCCCGCGACAGCAAGGCCGAGTGTGAGGCCAAGCCAAAGGCCCTCTGGCCCGAAGCCGAAGGTGAAGGCCATCACATAGCTGAACGGGATCGCCAGCACCCAATAGCTGAAGGCGGCAATCCACATGGGCACGGTCATGTCCTGTATCCCGCGCAAGAGCGAGAGCGAGACGATCTGGGTGAGGTCGGCCATCTGGAAGAGCGCCGCGACAATAAGGAGCGAGGTGCCAATTGTGATGAGTTCGTCCCGCGCGGGCTCGGTGGGGTCGATGAAGAGCGAGATGAGCGGGCTCGGGAAAGCAAGGAACAGAACCACACACAAGAGGCCGAAACTCGCGGAGATGACATAGGCCATCCGCGCGCCCCGGCGCAGATCATTGATATTGCGCTTGCCGAATGCCGCACCTGCGCGGATCGTCGCGGCTTGGCTCATGCCGATGTGGAACATGAACATCAGCGACACAAGCTGAAGCGCGATCCCGTGGGCGGCAAGCTCGATCTCGCCGATCCAGCCCATCATCGCCGATGAGGCGACGAAAAGCCCGCTCTCGGCCAGCGAGGTGACGCCAATCGGCACGCCCAGCCGGAAAACGTGCCAGAAGATCGGCCAGTCGCTTTTCCAGATACGCTGAAACAGATGAAAATGCGGCAGCTTGATCTGGGCATAGCCTGCAAGGAACAGCATGGTGAACATCTGCACCGAAACCGACGCAATCGCCGCACCCTGAATGCCAAGCTCAGGCGCCCCCCAATTGCCGAAGATCAGCGCGTAGTTGATGAAGGCGTTGAGAACGACGCCCAGAAGCGTCACCCAAAGCTGGACAGCCGTGAGGTGCTGGCCGCTCAGATAGGAGCGGAAAACAACAATGAGCAGACCCGGCGCCATGCCAAACCCGGCGATGCGCAGGTATTGCTGGCCGAGGGCGGCCACCTCGGCTGTCTGGCCGACCGCCAAGAGCACAGTCTCCGACCAAAAGAAAACCGGAATGACGATGGCGAAATAGATCAGGCTCAGCCACATCGCCATCCGTGTCACGCGCCGGACGCGCACATCATCGCCCGAGGCCCCCGCCTCCGCGACAAGCGGCATGACCACCTGACCGAACCCCGCCCCCAGTATGAAGAGGATGAACCACAGCGATCCGGCGATGGTCGAAGCGGCAAGGCTCGTCACGCTATACCAGCCCAGCATGATCGTATCGGTCATGTGGATGGCAAAGCCCGCAACGAAGCTGCCGATCAGGGGAACCCCCAACCGGAAAAGCCCGCGCGCATGGGCGCCGTAGGACAACTGTTCATGCGTCATCCGGCGTCCCTAGGACTGCGCGGCAGGAAGGTCCAGAGCTATCGCAGGTGCGGCAGGCGGTCGCAGCCGCCTGTGGCCAAAAATCCCCGCCTACTTTGGCGTCCCGTCGTCGTTCAGAACCTCGCGCCAGCCATGCTTGGGCGCAAAGCCGAGCATCCGCTTGGCCTTGTCATTGGCATAGAAGGTCTCGTCGCGGCCCATATCGCGGCGCTTCTCGACGCCTTGATAGAACCGGGCGATCACCTCGTCGGAGGTGAGCGACACGCTCATATCGTCGTTCGAGACGTTGAAGACTTCATAGCCAAGGCCATCCGTCTGCAGGCAGCGATCAACCATATGGCCCAGATCGCGGGCGTCGATATAGGCAAAGATATTGCGGCGGCGCAGCTCCGCATCCTTCATGAATTGCGGGAATTTCGTTTCATATTCATGAGGTTCAATGACGTTGTTAATGCGAAGGCCATAGATATCATAACCCGTACGTTCGTGAAAACTCCGCGCCGTGACCTCATTGACGATCTTCGACATGGCATAGCTGTCCTGCGGGACGGTCGGGTGCTCTTCGTCGATCGGGATATAGGCCGGTTTCTTCTGGCCATCGTAGAAACAGATGCCATAGGTCGTCTCGGAGGAGGCAAAGATCACCTTCTTGATTCCAAGTTTAGCTGCGGCGTCCAAGATATTGTAAGTGCTGGAAACATTGACCTGATAGGTCTCGTTGTCGGGGCGCAGCATGAGGCTCGGGACGGCGGCGAAATGGACGATGGCGTCATAGCGCGGGGTGCCGGTTCCGGCCTCCTGCTCTTCGCCGCGCGCGAAGGCGCAAAGGGCGTTGAACACATGGCCCGGGTCGGTGAGGTCGATCCGCAAATCGGCCACACCGGGCATATTGAGGGGCGAGAGATCGGCGTTGGTCACGGTATAGCCGCGCTCGACGAGGTGGGCGATTGCGTGGCGTCCGGCCTTGCCGCTGCCGCCGGTGAAGAAAATACGCATGGGGGCTCCTTTGGGTTGCCCCGTTCTACGCCACCGTCGCGAGCGGTAACAGACCTCTTCCCCCTGTCACCTTGTCGCGCTAGCGTCGCGCCGAACCACTCAAAGGAGACCCCCATGCCCACTCTCTACGGCGCCTACCGCAGCCGCGCGACCCGCAACTTCTGGCTGGCCCTCGAGGCCGGCAAGGATCTGGAGCTTAAGCCCGTGCTTCAGGCCTATCGCGTGGCCGATCCAAAGGCGGCAGATGCTCCCCTGCACACCCTCTCGCCCGAGTTTCTGGCGATCTCGCCCGCCGGTGCTATCCCTGTGATGAAAGACGGCGATCTGGTGATCTCCGAGTCGCTCGCCATCAATCTCTACCTCGCCAAAAAATGGGGCGGCCCGCTGGCCCCGAAAGACGCGAGCGAAGACGCGCAGATGATGCAATGGGCGCTTTACGGGATGACCGCGATCGAGCCCCACACCCTGCCGATCCTCTACTGCTATGCCGAGAAACGCGCTGACACGCCCGAGGGCCATGCCGAACTGGCCGCGCGCACGGAGGCGCTGGAAAGACCGTTAAAGGCGCTCGACACCCATCTTGCCACGCATGGCGGCCATATGGTCGGCGCGCGCTTCACCGTCGCCGATATCAACATGGCCGAGATCCTGCGCTATGTGCAGCCGCATACTTCGGTCTTGCCGCGCTTTCCGGCGATTGCCGCTTGGCTTGCCGCTTGCCAGTCGCGCGCGGCTTTCAAGGAGATGATGAAGCGCCGCGAGGCCGAGCCGGCCTAGGCGATCACTCGGATCGGCGCGCCCGCCTGCCAAGCCCGGATCGCCTCGGCGGTCTGGGTATAGAAAAGGCGGAAGGTCGCCTCGGTCGTATAGCCGAGGTGCGGCGTCAGCAGGAGCCGCCCTTCGGACACGAGGTCATCCGCCCTCAGGGGATCATCCTGCGGCAGGGGTTCGCTGTCGAACACATCGAGCCCCGCCTTCGCGGCGGGATCGCGGCGCAGCCAATCGAGCACGGCGTCACTCTCGACGATCGGCCCCCGCGAGGTATTGATGAGGACCATGCCGGGTTTGGCCGAGGCAAGCGCCGCGCGGTCGATCAATCCGGTGGTCCGCTCGGACAGGACGAGGTGAACGCTCGCCACATCTGATGTGGCCAGCAAGTCGCCAAGCGATGCCATCTTCCGCACCCCCAACGCCTGGCAGCGCTCTTCGGAAAGGTTCTGCGACCAGGCGGCGATCTCCATCCCCAGCGCTTTGCCCAAGACAGCCATCTGCGTCCCGATATTGCCAAGGCCCACAAGCCCCAGCGTCAGCCCCGCCACATCGCGCCCAAGCCCCGCCTGCCAGCCGCCGGCGTTAAGCGAGGCCACCTCCGGCAGAAGCCGCCGGTTGAGCGCTAGCATCATCAGGACCGACAACTCGGATGTTGTCGTCTTGCGGCTCTCGGTGCCGCAGACCGTGATCCCCCGCGCCGTGCAGGCCGCCACGTCGATAGCGGCGTTCTTCGGTCCGCTGGTGACGATGAGCCTCAGGTTCGGCAGCGCCTCGATCAGCGCCGCAGGCATCGGCGTGCGCTCGCGCATGAGGCAGATCACCTCGAAGGGCAAGAGCCGCGCGACCAAGGCCGCGGGATCGGTGAGCGTGTCGGGGAAAACGGTGATTTCGCCAAGCCCCGACCAATCGGCCAGCCGCAGGGCCGCGCCTGCATAGTCGTCAAGGATCGCAATAGCCATTCGCACTCGCCCCCTCAGATCTGTCAGGCCAATTCTGCGGTCGTCTTGCGGGGCCGCGTCAAGGGGTCATGCCGTCTACTTTTCCGCAATACGCAAATTCGCCGCAATGAGCTTGCGTCCGGCGTCCCGCGCCAGCGCCCCTTCCATAATGATCCTGAACCCGTCGTCGCGACCCATCAGACGTTCCAAAGCGCTGGCCCCTATCTCGAAATATCGGGCGGGGCCCGCCAGCGCCACGGTCGCAGTTGCTGCGCCGCCCGTCAAAACCGTCAGCTCCCCCAAGAAGGCATCGGGCAGGCATTCGCCGACGACTTGCTGGCCCAACATGACATCCGCCTGCCCCTCTCCAAGATAGATCAGCTTGGAATGAACCTCGCCCTCTTTCATCAGAAGGTCGCCGGCCGAGCCGTCATGCCAAAGACCGGCATCGAGAAACCGGCGCGCGGCAATTCGGGTAGCGTGCGGCAGTTTCGAGGCGACCAGCGACTTTTCTTCCGTCGTAAACCGGATCGTATGATGCAGGTAATAGAAACGGATCATCCCGACTGCCGAGAGCAGGATCCAGCTTACTTGGATCAAGGCAGAGGATAGATTGAAGCTTTCTGCAAGGCTGATCAGAACCAGAAAAGCGGCAAGTATGTTCATCGCCGCGTAGGCGTAGCCGGATCCCCGTACAAAGCCCAATTGCAAGAGCGCGTAGCTGCCGAGGTAGGTAAACACACCCAATAGGCCCGCAGCCTCGAAAACCCAATCAGACAAAATAAAATCCAGTGCATATCCGGCGAGAACCCGGGGCTCTCTATCCTTGAATACTCAAGGGGGCGTGGCGAAATTTCAACTTCTAGTTTTACAGTTCGCGCTGTGCAAAGCTGCGATGGGGCGTTGACAGTGCAGTGCTCGCAAGGCGAGGTGGCGGCATGAACCGCATCGACCAGATCCGCCCCGACGCCCCCGTTCTCGCCCGCCCCGGCCCGCATCCTGTCGGGATCGAGACAGTGATTTTCACCCGCCCCGATCAACCCGACCTTTCCGACCCAAAGATCACCACCCACCACAAGGATCGGCACCTGACCGTTACGCTCTGGTATCCCGCCGCAAAAGGAAGCCCCCAAGGCGGCACCTACGAGACACTGATCCGCGACGGGATCACCCGCGCCACGCTGCGCGGACCCGCTCGTGACGGGCTGACGCCTGCAGATGGCCCTTTCCCCCTTGTGATCCTCTCGCACGGCTGGCCCGGAAACCGCTGGCTGATGTCGCCCCACGCCCTGACGCTGGCGAGCCACGGCTATGTGGTTGCCGCCATCGACCACGAGGGCAGCACCTATGACAACCAAGAGCCGGTCGGCGCCACTTTCTACCACCGCCCCCGCGACCAGCGCTTCGTGCTCGATTGCCTCGCCGCACCGGATGCGCCCTTGAAAGGTGTGATCGACACGGATTGCGCTTCGGTGATCGGCTATTCGATGGGCGGCTATGGGGCGCTCGTATTCGGCGGTGCTGGGCTCTCGGAGACAGCAATGTCGCACGACCTTTCGCCCGCCGAAGACCTGCTCCGCCCGCTCCGCGCCGGAACGGCGAACCACGAAGCCCTCACCGATCCGCGCGTGAAAGCCATCGTCGCTTTCGGCCCTTGGGGCGGCAAGGCACGGCTGTGGGACGCGGCGGGGCTTGCCGGCCTGCGCGCGCCGCTCTTGCTCATCGCCGGAACCGCCGACGATACCTCCGGCTACGACGCGATGCGCGGAATCTGGGAAGGGGCAACGGGCGTTGCCCGCCACCTTCTCACCTTCGAGATGGCCGGCCACAATGCGGGCGCCCCGATGCCCGCCCCTGCCGAATCCTACGGGCATTCCGAACAGCTCGGCTGGCCGCCCTTCCTGCATTATGCCGATGACGTGTGGGACAGCGTGCGAATGAACAACGTCGCCGCGCATTTCTGTGTGGCTTTCCTCGACCGGCACCTCAAAGGCAGCGCCCAAGCCGCTCATTTCCTTGAAGCAGGCGGCGAACATTGGCCCGGTTTCTTTGAAAACACCGCGACGGGCCTGAAATTCGAGACGGTTCTACCCGCCCCCTAGGCAATCAACCGATTGCCCCTGCCCCTCACTTCGGCCACACTATCGGCCAGAGCAAAAGAAGAACGAGCGGTATGCCAGACGACCTCCTCTCCGCGGCGGGAGCCGACGATTACAACGCCTCCTCGATCGAAGTCCTTGAGGGGCTCGAGCCTGTCCGCAAGCGGCCGGGAATGTATATCGGCGGCACCGACGAGCGGGCGCTGCATCACCTTGTGGCGGAAATCCTCGACAACTCGATGGACGAGGCCGTGGCAGGCCACGCCAACCGCATCGAGGTCGAGCTGCACGACGATTATTCGATGACCATCCGCGACAATGGCCGCGGGATGCCCTACGATCCGCACCCGAAATTCCCCGGCAAATCGGCGCTCGAGGTGATCCTCTGCACGCTGCACGCGGGCGGCAAGTTTTCCGGCAAGGCCTATCAGACCTCGGGCGGCCTGCATGGCGTGGGCGCCTCGGTGGTGAACGCGCTTTCAGACCATATGCGCGTCGAAGTGGCGCGCAACCGAGAGCTGGTGGCACAGGAGTTTTCCCGCGGCATCCCCACCGGCCCCCTGCAAAAGCTGGGCCAGACGTCAAACCGGCGCGGCACTTCGACGACCTTCCACGCCGACGAGCAGATTTTCGGCCATCACCGGTTCAAACCCGTGCGGCTCTTCAAATCCATCCGCTCCAAGGCCTATCTCTTCTCGGGCGTCGAGATCCGCTGGAAATCCGAGATCGACGATGGCGAGACGCCCACCGAGGCCACCTTCCATTTCCCCGGCGGTCTTGCCGACTATCTGCGCGAGACGCTTGGCAAAGCCTCGACCTATGCTGAGCGGCCCTTTTCGGGAACAGTCGAGTTTCAGGAGAAATTCAACACCCCCGGCAAGGTCGAATGGGCGATCAACTGGACACCCTCGCTTGACGGCTTCATCCAATCCTATTGCAACACCGTGCCAACGCCCGAAGGCGGCACCCATGAGGCCGGGTTCTGGGCCGCGATCCTCAAGGGCATCCGCGCCTATGGCGAGCTGATCAACAATCGCAAGGCCACGCAGATCACCCGTGAGGATCTGATTGCCGGCGGTTGCGCGCTTGTCTCCTGCTTTATCCGAGAGCCGGAATTCGTGGGCCAGACCAAAGACCGCCTCGCCACCACCGACGCCCACCGCCTCGTGGAAGGCGCGGTGCGCGATCACTTTGACAACTGGCTGGCGGCGGATACGAAATCCGCGGGCGCGATCCTCGATT
>CAKZOU010000015.1 GCA_937138255.1 uncultured Paracoccaceae bacterium
GACGCCTATGGCGGCCTCGTGAACCGGATGCCGGCCTATGCGCTGATCTTCATGTTCTTCACCATGGCCAACGTGGGCCTGCCGGGCACCAGCGGGTTCGTCGGTGAATTCCTGACGCTCATGGGCATCTTCAAGGTCAACACCTGGGTCGCCCTTGTGGCCGCCTCGGGCGTGATCCTGTCGGCGGGCTATGCCCTCTGGCTCTATCGCCGGGTCGTCATGGGCGAGCTCATCAAGGAAAGCCTCAAGTCGATCACCGACATGACCCGCCGCGAGAAGTTGATCTTTGCGCCCTTGGTGGCGATGACCCTTCTCCTGGGCGTCATGCCGACCCTCGTGACCGACCTGATCGGCCCCTCGGTTGGCGCCCTGATCGACCATGTTCATGCCAGCACGCCCGCAGAGTTCCTCTCTGCCGCCGCTGACACCGCAACGCACTAAGGAGTGGCACGATGATCTCTGCCGATATCCAGACCGTCCTGCCGGAAATCGTCATCGCGCTTTACGCGATGGGCGCGCTGCTTGCCGCCGTCTACACCAGCAAGGACGAGGTGGCACCGCTTCTGACATGGCTGACCGGAGGCCTCTTCGTCGTGATGGCTGGATGGATCGGCTATAACGGCGAGGGCGTGAACGTGGCCTTTGATGGCGCCTATGTCGATGACGGTTTCGGCCGGTTCGCCAAGGTAGTGATCCTGCTCTCGGCCGCTGTCGTTCTGGTGATGAGCCAAGAGTATATGAGCCGCCGCGGCCTTTTGCGCTTTGAATACCCGCTGCTGGTCGCCCTGGCCGTGGTCGGCATGATGGTGATGGTGAGCGCGGGCGATCTCATGTCGCTTTACATGGGCCTCGAGCTGCAATCGCTCTCGCTCTATGTCGTGGCCTCTTTGCGCCGCGACAGCGTGAAATCGACCGAGGCGGGCCTCAAGTATTTCGTCCTTGGCGCACTTTCCTCGGGCCTTCTCCTCTACGGCGCTTCGTTGACCTACGGTTTCGCCGGCACGACCCTCTTCTCGGGGATCGTCGAGGCGGTCGAGGGCGGCGCCTCGATCGGCCTGCTCTTTGGCCTCGTGTTCCTCATTACCGGCTTTGCCTTCAAGGTCTCGGCCGCGCCCTTCCATATGTGGACGCCCGATGTCTACGAAGGCTCGCCGACCCCGGTGACCGCCTTCTTCGCCACCGCCCCCAAGGTCGCCGCCATGGGCCTCTTTGCCCGCGTGGCCTTTGACGCCTTCGGTGCGGTCACTGGCGAGTGGCAGCAGATCGTGGCTTTCCTGTCGGTCCTGTCGATGTTTGTCGGCGCCATCGCCGCGATCGGCCAGACCAATATCAAGCGCCTGATGGCCTATTCCTCGATTGCCCACATGGGCTTTGCGCTCATGGGCCTTGCCGCGGGCAGCGCCTTCGGCGTTCAGGCCATGCTTATCTACATGGCGATCTATGTGACGATGAACATCGGCACCTTTGCCTTCATCCTCGGCATGGAGAAAGACGGCGTTCCGGTCACCACTATCTCTTCGCTGAAGATGTATTCCAAGCGCGAGCCCCTGCGGGCGCTGGCCATGCTGGTGCTCCTCTTCAGCCTTGCTGGTGTGCCACCGATGGTCGGCTTCTTCGGCAAGTTCTATGTGCTGCGCGCCGCCTATGACGCGGGCCTGGCCTGGCTTGCCGTGGCCGGTGTGATCGCTTCGGTGATCGGTGCCTTCTACTATCTCCGCATCGTCTATTTCATGTATTTCGGCGAAGAGACCGAGGCGCTCGATGGCAAGATGAGCCCGGTGCTCTGGGTCTCGCTCATGGCCTCGGCGGCGGTGATGGTGGTGGGCGTGGTCAACCTCTTCGGCATCGAGCCGCTGGCCGCGGCCGCGGCGGCGACGCTTGTCAACTGAGGCCACTCCGGGGCCGCATTGGCCTGCGGGCTTTGCCTGCGTGATCCTTGACGAGGTCGACAGCACCATGGCCGAGGCGGCCCGGCGCGCGCCGACCCTGCCCCGCCCCACATGGATCATGGCCCGCACGCAAACGGCGGGCCGTGGGCGCAGGGGGCGGTCTTGGATGGGATCGTCGGGCAATCTGGCGGCGACGCTGATCTACAAGCCCCATGCGACACCCGCTGAAGCGGCGCTGCGCTCCTTCCTTGCGGCCAACGCGCTTTTCGAGGCGCTGGCGATCTATGTCGGGCGCGACAAGCTTTCGCTCAAATGGCCCAATGACGTCTTGCTGAATGGCGGTAAGGTCGCGGGCATCCTTCTGGAATCGAGCGGCACCGGCGCCTCTGTCGACTGGCTGTCGATCGGCATCGGCGTCAACCTCGCCGCCGTCCCGCCCGCCATCGAAGGCGCTGCCTTTCCGCCGGTTTCGCTTGTGGGCGAGGGGGGGCAGACCGTGACACCCGAGACTTTCCTCGGCGTTCTGGCCTCGAACTTCGCCACCCAAGAAGCCAAGCTCGCCGCCATGGGTTTCGAGCGCATCCGGCAGGATTGGCTGCGCCACGCCGCCCGGATCGGCGAGGAAATTACCGCCCGCACGGGGCGCGAAGAGATCACCGGCGTTTTTGATACCATCGACAGCGAGGGTAACCTCGTGCTCATTACCGCCAAGGGCCCGCGCATCATCGCGGCGGCGGATGTCTATTTCTAAAAGGGGGCAGGGGATGCTTCTGACCATCGACTGCGGCAATACCAACACGGTCTTCTCGATCTGGGATGGCAAGGAGTTCCTTGCCACATGGCGCACATCGACCGAGTGGCAGCGTACGGCGGATCAGTATTTCGTCTGGCTCACTACGCTGATGAACGCCCGCAAGCTCGATATCGAGATCGACGAGGTGATCATCTCGTCGACCGTGCCGCGCGTGGTCTTCAACCTGCGTGTCTTGTGCGACCGCTATTTCAACTGCCGCCCGCTCGTGGTGGGCAAGCCCGAATGCCTCTTGCCGCAGCAGCCCCGCGTCGATGCCGGGACGACAGTCGGCCCCGACCGTCTGGTGAATGCCGCCGGCGCCTTCGACCGGCACGGCGGGGATCTGATCGTTGTCGATTTCGGCACCGCCACGACATTCGACGTGGTGGCGCGTGACGGCGCCTATGTGGGGGGCGTGATCGCGCCGGGCGTAAACCTCAGCCTCGAGGCGCTGCACCATGCCGCCGCCGCCCTGCCGCATGTCGATATCTCCAAGCCACAGTCGGTGATCGGCGCCAATACGGTCCATTGTATGCAGTCCGGCGTTTATTGGGGTTACATCGGTCTCGTGCGAGAGTTATGTGCTCGGATCCGTGCCGAGTATGACCGGCCGATGAAGATCATCGGCACCGGCGGCCTCGCGCGGCTTTTTGAACAGGGCGAAGACCTGTTCGACTGGATCGAAGACGACCTCACGATGCATGGCCTGACGGTCATCCACCGTTTCAACAAGGAAAACGGATGAGCAAAGACCGCCTGATCTACCTCCCGCTGGGGGGCGCCGGCGAGATCGGCATGAACGCCTATGTCTATGGCTATGGCAAACCGGGGTCAGAGCGTCTGATCGTCGTCGATCTGGGCGTGACCTTCCCCGATATGGACACCTCGCCGGGTGTAGACCTCATCATGGCCGATATCAGCTGGCTCGAGGCGCGGCGCGATCAGATCGAGGCGATCTTCATCACCCACGCCCACGAAGACCATGTGGGCGCCGTGGGCCACCTTTGGGGCCACCTGCGCGCGCCGGTCTATGCTCGCGCGTTTACCGCGACCATCGCGCGGCTCAAGATGGACGAGGGCGGGCAGGATTCGCGCAAGGTGACGACCGTCCAGCCTTGGCCCGAGATGACCGAGGCGGGGCCCTTCAAGGTGGGCTTTGTCCCCGTCAGCCACTCGATCCCCGAAAGCGCCGGCCTTGTGATCGACACGCCGGCGGGGCGGATCGTCCATAGTGGCGACTTCAAAATCGACCATACCCCCGTGGTGGGCGAGCCTTTCAGCGAGGCGCTTTGGACGCAAGTGGCCAAGCCGGGCGTGAAGGCTCTGGTCTGCGATTCGACCAACGTCTTTTCGCAAGCGCCGGGCCGATCCGAGGCGGGGCTTTCGGACGAGATCGAAGGTTTCATGAAAGCGGCGACCGGCATGGTCGTGGCGACAACTTTTGCCTCCAACATCGCCCGCCTGCACACGCTGGCCTTTGCCGCTCGGCGGGCCGGACGTCAGGTCTGCCTTCTGGGCCGCGCCATGCGGCGGATGGTCGAGGTGGCGACCGAGGTCGGCATCCTGAGCGATTTTCCCCCGACGATCTCGCCCGAAGACGCGCTGAGCCTGCCGCGCCATGAGGTCATGCTTCTCGTCACCGGCAGCCAGGGCGAGCGCCGCGCGGCGAGCGCGCAGCTCGCGCAGGGGAGCTATCTTGGCCTCAAGCTCAAAGAAGGGGATACCTTCCTCTTTTCGTCCAAAACCATCCCCGGCAACGAGCGCGGCGTGATCCGAATCATGAACCAGCTCTCCGAGCTGGGCGTCGAGATCCACGACGACGAGGGCGGGCGCTATCACGTTTCCGGCCACGCCAACCGGCCTGACCTTGTGAAGCTGCACGAGCTGGTCAATCCGCAGATCGTCATTCCGATGCACGGCGAGCACCGCCACCTGCGCGAACACGCGCGACTGGCAGAGGAAGTTGGCAGGACCGGTTTTCTTGCGGTCAACGGCATGATGGTCGACCTGACCGGCGATCGGCCCAAGGTTGCCGAATATATCGAGACGGGGCGGACCTATCTTGATGGCTCGGTCCAGATCGGCTCGATGGACGGGATCGTGCGCGACCGGATCCGCATGGCGCTCAATGGACATGTGATCGTCAACATCATCATCGACGAGAATGACGAACCCCTGGGCGATCCGTGGTGTGAAACGATGGGCCTTGCAGAAACCGGGCGTTCCAAGGCGTCGCTTGTCGAGATCCTCGAGGCCGACCTCGGCCAATTCCTGATGCGGGCCGAGGACAAGACGCTGCGCGACGACGA
This sequence comes from uncultured Paracoccaceae bacterium, assembly GCA_937138255.1. GTDB lineage: Bacteria > Pseudomonadota > Alphaproteobacteria > Rhodobacterales > Rhodobacteraceae > RFZI01. The sequence goes on from CAKZOU010000015.1 coordinate 4,992, forward strand.
GCGGCTCGAGAAAGAGCTGAAAAAGATCGTCCGGCAGGTGGCCTCGTCCGAGATCGGCAAAAAGCCGGAAGTGACGATCATCACAAGCCGTTTGGCCTAGCAACACGCAGCCCGAGTAAAACAAAACCCGCCGGAAGGCGGGTTTTTCGTTTTAGCCGCGGCGCTCGTCGAAGCTGAGGCGGATGAAAGAGGGCGTATCCTCGCCCATGCCGACGACGCGGTTGTTATCGCGGCGGTCCTGACGCGGCTCGCGCCGCTCCTGCGGTTTCGGCTCGCGCTTTTCCTGCGGCTTGGCTTCGCGCTTGGGCGCTTCTTCGCGGGGGGCTTCAGCTTTGGCCGTCTCTTTGGCCGGCGCATCGACGGGCTTGTCGCCCTTGCCACGGGTCCGCGAGCGGCTGC
>CAKZOU010000016.1 GCA_937138255.1 uncultured Paracoccaceae bacterium
TCGGGCATGGGCCTGCACCTCGGCATGGATGTCGAGGACTGGCCGCCAGAGAACATCGAGGATCTCGCCAAGAAATTCGAAGACGCGTTCTGATCGGGATGGCCGGGCTGAAGCCCGGCCTACACCCCGCGATGAACCGGTAGGCCGGGCTTCAGCCCGGCACACCAAGACCCGGGCCCAAGCGCCCCAAGGAGAGCCCCCGACACGCATCCGGGGCCAGACAAAGCAAAACCGCCCGTAGAGGGCACATATCGGAGACTAGAAAATGCGTCACGCCCGCGGATACCGCCGCCTGAACCGGACCCACGAACACCGCAAAGCGCTGTTCGCCAACATGGCCGGCTCGCTCATCGAACATGAACAGATCAAGACCACCCTTCCCAAAGCCAAGGAACTCAAGCGCGTCATCGACAAGCTGATTACCCTCGGCAAGAAGGGCGATCTTCACGCCCGCCGCCTTGCGGCGGCGCAGCTCAAGGAAGACAAGGACGTCGCCAAGCTGTTTGAAGTCCTCGGCCCGCGCTACAAAGAGCGCAACGGCGGCTACTGCCGCGTGCTGAAAGCCGGCTTCCGCTATGGCGACATGGCTCCGATGGCGATCATCGAGCTTGTCGACCGCGACCCGGCCGCCAAAGGTGCCGCCGACAAGGCCCGCCTCGAGGCCGAAGAAGCAATGGCCGACGCTGACGAATAAGGCCAAGCCGCAAGGCAAGGCCCAAAGCCCCGCGATTTCGCGGGGCTTTTTCTTTGTGCCAAAGGCTTTCGCCCGCTCTTCCCAACCCGCCCCGCCAGACCTAGGCTGCGCTCATGCCCGATCTTTTCGACACTGGCCCCGACTCGGCCCCCAACGCCCCGCGCCCCCTGGCCGACAGGCTCAGGCCGCGCGCGCTTGGCGAGGTGATCGGGCAGGAGCAGGTGCTTGGCCCCGATGCGCCCCTGGGCATCATGCTGGCCTCGGGCTCGCTATCTTCGCTCGTCCTCTGGGGCCCGCCCGGTGTTGGCAAAACGACAATTGCCCGCCTTCTCGCCCGCGAGACCGACCTGCATTTCGAACAGATCAGCGCGATATTCACCGGCGTGCCAGAGCTTCGGAAGGTTTTCGAAGCCGCCAAGCTGCGCCGCCGCAACGGCAAGGGCACGCTCCTTTTCGTCGACGAGATCCACCGCTTCAACAAGGCCCAGCAAGACGGCTTCCTGCCGCATATGGAGGACGGGACGATCCTCCTTGTCGGCGCCACGACCGAGAACCCCAGCTTCGAACTGAACGCTGCACTTCTGAGCCGCGCGCAGGTCTTGGTCCTGAACCGCCTGACGCTGGCCGATCTCGAACGCCTCGCCCAACGCGCCGAACACGAGCTGGCCCGCGCGCTGCCGCTTGATGGCCCCGCCCGCGAAGCGCTGCTCGAGATGGCCGATGGCGACGGGCGGGCGCTTTTGAACCTCATCGAACAGGTCGCTGCGTGGAAGATCGACGGCAAGCTGGGCACCGAGGCGCTGACCAAACGCCTGATGAAGCGGGCCGCGAAATACGACAAGTCGGGCGACGAGCATTACAACCTGATCTCTGCTCTCCATAAATCCATCCGTGGCTCGGATCCCGACGCCGCGCTCTACTGGTTCTCGCGAATGCTGTTGGGCGGCGAAGACCCCCGCTTTCTTGCGCGGCGCCTGACGCGGATGGCGGTTGAGGATATTGGTCTTGCCGACCCGCAGGCGCAGACGATCTGCCTGCACGCCTGGGAAACCTACGAACGCCTCGGCAGCCCCGAGGGCGAGCTGGCGCTGGCGCAAGCGGTGACCTATCTCGCCCTCGCGCCGAAATCCAACGCGGGCTATGTGGCTTTCAAGGCGGCGATGGACGCGGCGCGCAAGACCGGCTCGGAACCACCCCCCAAACACATCCTCAACGCGCCGACGCGGCTGATGGAGCAACAGGGCTTTGGCGCGGGCTATGCCTATGACCACGACGCCGAGGATGGCTTTTCCGGCCAAAACTACTTCCCCGAAACTATGAAGCGCCCGGTCTATTACCAACCCGTCGATCGCGGGTTTGAGCGCGAGTTGAAGAAACGCGTCGATTTCTTCGCGGGCCTGCGCGCCAAACGCCAGTCGACCAAGCCCCGCAATTGACTCTGCGGGCCAGAGGGGCCAAGGGACAGCCATGATGACAAGCCTTCTCTCCGTGGCCCTTGGCGGCGCCATTGGCGCCTCCGGGCGCTATCTGACCAACGTGGCCGTGATGCGCCTCGCGGGCCCGGGTTTCCCGTGGGGCACGGTCGTGGCCAATCTGATCGGCTCGTTCCTGATGGGTGCGCTCGTCGTGATCCTCGCCCACAAGGGGGGCATGCGTTTTGCGCCCTTACTGATGACCGGCGTTCTGGGCGGCTATACGACCTTCTCGGCCTTCTCGCTCGATGCTTACACGCTCTACGAGCGCGGCGCCTATCTGCAGGCGGGCGGCTATGTCTTTGGCTCGGTGGCGCTCGGGATAGCGGGGCTGATTGCCGGAATGGCTGTGGCGCGAGGAGTTTTCGCATGAGTGGTGTTCAGACCAAGATCGTCGGTGAAGACGAGGGCGATCAGCGGCTCGATCGCTGGATGCGCAAGCATTTCCCGCTTTTGACCCAAGGCCGCGTCGAAAAGATGTGCCGCAAGGGCGAATTGCGCGTCGATGGCGGGCGGGTCAAAACCGCGACGCGGCTTGAGGCGGGCCAGAAGGTCAGGATTCCGCCCTTGGGCGAAGAGGCGGAAACGCCCGCGCCGAAATATGTCCGCAAGATCACCAAGTCTGATGCCGAGATGATCAAGGCCTGCGTGATCTGGAAAGACGAGCATATCATCGCGCTGAACAAACCCTCGGGCCTGCCGAGCCAGGGCGGCTCGGGGCAGGGCGATCGTCATGTCGACGGCCTGACCGAAGCACTGATGTTCGGCTACAAGGACAAGCCCAAGCTCGTGCACCGGCTCGACAAGGATACCTCCGGCGTTCTCCTCCTTGCCCGGACCGACCGGGTGGCGCGTGCGCTGTCCGAGGCGCTGCGGCATCGCAATGTCCGCAAGATCTATTGGGCGGCGGTCGCCGGTGTGCCCTATCCGCGGGCGGGCTCGATCAAATACGGCCTCCTGAAGGCTCCGGGTCGCGGGCGCGGCGGCGAGGCCGAGAAGATGCGCTGCATCCACCCGAGTGAAGTGGCCACTACCGAAGGCGCCAAACGCGCACATACCGACTATGCCGTGCTGACCAATTTGGGCACCCGGATGGCCTGGCTTGCCTTGGTGCCGATCACCGGCCGCACCCACCAGCTTCGCGCCCATATCGCCGAAGTCGGCCACCCGATCATCGGCGATGGCAAGTATGGCGGCTCCCAGCAGGAAAATCTCGGCGATGGCTGGGGCGCGGGGATCGGCGGCGACGGGATCTCAAACAAGCTGCACCTGCACGCGCGGACGATCATTTTCGAACACCCGATCACCAAGAAAGAGATCACCATCACGGCGCCGCTGCCGTTGCATATGCAGAAGACGTGGGAATACGTCGGCTGGGATGTGACCCACGCGCCGCTCGATCCGTTCAATATGCCTGATGCCTGATCGCCGTCTGGTGATCTTTGACGTCGACGGAACGCTCGTCGACAGCCGCGCGCATCTTTGGGCGACGTTTCAGGCGATGTTTGAAGGCATTGGCCACCCCCTGCCGCCGCAGGAGCGGGTGATCTCGCTCACCGGCCTGTCGCTGGAAAAGATCATCCCGATCCTTCTGCCCGAGGCCGACGAGGCAACCCGGACCAAGGCTCTTGCGCTTTATCGCAATGCCTATCGCGAGGGGCGGCTGCGGCTGGGCGATGCCATCACCAGCCCCTTCTTTCCCGGCGCGCGTGCGGTGCTTGAGCGGCTCCGTTCCGACCCCGGCATAGCGCTTGCCGTGGCCACCGGAAAATCGCGCCGGGGAATAGGCGGGCTGATCGAGGCGCATGGGCTCGAGCGGATGTTCGACAGCATCCAGTGCGCCGACGATCACCCCTCCAAGCCCGACCCTTCGATGATCCATGCAGCGTTGGCCGAGACCGGTGTCACCGCTCGACGGGCTGTCATGGTGGGGGATACGAGTTTCGACATAGACATGGCGCACGCCGCTTCAGTTTATGGTGTTGCGGTTGCTTGGGGCTTCCATCCGCCCGAAGCCCTTGCGGCCGACGCGATCCTGAGGCATTTCGACGAGCTTCCAAGCGTGATCGACCAACTGATCGGAACAAGTCTATGAGCAACTGGAAACCCAAACGGTTCTGGAAAGAGGCGACGGTTGTCGAGGCCGAAGGCGGCTTCACAGTTCTTCTCGATGGTCGTGCGGTCAAGACGCCCGCCAAGGCGCCGCTCGTCGTGCCGACCCGCGCCATGGCCGAGGCCATCGCCGCCGAATGGCAGGCGCAGGAGAAAGACGTCGATCCCCGCACGATGCCCGTGACGCGCTCGGCCAATGCCGCGATCGACAAGGTGGCCGTGCAGAAAGCCGAGGTGTGCCAGATGCTCGCCGATTACGGCGGCCATGACCTTCTGTGCTACCGCGCTCTGGGTCCACAGGAGCTTGTCCAGCGTCAGGCGGCGGCATGGGATCCGATCTTGAGCTGGTGTGACCAGCAGCTCGCCGCGCCGCTTGCGAGCGGCCAAGGGGTCATGCACGTCGAGCAATCCGGTCAAAGCCTTGCCAAGTTGGCCGATGAGATTGAACGTCTCGATTCCTTTGGGGTCGCCGCACTTCATGATCTGGTGACAATCTCGGGGTCTCTCGTTCTAGCGCTTGCGGTATTGAACCGTCATCTTTCCGCGCAATCAGCATGGGTTCTTTCTCGGATCGACGAAGAGTTTCAGATCGAACAATGGGGCCACGACGAGGAAGCCGCGGCCGCGGCGGCGGCGAAAGAGCGTGCCTTTCTGAACGCGGCTCACATTCTGGAAATGCTTGCTTTTTCCCAGTGACGGGAAAATTGACCGATTAACTCGTCTTTTCGGTCTGAATGGCCTTGGTTTCGGGGCCAATTTTGGCGCCATGGCACTTGACCCCCTGCGGGATTCCGACCAGTCTTGGTGCGCTGAGGGGAGAAATCCCTTCTCATTGTATCACTCGGCCTCCTTTGGCCTTGTTGAATTAAAACCGCGCCAGGGAGGGCGCGGCAACTCAGGAAGAGGTAAAAATGAAAAAAACGATTCTTTTGGGAGCGCTGACCGTCGCTGGTCTCGCCGCGACTGCAGCTTCGGCTTCGACGCTCGATGACGTTCGTGCGCGCGGCAAGCTGAATTGCGGCGTGACGACCGGTCTTGCCGGTTTTGCCGCCCCGGACGCCAACGGCGTCTGGCAAGGCTTTGACGTTGACATGTGCCGCGCTGTCGCCGCCGCCGTTTTCGGCGACCCGATGGCTGTCGAGTTTGTGCCGACCACCGGCCAGACCCGCTTTACCGCTCTCGCCTCGGGCGAGGTCGATATGCTGGCCCGCAACACCACCTGGACCTATTCGCGCGACGTCGACCTCAAGTTCGAATTCGCCGGCACCAACTACTACGATGGTCAGGGCTTCATGGTTCCGAAAGCGCTCGGCGTGACTTCGGCCAAGGATCTCGATGGCGCCACCGTCTGTATCCAGACCGGCACCACCACCGAGCTCAACCTTGCGGACTTCTTCCGCGCCAACAACATCAGCTACGAGCCGGTTCCGATCGAGACCAACGCTGAAGGCCTCCAGCAGTACGGCGCTGGCGCCTGCGACGCCTACACCACCGACGCTTCGGGCCTTGCTGCTTCGCGCGCCACCTTCGAGAACCCGGCCGATCACATCCTCCTGCCGGAAATCATTTCGAAAGAGCCGCTCGCACCGCTGGTTCGCCATGGCGACAACCAGTGGGGCGATATCGTCCGCTGGACCCTTAACGCGATGATCACCGCTGAAGAGCTTGGCGTGACCTCGGCCAACGTTCGCGAGCTTGCTGCTGCTGCGGGCAACAACCCCGAAGTCAACCGTCTCTTGGGCACTGAAGGTGAGCTTGGCGCCATGCTCGGCCTCAGCGCCGACTGGGCTGTCAACGCGATCGCTGCTGGTGGCAACTATGGCGAAAGCTTCGAGCGCAACATCGGCTCGAGCACCCCGATCGGTCTGGCCCGTGGCCTGAACGCTCTGTGGACCAACGGCGGTCTCCTGTACTCGCCGCCGTTCCGCTAAGTCTTGCACAAGGAAAGGGCGCGGCATTGCCGCGCCCTTTCTCAATAATCAAGTGCCCAAGGGCCAAATCCCACGACTTGTGACGCGTCCGAATTGACGGAAACCGCTGTCGCACCAGGGAGCCGGGGAGTTTAAAATGACCATTTCCGTTGATACGCCGAAGGATTCCTTTCGGCTCAGCCAGCTTCTCTACGATACACGCTACAGATCTCTGACCATTCAGGTGATCGCGTTCATCCTTCTGATGCTGTCGCTGTCCTGGCTCGTGTCCAACACGGTCCAGAACCTCCAAGACTTGGGCAAGGATTTCAATTTCAGGTTCCTGTCGCAGCCGGCCGGCTATGACATCAACCAGCGGATCATCGACTATACATCGCAAAGCTCGCACGGGCGCGCTGCGATGGTCGGAATTCTCAACACGCTTCTCGTCGCCTTTCTGGGCTGCACGGTGGCGACCGTCATCGGTGTCTTGGTTGGCGTGCTGCGCCTGTCCAAGAACTGGGTCGTCTCGCGCCTGATGGCTGTCTATGTCGAGGGCTTCCGCAACGTTCCGCTGCTTCTTTGGATCATCGTGATTTTCGCCATCATGAGCGAGGGAATGCCCCAGCCCCGCGATTTCCGCGAGGGCGGCACCGCCTCGATGCTCTTGGGCGACAGCATGGCGATCACCAATCGCGGCATCTTCATCCCCAAGCCGATCTGGCACGACGGGTCGCAGGTTCTTGTCGCGGTGCTCCTGGTCTCGCTGGCTGCGATCTGGGCGTTCCGCCGCTATGCGCACAAACGTCAGGAACAGACCGGTGACATCCTGCCGGTTCTTTGGATCTCGCTGGGCCTCTTCTTCGTGCCGACGATCCTGTTCTATTTCCTGCTGGGTCGTCCGGTGACGCTCGAATACCCCGAGCTTGGCGGCTTCAACTTCGTGGGCGGCATTCAGGTGCGAAACTCGCTCATCGCGTTGTGGTTCGCGCTGTCGCTCTACACGGGTGCCTTCATCGCAGAGATCGTCCGCGCGGGCATCCTTGCGGTCAGCAAGGGCCAGACCGAGGCGGCCTTCGCCCTGGGCCTGCGTCCGAACCGGACGATGAATCTTGTGATCCTGCCGCAGGCCATGCGGGTCATCATCCCGCCGCTGATCTCGCAGTATCTCAACCTCACCAAGAACTCGTCTCTGGCGATCGCGGTGGGCTATATGGACGTTCGCGCCACTTTGGGCGGCATCACCATCAACCAGACCGGCCGCGAGCTTGAGGGGATGCTTCTCCTCGGCCTTTTCTACCTGACGGCCAGCCTTGTGATCTCGAGCGTGATGAACGTCTACAACAACCGCATGAAGCTGAAGGAGCGCTGAGATGACCAAAGCAAACCTTAGCTATGTTCGCACCGAGATGCTGGCGCCGCAGGATCCGCCGCTGGGCCAGACCGGGATCATCAAATGGGTTCGCGAGAACCTCTTCTCAAGCTGGCTCAACGCGATCCTGACCCTCTTGTCGCTCTGGCTCGTATGGACAGTTTTAAGCCATCTCTATCCGTGGTTCGCCAATTCGATCTGGAATGCCGGCTCGCTCAGCGAATGTCGGGAGATCCGCAACGCGACGCTCGGCGAAGGTGCCTCGGCGGCGTGTTTCGCGGTTATTTCCGATCGCTGGGAACAGCTGCTGTTCGGCTTCTATCCCAAGGACGGCTACTGGCGGCCGGTTCTCGCGCTTGCTCTGTTCTTTGCGTCGATCCTGCCGGTCCTCTTTACCCACCTTCCGCGCAAACTCTTGATCGGGTCGATCGCCTCGCCGGTCTTTCTGTTCTGGCTCCTGTGGGGCGGGTCGATCTGGTCGCCGGCTTCGGTCATGTTCGGCTTTGTGGCCGGTGTCGTGGCCTACCGCGTCGTTGCGGCGGCGAGTTCGAACCTTCTCGGCGTTCTGGCTGCAATCGCAGCCCCGCTGATCTACTGGCTCTTCCTCACCGGGCTTGTGGCGGATGCGCTCAACAGTGTGGTGCCGATCGAGCTTCCTCAGGTCCAATCCAAGGAATTCGGCGGCTTCACCCTGTCGGTGATCATCGGCATCGCCGGCATCGCCTTTTCGCTGCCTTTGGGCATCCTTCTGGCGCTGGGCCGGCAATCGAACCTGTTCTTCATCAACAAGGTCTCGGTTGCCTTCATCGAGATTATCCGCGGCGTGCCGTTGATCGTCTGGCTCTTCACCGCTTCGCTTCTCTTGAACTACTTCCTGCCGCCGGGCACGAACTTTGACCTGATGCTGCGGGTGATCATCATGGTGACCCTCTTCTCGGCGGCCTATATCGCCGAGGTGGTCCGTGGCGGCCTCGCTGCTCTGCCGAAGGGCCAATATGAAGCCGCCGATGCGCTGGGCCTCGACTATTGGAAATCCATGCGGCTGATCATCCTGCCGCAGGCGCTCAAGATCTCGATCCCCGGTATCGTCAACACCTTCATCGGCCTCTTCAAGGACACGACGCTGGTGGTGTTTATCGGCCTTCTCGATCCCATCGGTCTGTCGAACGCTATCCGAGCCTCGACCGACTGGCAGGGCGTCTATTGGGAAATCTTCGTATTCATCGGCCTGATGTTCTTCATCTTCTGCTTCAGCATGGGCCGCTACTCACTTTACCTGGAGAAGAAACTCCAGCGTGAACATCGTTAAGGGAGACTTGATCATGTCTGAACTCGCTATCGAGCGCGAAATCGACCGCAGCCACATGAAGGTGTCGGATGAGGTCGCGATCCAGATCACGAACATGAACAAGTGGTACGGAACCTTCCACGTTCTGCGTGACATCAACCTCACAGTGAACCGTGGCGAGCGCATCGTCATCTGCGGGCCTTCGGGTTCCGGCAAATCGACACTGATCCGTTGCATCAATCGTCTGGAAGAGCATCAGGCGGGCACCATCATGGTCGACGGGACCGAGCTTTCCTCGGACCTCAAGAACATCGACAAGATCCGCTCCGAGGTTGGCATGTGCTTCCAGCACTTCAACCTCTTCCCGCATCTGACGATCCTTGAGAACTGCACCCTCGCGCCGATCTGGGTTCGCAAGACCCCCAAGCGCGAAGCCGAGGAAATCGCGATGCAGTATCTCGAAAAGGTCAAGATCCCCGAGCAGGCCCACAAATACCCCGGCCAGCTTTCGGGCGGTCAGCAGCAGCGCGTGGCCATCGCCCGTTCGCTCTGCATGAAGCCGCGCATCATGCTGTTCGACGAGCCGACCTCGGCGCTTGACCCCGAGATGATCAAAGAGGTGCTCGACACCATGATCGAGCTCGCGGAAGAGGGCATGACCATGCTCTGCGTGACCCACGAGATGGGCTTTGCCCGTCAGGT
>CAKZOU010000017.1 GCA_937138255.1 uncultured Paracoccaceae bacterium
ATGGCGCGAAGGCGCGATTGGGCGAAATGCTGTTGCGGGCCCTGAAGCGTGCCGAACCAGGCATCGTTGGTGATCTGAATCAAGGCGCGGGGCCGCGTGTCACGGCCTATCTCTTCGGCAAAGATCGCCTCATAGCAGATCATCGGCTCCGCCTCGCCGATACCCGGCAAGGCGATGCGCCTGGTGCCCTGCCCCGCGCTGAACCCGCCGCCTTCGGATGCGGCAAGGCCGTGGATGCCCAGTCGCCCCATCACCTCGCCAAAGGGAACATATTCTCCAAATGGCACGAGGTGCTGCTTGTCGTAGGTATCGACGATCGCCCCCGAGCCATCGAGGACAATCAGGCTGTTGTAGTAGAGGCCGCCCTCCTCGCGGTTGACGCCGATCACCATCGGAACCCCGTCGGACGCCGCAACCGCCGCATCCAAGAGCGGACCGGAGTATTCCAGCAAATAGGGGATCGCCGTTTCCGGCCAGATGATGAGGTCGGGCCGCTCGCCCGAGGCTGTCAGATCGAGAAGCCGCGCCTGAAAGACGTCGATCAGATCCGCGTTCCATTTCTCGGCCTGCGGCACGTTGGGCTGCACGAGGCGGATCACGGGTCCATCGGCGCTCTCGTCGGGCGGCGCCGGTTGCAAGCCCAGTGGCAAAAAGCCAAGCGCAAGTGCGGCCGCCCCACCCCATATCCGCGCCCTGCCGCCGCCCAAGGCCCGCACGATGGCGGCCGCCAGAAGCACGGTCAGGAGCGTCAGGCCATGTGGGCCGATCCACGCCGCAAGCTGGGCATGGGGCGTGTCGATCCAGACATGGCCCAAAAGCGCCCATGGAAAGCCGGTGAAGAGGACGGCGCGAAGACCCTCGACCAATGCCAGAGCCCCAGCGAGCGCCAAGGACCCACCGCCAAGTCTCTTGCCCGCGGCAAAGGCGGTCGCCCAGAAGAGGCCAAGCATTGCCGGAAGAAGGACAAGCGCGAAGGGTGCCATCCAGCCGTCCCGCTCAGGCTCGACAAGGAAGGGATTGACGATCCACGCCAGCGCCAAAAGGAAATAGCCAAAGCCATAGGCCCAGCCGATCTTTGCGGCCGCTTTCGGAGTGCTGGCCCTTCCATAGACCGCCATCACGACGGCAAGGCTCAGAACCGTCGCAATCGGCCAGTCGATCGGTGCCTGTCCAAGCGCAGCCAAGGCTCCGAGCATCGCGAAAATTGCGAACCCCCGCCAGCCGCGCAAGAGGCGGTCAGGCATCCTTGGCGCTGGGAAGCCTCACGCGGAGGCGTTTGATCCGGCGGGGATCGGCATCGACCACCTCGAATTCCGGGCCGTCGGGATGTTTGACCACCTCGCCCCGCGCCGGAATATGGCCCGCGAGCATGAATACAAGGCCGCCCAGCGTATCGACCTCTTCTTCGTCGATCTCGTCGTGATCGGTCAGGTTCATCCCGATTTCGGCTTCGAATTCCTCAAGCGGGGTCTTGGACAGGGCCAGATAGACGCCCGGCTTTTCCTTGACGAAGCTGTCGGCCTCTTCCACGTCATGCTCGTCTTCGATGTCGCCCACCACCTGTTCGATCAGGTCTTCGATGGTCAAAAGCCCGTCGGTGCCGCCGTATTCGTCGATTACCAAAGCCATATGGATGCGCTCGGCCTGCATCTTTTGCAGCAAGACGCCAAGCGGCATCGACGGCGGCACAAAGAGAAGCGGCCGCACGATGGCGCGCAATTCGAACGCAGCCTTCCCGCTGTTGAACCCGTGGCGCAGCGCGAAATCCTTGAGGTTTACCAGGCCGATGGGCCGGTCGAGCGTGCCGTCATAGACGGGAAGGCGCGTCAGCCCGCAATCGCGGAATACCTTGACCAGCGCCTCTTTCTCGATCCCGAGCGGCACAGCGACGATATCGGATTTCGGGATGGCCACGTCTTCAACACGAAGCCTGCGGAGATTGAGCATCCCGGGCACATTCGCACTGGTCGAGCCGCTGGCCCGCCTCTCGCCGTGTTCGTCGACCTCATCGGGATCGCCGGGGCTCAGCGCGTCGAATATGCGGCCAAAGAATCCTCTGCCCTGCCCCTGTGTCTGGTCCGGTTGCGCGCTTTGCGCGGCGCTAGAAGGACCGTCTGTGGTATCGCTCATTGTCTCCTGCCTGCCCGCACAAAATGGGCGCATGCCCTCGCGGACGTCACTTGTCCTGACAATATGGGTCTTCAATGCCCATCTTGCCAAGTATCTCGGTCTCTAATCCTTCCATCAGGGTGGCGTCACGGTCACGCTCGTGATCGAAACCCAGAAGATGAAGGATGCCGTGCACCAGAAGATGGGTGGCGTGCGCCTCAAGCGTCTTACCCCCTGCATCGGCCTCGCGGGCGCAGGTCTCGTAGGCGATGGCGATATCGCCAAGCTCGATGGCGCCGAATGGGTCCGCCTCGGGAGCCTCCGGCATTTCGCCTTCCACGTCCGCCGCCCGTTCCTCTGCCGGCCAACTCAAAACATTCGTCGGCCTCGGCTTGCCACGAAATTCGGCATTGAGATCAGCAATGCGGCGATCGTCGCAGCCGAGAACTGAAAGCTCGGCCCCTTCGGGTTCGATACCGAGGCGATCGAACACAGCGGCCGCCGCCGCTTGCACCAGGCCCTCAAGCCCAAGATCTGCCCAGCGGGCATCCTCACTATCCAGATCGATAATCATAGGCTCTCTTAGCGTGGGAGAATGTCGCACACCAGCACCAACGGGTATTGACAGGCTCACTCTCAAGCGAGTATCCGACAAAAAACGTCAGGAAATGAAAACAAATGACCTCAACCCCCACCCGCACCGTCAAGCCGCTTCGCTGGACCATGCTCGGCACCGCCGCGGCCACCAGCCTCGCCCTTGGCCAGATCGCAACCGTGGCGACGATCACCGCCACACCCGCCTTCGCGCAATCGGCCGCAGAAGCGGGTGAGGCAGGCGAAGCAGGCGCTATCGACACAGAAGGCGCGGCCCTCCACCTGACCGCGCTTGGCCTTTTCGAAGCCGCGCACCGCATCGTCGCGGCTCTTTATGCGCAGGGAGAGGTCACGCTGGCACAAGAGCACCTCGCCGACAGCCACCACGCCTATTACGAGGATCTCGCTCACGGGATCGAGGAATATGGCGGGGCCGCCTTTGAAGCCGAGACACTGGCCTTTGCCGAGGCCGTGAACAGCGCCGCAGCCCCCGAGGTGGTCGCCGCAGCCGCTGAAGCCGTGCTCGCAGCGATAGCCGCGGCGGATGCGGCCTCGGGCGCGAGCGACTATGAACGCGGCCTGTCGATCAAGGACCTTCTGACCGTTGCCCGTGCCGACTATGATGGCGGCGTCTATGAGGGCAAAGTGGATGCCGCACAGGAATACCGCGACGCCTGGGGCTTTGTCGAAACCGCCCGTGCCCGGGCAAATGCCCTTGCCGCATCCACCAACGAAGCCAGCGCCAAGGCCGGCACCGCGATCCTTGAACAAATCGAAGCCCTCGCCCCTCTCTTCCCCTCGCTGACCGCGACCGAGGCCGGTGGCGACCCCGAGCTCCTGCCCAGTGCGGCGGCCTGGACCGAAATCATCGCCCTGAGGATCAAGTAATGCCGATCATTCTGGGCGACCTCTTCTCTGGCCCCGAGGCCAAGGCCCTCGCCGCCGCCGCCGGTGCGCTCACCTTCGAGGACGGGCGCGCCACGGCGGGGCGAACTGCACGCACGGTGAAGGACAATGAGCAGGCGGTCGCAAATGCCGAGACAGAGGCGGTTCTGGAAATGGTGCGGCAGAAACTACTGTCGCATCCGCTTTTTCAGGCCGTCGCCCTCCCGAAATCCTTCGTCAGGCTGATGGTCTCGCGCACCTCGGGCGGCGGTCACTACGGGATGCACGTTGACAATGCGCTGATGGCGGGCGCCCGCGCCGATGTGAGCTTTACGCTTTTCCTCTCAAACCCAGACACCTACGAGGGTGGCGCCCTGTCGGTGGCGGATCGGGTTGAGGAGCGGCAGTTCAAGCTCGAACTCGGCGAGGCGGTCGTCTATCCGTCCAATACGCTCCACCGGGTTGTGCCTGTCACCGAGGGCGAGCGTCTCGTGGTGATCGGCTGGGTCACCAGTTGGGTCGCAGATCCCGCCAAGCGGGAAATCCTCTTCGATCTGTGGCAAGCCATCGGCAAGGCCGAAGCCATGGGCGACGCCGAGCAGGTGCTTCTCCTGTCGAAATCGCGCTCCAACCTGATCCGTTTGTGGGCCGCCTGATCCGCTATTTCTCGGCGTCGGCCTCGTAGGCCTCGATGATCGCCGCCACAAGCGGATGGCGGACCACGTCTTTCGAGGTGAAATAGCTGAAGGAAATCTTGGGGATACCTTTGAGCAGGCGCTCGGCATCGGCAAGGCCGGAATCGACGCCGCGCGGCAGGTCGACCTGCGTGCGGTCGCCGGTGATGACCATGCGGCTGCCCTCACCCAGACGGGTGAGAAACATTTTCATCTGCATGGTCGTGGCGTTCTGCGCCTCGTCGAGCACGACGAAGGCGTTGGAAAGCGTCCGCCCCCGCATGAAGGCGAGCGGAGCAATCTCGATGCGCTTTTCCTCGATCAGCTTGGCGGCCTGCTTGCCGGGCAGAAAATCGTTCAGCGCGTCATAAAGCGGCTGCATATAGGGATCGACCTTGTCCTTCATGTCGCCCGGCAGATAGCCGAGCTTCTCGCCCGCCTCGACCGCGGGACGTGAAAGGATGATCCGATCAACCTTGCCTTCGATAAACATCGACACCCCCACCGCGACAGCAAGATAGGTCTTGCCGGTGCCGGCGGGGCCGATGCCGAAATTCAATTCGTTGTCGAAGAGGCTTTTGACATAGGCCTTCTGCGCCTCGGTGCGGGGTTCGACCACCTTGCGGCGCGTCTTGATCTCGACCCGCCCGCCGCTGAACATCTCCATCTGGTCTCCGTCCTGCGGCGCAACACCCTTTTCCGACGATCCCATCCGTAGCTCACGGTCGATGTCGCCCGCTTCGATGCCACGACCGGCCTCTAACCGCTGATAGAGGTTTTCAAGAACCGTCACCGCTGCCTTGCGAGGGCCTTCCTCGCCAACCACGGCGAGGCGATTGCCACGGCGCAGGATCTGAACCCCCAGCATATCCTCGATCCGCGCCAGATTTCGGTCGTGTGCACCACAAAGATCAATCAGCAGGAAATTGTCAGGAAACTCGATGACCGTTTCTGCGATGTCCGGTGCGACGGCTGGCGGGGTCAGAATGCTCGAGGCCAAATATATATCCTTCTGCGGGGTTTGATTGGATGGTGGCAAGGAAAGCGGGGCTTCGCAAGGCAAACCATGCGATTGTCACAATCTGGAGCCGGAAAGTGAACGGGCCGCAGCTTTCGCCGCGGCCCGTGCCCCCAACCTCTTCGAGGGATCAGAGAGGATCAGGTATGAAGGTTCCGTCCTTGAACGGGGCATAGGCGTTGTCTTCGACACCGAGCCCCGAGCAGACCGGAATGCCATCCGGTGTCAGGCGAGGGGAGAGATAGCCTTCGACGCCATCATCGATAATCCAGTGATCGCAGCCATCCGGATCAATCCAGATCCCGGCAACCAGGGTTTCGAGCGGATGGGAATTGATCCCAAGGTCGTCTCCCTTGTCGGCCCCCACCACCGGATGGACCGGGCCGACGCAGCCGGCAAGACCTGAGACAGCGAGCGCTAGGACTATCGTATGAAGCGTCTTCATGGTCACAGCCTATTACTTCTTGCCCTTGAAGACCGGGTCACCATTGCCCTTGCCATCTTCGCCACCACCGAAGTGTTCAGGTTCCTCATCGCAGACGCCGTAGGCGTGACCTTCGCCGTTGCC
This sequence comes from uncultured Paracoccaceae bacterium, assembly GCA_937138255.1. Classification (GTDB taxonomy): domain Bacteria; phylum Pseudomonadota; class Alphaproteobacteria; order Rhodobacterales; family Rhodobacteraceae; genus RFZI01. The sequence continues at coordinate 5,849 of CAKZOU010000017.1, forward strand.
GGGCTTGTCGCAGTCGGTATCGTCACCTTCGTCGCCGGAGGAGTTGTCACCGCCTTCGCTTCCATCGCCGGTCGGGGTCTGGCCGGCGGTGTCGTCATCGCCGTCTTCGCCAGCATCGTCGTCATCGTTGCCAGTGCCTTCGCCAGTATCGTCGCCACTCTGACCATTGTCGGAGCGGTTGCCGTCACCGTTCTGGCCGTTGTCGCCGCCATCATCGTTGCCGCTCTGGCCGTTGTCGCCGCCGTTGCTGGAACCATTCTGGCCATTGTCGGAGCCGTTGCCGTCACCGTTCTGGCCGTTGTCGCCGCCATCATCGTTGCCGCTCTGGCC
>CAKZOU010000018.1 GCA_937138255.1 uncultured Paracoccaceae bacterium
ATCTCGAGACGCACGCGGGGCGCGGGCTTTACCAGTTGGATGCGCCCGAGGCGTTGAAGACCGGCGAGGCGGCGGCGGGGATCGGGCGCGCCCGAGGGCTGGGCTGGTTTGCGGCGGAGCACCCTTATGCGGGTGCGCTTGCGAAGGTGCGGGCCGCGCATGGGGCGGCGGCCTATCCGGGATCGCCTCTGGTGGCGGAGGCTTTCCTGCGGGCGGGGGACCGGATGGTGCTCGCCGAGTTGCACCCCAAAGAGCACGCGGCGCTTGCCGAGGTTATGGGCGGGCGGGCGCAGGTCTTGAAGGAAGACGGGGCGAAGATGGCGCTGCGTCAGGTGCCGCCGGACCCGAAGCGGGGGCTGATGCTCATTGATCCGAGCTATGAGATCAAGGGCGATTATGAGGCGGCGGCCAAGCTTGTGCGGCAGGTGCACGGGCGTTGGGCTGTGGGCGTGATCGTGCTCTGGTATCCGATCCTGACCTCGGGGCTGCATCGGTCGATGATTGTCGAGTTGGAGCGGGCTTTGCCGGACGGGGTGCGCCATGAGGTGCGGTTTCCACCGGCCCGCGAGGGGCACAGGATGGTCGGCTCGGGGCTTTTCGTCGTCAACCCGCCCTATGGCTTCAGCACCGAGGCGGCGCGGCTTTCACGGCTCTTTGACAGCCTCACCCCCTTTTCGGGCTGACCGAGGGGGCCTATACCTCTTGCTATGCTCAATCGACTCCTCCGCCAGCTCACCTCGCCCGCCCCTGATCCCCTTGACGGGGCCGACGCCCGCGCGGCCTTGGGCGCGCTTCTGGTGCGGATTGCCAAGGCGGACGGGGAGTATTCCGAAGGCGAGATTGCGCGGATCGACCGGGTCTTGGCGCTGCGCTATGGGCTCAATCCTGTCGAGGCGGCGGAGCTTCGAGCGGAGTGCGAGGCCATCGAACACGAGGCGCCGGATACGGTGCGTTTCACGCGGGCGATCAAGGCGGCGGTGGACTATGAGGATCGGGCGGGTGTGATCGAGGCGATGTGGTCGGTGGTTCTGGCCGATGGCGTGCGCGAGAGCCATGAGGACGCCTTGATGCGGATGGTGGCGCCGATGCTGGGCCTGTCGGATCAGGAGAGCAACGCGATCCGGCGCCGGCTGGAAGGCCAGGGAGGCTAGCGATGTTCGCCGCCCTGCCCATGTATGACCGGCCCGACAATCGCGCGGCGCATGACCGGCTTTGGGGGGCGATCCGGGATGGTCTGAAGGAACGGGGTGTTGAGGCGCCGGAAGCGCTCGACCGCGAGACCTACTATTCTGACGGATGGGCGCGGCCCGATCTGACGCTCGGGCAGATCTGCAACCTGCCCTATCGGGCGCTTTTCAAGGGCAAGGTAAGGCGGATCGCTGCGTCGGACTACGGGCTTGAGGGGTGCCCGCCGGGCTATTACCGATCGCTTTTCGTTGTGCGGCAGGGTGATCCGGCAGCGCGGCCCGAGGATCTGGCCGGGCGGTCGATGGCCTATAGCGATGCGCTCTCGCAGTCGGGATACGGGGCCGCGGCAAGCTGGGCGGCGAGAACCGGCGTCCGGCTCAATCCCGCGCTTCAGACCGGCGCGCATATCGAGTCGGTGCGGGCGGTCGCTTTGGGCAAAGCCGATTTCGCCACCATCGACGCCCAGACTTTTCGCATCCTGACCCCGTCCGTTCCCGAAATCTCCGCGCTTCGGGTGATCGGCGCGACGCCGGCCAGCCCGGGGATGACCTTCATCACCGGCCTCGAAAATGACCCCGAGCTACTGCGCGAAGCAATCGGCGCCGCGATTGCTGGTCTGGACGGCACTGACGCCGCGATTCTCGGGCTACGTGGCATTGTGGTCCTGCCAGACGGGGCCTATGACCCAGAGTTGCCCCCACCGCCTGCCTCTTGGGCAAAGTGATCAAAATTACTGCGCAAAATGGTTAACTGAATTATCCAGCCGCTCAGAAAGGGCGTTGCAATGGGGCGGAAATTCCTCCCTACTCCACGCTTGAACAAGAAAGCGCTGCCTGCCGTGACGACGAAAACCCCTGTCATCGAGATCCGCGATCTCCATAAATCCTATGGGGCGCTCGAAGTGCTCAAGGGTGTTGATATCACCGCCCCGGCGGGCCATGTGGTCTCGCTCATCGGCTCGTCCGGTTCGGGCAAATCGACGCTTCTGCGCTGCTGCAACCTTCTGGAAGACAGCCAGAAGGGCGAGGTGATCTTCAACGGCGAGCCGGTGCGCTGGCGCGGCGAGGGGCTGCACCGGCATCCGGCCGACCGCGAGCAGATGATCCGCATCCGAACCAACCTGTCGATGGTGTTTCAGCAGTTCAATCTCTGGGCGCATATGACGATCCTGCAAAACGTCATGGAAGCGCCTGTCCATGTCCTCAAGCGCGACCGGGCCGAGGTCGAGGCCGCGGCGCGGCGCTATCTCGACAAGGTGGGCATCGGCGACAAGTGCGACAACTATCCTGCGCAGCTGTCGGGCGGCCAGCAGCAGCGCGCCGCCATCGCACGGGCGCTGTGCATGGAGCCCAAGGCACTGCTTTTTGACGAACCGACCTCCGCGCTCGATCCCGAGCTCGAGCAAGAGGTCGTCAAGGTGATCAAGGATCTGGCCGCCGAGGGGCGCACGATGATCCTCGTCACCCATGACATGCGCCTTGCCAATGATGTAAGTGACCATGTCGTGTTCCTGCACAAGGGCAGAATCGAAGAAGAAGGCGATCCCAAATCGCTCTTCGGCAGCCCCAAGACCGAACGACTTCAACAGTTCCTGTCGGCCACAGTGTCGGCTTGATTCTCAACCTAGGGAGACCCCAATGAAGAAACTGATCCTGACGACCGCCGTTCTGGCGCTCACCGCCGGCGCGGCCATGGCCGATGTCGTGCGCATGGGCACCGAGGGCGCCTACCCTCCGTACAACTACATCGACGACAACGGTGAAGTTGCCGGCTTCGAGCGCGAGCTGGGCGACGAGCTTTGCGCCCGCGCCGGCCTGACCTGCGAGTGGGTGACCAACGACTGGGATTCGATCATCCCGAACCTCGTGTCGGGCAACTACGACACGATCATCGCCGGCATGTCGATCACGGACGAGCGCGATGAGGTCATCGACTTCACCCAAGACTATTATCCGCCGACCGCTTCGGTCTATGTCGCCGCCTCTGAAGGGGTTGATCTGGCCGGTGGTGTGATCTCGGCCCAGACCGCGACCATTCAGGCCGCCTATATTGCCGAGTCGGGCGCGACCCTTCTCGAATTCGCGACCGCCGACGAAACCATCGCCGCCGTTCAGAACGGCGAGGTCGATGCCGTGTTCGCCGACTACGACTTCCTCCTTCCCGTGGTCGAGGCTTCGGGCGGTGCGCTGATGTTCGTGGGCGACGAAGTTGCCCTTGGTGGCGGCGTCGGCATGGGCCTGCGCGAGAGCGACAGCGAGCTGCGCGACAAGTTCAACGCCGCCATCGACTCGATGAAGGCCGATGGCACGCTGAACGCACTCCTCGCCAAGTGGTTCGGCGAAGAATCGCCGGGCTACTAATCCCAATCAACGGCGGCTCCTTCGGGGGCCGCCGCCTCCCTTTCTCTTCACGGTCCCATGTTTGAATACTGCGCCGATCCGGCCAGCCTTGCTGGCTTCAAGTGGCTCTCCTGCTACCTGACCACGGGCAAGCACATGGGGCTCTACTGGGCCGTGGGCACAGTTCTTCTTTTGCTGGCGATCACCGCACCTGCCGCGCTTTTGTTCGGCTTTGGCGGCGCTGCGGCGGCGCGCTCGCATTTCCGACCGCTCAGCTGGTTTGGCAAGGGCTATATCGCCATCGTGCGCGGCGTGCCGGATATCGCCTTCTTCCTCTTCTTCGTGATTGCGCTCGATCAGGGCTTCGAGTGGATCCGCCACCAGATCAAATGCCCCGACTGGGATCAGCCGATCCGGCAGGGCAACGATTTCATCGTCTGCGCCGCGGCCAAGCTGCCGCTGTCCTCCTCGCCGCAGGTCTATCACGAGATTTACGGCTTCTTCCTTGCCGTTCTGACATTCGCACTCGTCTTTGGCGCCTTTGCCGCCAACGTGCTTTACGGCGCCATGCGGGCCGTGCCCCACGCTCAGATCGAGACCGCCGAGGCCTATGGCATGTCGCACCGTCAGGCCTTCTGGCGGATCATGGTGCCGCAAATGTGGGTCTATGCCCTGCCCGGCCTGTCGAACCTCTGGATGGTCTTGATCAAGGCCACGCCGCTTCTGTTCCTTCTGGGCGTCGAGGACATCGTCTATTGGGCGCGCGAGCTTGGCGGCATGAAGACCCCGCAGTTCACCGATTATCCCCACGCCGACTGGCGCGTGTGGTATTTCCTCGCGCTCCTCGTCTTCTATCTGGCGTTCACCCATGTCTCCGAGATCGTGCTGGCCAGGATTTCCCGCCGCCTGTCGCACGGGCAGGCCACGCTGGCCGGTGAGAAGCAGCGCAAGGGCCCGCGCGGCCGTGGAAAGGCCGCCGCATGAGCTGTTGGGATACGATCGCCGACTACGCGCTGCGCAGCCAAGGCATCGGCGAGCGGCTCCTGCCGCGCACCGATTTCACTCTGTGCCAACAGTTCACGCTGATCGGCTCGGGCATGATCTGGAACATCTACTTCGGCGTTCTGGCTCTGGTTTCCGGTTTCATGCTGGCCACGGGGGTCGCGGTCGCCAAGGCGCACCATCAGTTTTGGGTTCGCAAGCCAGCCGAGTGGTTCATCTTCGTGTTCCGCGGCTCGCCCCTCTTCATCCAGTTCTTCTTCGCCTATTTCCTGTTCCAGAGCCTCAAGGCCGGCTATCCCTTCTTCGGCGCCTTCACCGCCGCCTGGCTGGGCGCACTTCTGGTGCTCTTCCTCAACACCGCCGCCTATTCGGCCGAAATCTTCTATGGCGCGCTCATGTCGGTGCCCAAGGGCGACGTTGAAGCCGCAGACGCCTATGGCATGTCAGGCTGGCCGCGCTTTCGGCGGGTGATCTGGCCGACGATGCTGCGGCTTGCCTGGCCCGCCTATACCAACGAGGCGATCTTTCTCTTCCATGCAACGACGCTGGTCTTTTTTTCGGGGTTCCCCGCCTCGCAGCAAAGGGGCGATGCGCTCTACTATGCGAGCTATTTTGCCGACAAGACGTTCAACCCCTTCATCCCCTACCCGATCCTCGCCTTCTACTTTATTTTGCTCACGCTGACGGTGATCGGCCTCTTTGGAATGGTGAACAAACGGCTGAACCAGCATCTGCCGAAAGAGCGCCGCGCGAAAATTCGCTTGCGTGTGAACCTGATCCGGTAGTATCACACATATGATCAAATTTTCAGGGTGGGTCTGGACGTAACTGATTCCAGTTGTCCGGCTGCTACAACCCTCTACGAGGAATTTGATCATAAAAGCATTAGGCCCAAGGGCATGGACCTCAAATGCGGCACCCCGAGCGGGGATGGCCAGCGGTGTGCAAGCGCACGACTGATAGGCAAATCCCTGCGGCTCCGCTTCTGAATGTCTAGGCATTGGCGCCATTTATCTGGTGACAAAATGACTAGCTGGCTCGATGAGCACCCCGAAATCCGCAACGTGCGCGCCGGTGCGGCCGATTTGAACGGACAAGCGCGCGGCAAGCGTGTGCCGATCCGTTTCGCACGCAAGCTTGAAGAAGAGGGGATGCGCTTCCCGCTCTCGGTTCTCAACCTCGATATCTGGGGCGAGGACGTAGAGGACAGCCCCCTTGTGTTCGAGATCGGCGATCCTGACGGCGTCTTGATGCCGACAGAGCGCGGCTATGTGCCCCTGCCCTGGCTCGAGACACCATCCGCCTTGCTGCCCTTGTGGATGTATACCGAAGAGGGCGACGCTTTCGAGGGCGATCCCCGGCATGCCCTGGCCAATGTCGTCAATCGCTACAAGGCGCTCGGTCTCACGCCTGTCGTTGCGACCGAGATGGAATTCTATCTCGTCGACGATTCCGGGATCGAGCTGCGCCAGCCGAAATCTCCCCGTTCGGGCAAGCGCCGCCCCGGCGCCGAGATCCTGAGCCTGCGCGCCCTTGATGCGTTCGATGCCTTCTTCAACGATCTCTATGACGGCTGCGAGGCGATGGATATCCCGACCGAGGCCGCCACGTCGGAAGTGGGCCTTGGCCAGTTCGAGATCAACCTCGTCCATGTTGACGATGCGCTCAAGGCAGCCGATGACGCCTATTTCTTCAAGATGCTGGTGCGTGGCCTGGCCCGCAAACACGGCATGGCAGCCAGCTTCATGGCCAAGCCCTATGCCGATTACGCCGGCAGCGGGATGCATGTGCATTTCTCGGTGATCGACAAGGACGGCAAGAATATCTTTGCCAACGATACCTTCGAGGGCACCCCGGCCCTTCAACAGGCCATCGCCGGCTGCCTCAAAGGCATCGCCGACCTGACGCTGATCTTCGCGCCCCACGGCAACAGCTATGAACGGCTCGTGCCCGAAAGCCACGCGCCCACCGGCATCTGTTGGGCCTACGACAACCGCACCGCAAGCGTTCGGGTGCCGGGTGGCAGCTTCAAGGCGCGCAGGATCGAACACCGCGTCGCGGGTGGGGATGTGAACCCCTATCTCTTCCTGGCCGCCGTTCTGGGCTCGGCCCTGATCGGCATCGAAGACAAGCTGACCCCGCCGGCCCCGATCTCGGGCAACGCCTATGAGCAGGATCAGCCCCAGATCCCCGATACCTGGGAAGCGGCAATCGACCGTTTCGAGGAAAGCGACATCGCCGAGCGCATTTTCCCGACGCATCTGATCCAGAATCTTGTGCTGACGAAACGGCAGGAGTTGCATTATCTCTCATCAATGAGTGAGAGCGAAAAACTCGATCTCTATCTCGATACGGTGTGAGATAGGCTTCAGTCAAAACAAGCTGCCCGATCCGGGACAGCCGCCAATCTATGGTGAATTATGAAAATCGGAATCCTCCAAACCGGCCATGTCGCAGACAACCTGCAAGAGGCAAACGGCAACTATCCCGAAATCTTTGCGCGCTTTCTGGGCGCGGAAGGCTTCGAGACGGTGAACTATGCCGTGGTCGACAATGAGTTTCCCGCAAGTGCCGATGTGGCGGACGGCTGGCTCATCACCGGCTCGCGCCACGGCGTCTATGAAGATCACGACTGGATCAAGCCGCTCGAGGATCTGATCCGCGAGATCTATGGCAAGGGCATCCCGCTCATCGGCGTCTGTTTCGGCCATCAGATCATCGCACAGGCCCTCGGCGGCAAGGTCGAGAAATTCAAGGAAGGCTGGGCCGTCGGCGCCACCAAATACAAACTCGGCGACAAGGAACTGACCCTCAACGCCTGGCATCAGGACCAGGTCGTTGAGGTTCCTCCCGATGCGATCGTCGTCGGCACCAACGATTTTTGCCGGAACGCAGCCCTTCTCTACGGAGACAAGGCGTTCACGGTCCAACCCCACCCCGAAATAGACAAGAGATATATTGGAGACCTGCTCGAGCACCGCGCCCCCGGCGTTGTCCCCGAGGACATCCGCAAAGGCGCCATTGCCCGGCTCGAGGAAGAGACCGACGCGGCGCATGTGGCGCAGATGTTTGGCACGTTCTTCAAGGAAAAGAGGATTTCATGAGTACCTGGATTGACCAGATCCCCGCAGCCGCGCGGACCTATATCGAAAACAACCGCCTCGACGAGGTTGAATGCGTGATTGCCGACCTGCCGGGCATCGCCCGCGGCAAGGCCGTTCCTGCCGCCAAATGGGAGCGTCAGACCTCGTTCCACCTGCCCAATTCGATCTTCTACCAGACGATCACCGGCGACTGGGGCGAAGCGGCCGAAGACGGCTTTACCGAGCCGGACATGATCCTCAAGCCGGATCTTGCCACCACCACCGCGGCCCCCTGGGCCTCGGACGGAACGCTTCAGGTGATCCATGACGCCTTCGACCTCAAGGGCAAGCCGATCGGCTGTGCGCCGCGCAACGTGTTGAAGCGCGTGGTCGATCTCTACAAGAAAGAGGGCTGGACGCCGGTTGTCGCGCCCGAGATGGAATTCTATCTCGTGGGCCGCAACGTCGATCCCGCCAAGCCGATCGAGCCGATGATGGGCCGCACCGGCCGCCCCGCCGCCGCCCGTCAGGCCTATTCCATGGCCGCGGTCGACGACTATGGCCCGGTGATCGACGATATCTATGAATTCTCGGAAATTCAGGGCATCGAGATCGACGGCATCACGCAAGAAGGCGGCGCCGGCCAGCTCGAGATCAACCTGCGCCATGGTGATCCGGTCAAGCTTGCGGACGAAGTGTTCTACTTCAAGCGCCTGATCCGTGAGGCCGCGCTCAAGCACGATTGCTTCGCCACCTTCATGGCCAAGCCTATTGAGGGCGAGCCGGGTTCGGCCATGCACATCCACCATTCGGTCGTTGACGAGAAGGGCAAGAACATCTTCGCTGGCCCGCAGGGCGGCGAGACAGACGCCTTCTTCCACTTCATCGGCGGCTTGCAGGAATATATGCCCGCCGTGATCGCGGTGATCGCGCCTTATGTGAACAGCTATCGCCGCTATGTCCGCAACCACGCCGCGCCGATCAACCTCGAATGGGGCCGCGACAACCGCACCACCGGCATCCGCATCCCCGTCTCGCCGCCCGAAGCGCGGCGCGTCGAGAACCGCCTCGCCGGCATGGACGGCAATCCCTATCTGGTGATCGCCGCGTCGCTCGCCTGCGGCTATCTCGGCATGAAGAACGAGATCTGGCCCGACAAGCGCTTCCAAGGCGATGCCTATGAGGCCGAGGATGCGATCCCGCAGGGCCTCAATGCCGCGCTCGATCTCTTTGACGAGGCGAAAGAGGTTCACGAGGTTCTCGGGCCGGAGTTTGCCCGCGTCTATTCCATCGTGAAGCGGACGGAATACGACGAATTCCTGCAGGTCATCAGCCCGTGGGAACGCGAGCACCTTCTGCTGAACGTATGAACCCGCTCCACCTCAACGACAGGCCGGGGGAATTTCCCCCGAGCTGGTATGCGGCCTCCTGCCCGCCCCCGCCCGCAGCGCGCCCCGCGTTGGAAGGCGAGGTCACGGCGGATGTCTGCATCGTGGGGGGTGGCTATACCGGCCTCTCGGCGGCGCTCACCTTGCGTGAGCGCGGGCTCGATGTGGTGCTCCTCGAGGCGCACCGCATCGGCTGGGGCGCCTCGGGGCGCAACGGCGGGCAGGTCGGATCGGGCTATAACAAGGGCCAGATCTGGCTCGAAAAGCGGGTCGGCAAGGAGACCGCCCGCGCGCTCTGGGATCTGGCCGAGGAGGCCAAGGCGCTCACCGCCGAGCGCGCGGCCGAGTTCGCGCCGAACGCCCGGCTGTTGCCCGGTGTGGCGCAAGGGGAATACTCAGCCGATGAACTGGCGAGCGTCCGCGCCGAGGCCGAGCACCTCTCGCGGGTCTATGGCTATGACAAGATCACCGTCATGGAGCGTGAGGAGTATGCCGCCCTCGTCAAATCTCCCCTCTATCGCGGCGGAATGCTGGATCGCGGCGCGGGCCATATTCACCCCCTGCGCTATGTGCTGGGGATTGGCGCCGGAGCCGAGGCGGCGGGCGTGCGGATCTATGAGACCTCCGAAGTCACCGGCCTGACCCACGGCGATACGGCGACTGTGGCCACCGCGAAGGGCCGGGTGCGGGCCAAACACGTCCTTCTGGCGGGCAACGGCTATCTGCCGATTTTCGAGCCGCGGGTTTCGCGCCGCGTCATGCCGATCAACAGCTTTATTATCGCCACCGAGCCCTTGGGCGAGCGCGTGCGCGATGTGTTGGCGGAAGACATTGCCGCCTGTGATTCAAGCCACGTCGTCAACTATTTCCGTATGAGCGAGGATGGCAGGCTTCTGTTTGGCGGCCGCTCGGCCTATTCGATCAAGTTTCCCGCCACCATCGGCAAGACCATACACCGGCGCATGGGCGAAATGTTCCCGCAAATCGCCGATGCGCGCGTCGACTACGCCTGGGGCGGGACGCTGGGCATTACCCTGACAAAACTGCCCAATATTCGCCGGATCGCGCCCAATGTGCTGACCGCCTCGGGCTATGCGGGCCATGGCGTTGCACTTGCCTCCATCGCGGGCAAGGTCGCGGGCGAGGCCATTGCGGGGCAAGCCTCGCGGTTTGACACGCTCTCCGCCCTGCCCGTGCCGCGCCTGCCATTCGGCACCTATTTTCAGACCCAGACAATGGCCTTGGCGATGGCGTGGTATGCCCTGCGCGACAAGCTCGGGGTCTGAGCGGCCACGCCCAGCACGCCACCCCTAGGCGTCGACAGCCACCCCGAAGACAGCCGCCACAAGACCAACCGCCATCAGCGCGAAAGCCCCCGCGCCTTGGGCGCGTTTCCCCTCGGCAAAGGCATAACGCCCCGCTATTCCCGCCTGCACCGCGTAATAGGCCGCGAAGGCGCGGCTGGCCCAGGCGATGATCTCGAAGACATTGAGCGCCCATGTCAGCGCAAGCCCGGCGCCCACCAGAAGCACATAGCCATGACGAACTCCGATCCGTCCGCGTGTGAGTTCGGAGAAAAGCCCGCCCGCCCCGCCGGTATCGGCCACAGCCGCGCTAAACTGGGCGCTGAGCGCGGCGATCACCAGAAGCGGCGGCAAGATAGGCGCGACACGGGCCATCATGTCGATCACCGCCGTTTCCGAGAAAGGAAAGTCGTCAGCCGAGAAGAGTGCCACGATCAGGCCGATATAGGCGATGTAGATGAGCGACGAGAGCCCCTGCGCCCAGCGCATCGAGCGGATGCGCAGCTCGGCGGGGTATTCTCCGCCAAGGTAGCGCGAGGTCTCAAACCCCTGCACTGTCACCAGAAGGCCCAACGACAGCGCTATGGCGCCCCAGCCGCTCATCTTCGGAATCGGGTGGCTGGCGATCGCCCCGCCCTGCACGACATCCCCGCCAAGGGCCGCCAGAAGCCCGGCGATGATGGCGAGCTTGACCCCGACCGAGACCTGTTCGAGCCGTTCCAGCGCATGAAAGCCGCCCCGAAGGCCGGTGAGCAAAATGACGAAATAGATGCCGGATGTGACCAGCCGCGCCGCCAGATCCGAAAGCGCGGGAAAGAGAGAGACCGCGAAAGCGCCGAAGAGGTTGAGGTAGTAGGCGACCGAGATGATATAGGCGAAGGCAAGGATCCAGGCAGAAATAGTCTCTGCCCTCTCCTGAACCGGCGCGCCTGCGTCGAGCCGACGGATGTTGGCACGAATGCTCGCCCCGAAACCGTAGGCCAGAAGGCAGAGGCCCGCCATGACCGCTGGGGCATAGGGGCCGAAATGGTCGAGCAGCACCGGCCCGAGCACCAGAAAGCCGCTGCCGATGATCGAGGCGAGCGGCGTAATCGTCGCCTTCCAGCCTTTCGATTGGGCAATCCGCGGCCATAGCATCAAGCCACCGGCAAGACCGGCGGCCAGTATGACAAGCAGGGAATTCAACATCGCCGCGGCGGCGTCAGCGGCTCATGCGCGAGAGTTTTTCCTGAAGGGCGGCAAGCTCTTTCTTGATGTCGTCAAGATCGTCGCCCTTGCCCGCCTCGTCAGTGGCTGGGGCCTTGGCGCCCATCATCCCGCCGGTCATCGCCTTGAAGAAGGCTTCCTGCTGCGCCTGCATCGCCTCGAAACCGGGCATCCGCGCCATCGGGTTGGCCTTGGCCATGTTCTCCATCATCTTCGATTGCCCCTCGCGGAGCATCTCGAACGAGGCCGCCAGAAATTGCGGAACCACCGAGCTCGCCTGCGTGGTGTAGCTGCGTACGAGATCGGTCAGCACATCGACCGGCAAAACGCTTTCGCCCTTACTCTCATGTTCGGCAACGATCTGAAGAAGATACTGGCGTGTCAGGTCGTCGCCTGATTTCAGATCGACGATCTGCACCTCGCGGCCATCGCGGATGAACGAGGCGATATCCTCGAGCGTGACATAGTCGCTCGTCTCGGTGTTATAGAGCCTGCGGCTGGCGTAGCGCTTGATGAGAAGCGGTTTATCGGTGTCGGCCACGGGTCCCTCCCGAACTGGTGCGGCATTGCAGCAAGCCTATGCCGCGTTTGCACGCCTGTGAAGAGGGTAATGCCGGTATGGGCGACGAGTCGCAAAAGAAAAGGCGGGCTGCCTAGCAACCCGCCTCAGACGACCGATCTCAGGGAGAAAAGATCGGGGTATTCTATTAGTTGGCAGTGGCCTTCTTGGCAGCAGCCGAAACGTCCGCGGTTGCCTTGGTGGCGGCGGCGGTCACTTCTTCCGAGATGGTCTTGCCAGCGTTCATCAGGATCTCGAGGGTCTCGGTCTGGACCTTCTTCGCAATTTCAGCGAAAGCGGCCATGTTCTCGGCAGCGACTTCGGCCGAAGTGGAAGCAAAATCGGTTACCGATTTGGCATAGTCGGCCGGCTCGGCCTTGGCTTTCGAGACAACCTGCAGCTTGCCGAGGGTGTCAGCGGTCCACTTGGCCGACAGGTCGGTCGACTTGCGGGCGGCGTCGATTGCGACGGCCGACATTTTTTCCGCGAGAGCCGACTGGCTCTTGAACATGTTCTCGACAGCTTTGGTGTCGAAGGGCAGCGCGCCGAGGAAATCTTTGTAGACGGCGGTAAAGTCTTGGGTCTTGGCCATTGGAGCAACCTTTCGGGTCATATCGCGGGAGGGAGGGCCCGCTGGAAATTCATGAACCCTATATGCATGCTGCGCCGCAGCATTTCAAGTGTTTTTTCTGCACTGCAGCATTTTTTCCGCAGCGGAGGAAAGCTAGTCGGATTTCCCAGGAATCGCAGTCACATAGGTGCCCGGCGCCGGTGCCAGAGAGGCGTGTTTGGCGTCTCCCGGCTCCCGAGCAGAGACCATTTCGCCCGAATTCTTGTCGAGCCACTTCTCCCAGCGCGGCCACCAGCTGCCTTCATGCTTGTCGGCATTTGCCTGCCAATCCTCGGACGAAAGGTCGTATTCGGGGTTGGTCCAATGGCCGTATTTGTTCTTCGAGGGCGGATTCACGATCCCGGCGATATGGCCAGACTCGGACAGGATAAAGGTCTTGTCCTTCGATCCCATCTGCTGAAACCCCGCGTAGGAGGCTTTCCACGGCGCGATGTGGTCGGTCTCGCAGGCGATGGCGCAGAGAGGCACGGCCACGTCCTTGATCCGCACGGTCTCGCCGCAGATCTCGAACCCGTCTTTGACAAAGTCGTTGGCCTGACACAGCCCGCGCAGATATTCGACCGACATCTTGGCCGGAAGGTTCGTCCCGTCGCCGTTCCAGTAGAGCAGATCAAAGGCGGGCGGCGTCTGGCCCATCATGTAGCTGCGGATCGCGGGCGCATAGATCAGGTCGTTCGAGCGCAGGAAAGAAAAGGTGCGCGACATGAAGTATTTGTCGAGAACGCCCTTCTCGGTCACCTCTTCCTCGATCCCGTCGACGAAATCGTTGCTGAGGAACACGCCCACCTCGCCCTGATCGGCAAAATCGGAAAGCGTGGTGAAGAAGGTCGCCGAACGCACCGACTTGTCCTTGCGCTTTTTCAAAAGCGCCAGCGTGAGCGACAGGGTGGTGCCGGCGATGCAATAGCCGACGGCGTTGATCTCTTTGGTGCCGCAGATGGCCTTGGCTTCGCGGATCGCGGCGAGATAGCCCTCCTCGACATAATCCGACATCCCGACCTCGGCATAGCTTGCATCGGGGTTGACCCAGCTGACGACGAACAGGGTATAGCCCTGATCGACGATCCATTTGATGAGCGAGTTCTGCGCCTTCAGATCAAGGATGTAGAACTTGTTGATCCACGGCGGAAAGATCACCACGGGGATCTCGTGCACCTGTTTGGTGGTGGGCTTGTACTGGATCAGCTCGATCATCCGGTTGCGGTAGACCACATCGCCCGGTGTGGTGCCGAGGTTCTCGCCTACCTTGAAGGCATCCTTGTCAGAAAGCGAAACGACGAGCTCGCCATCGCCCGCCTCAAGATCGCGCACGAGGTTTTCCAGCCCGTCGACAAGGCTCTGGCCCTGCGTCTCCGCCGCGCGCTCGAGCGCTTCGGGGTTGGTGCCGAGGAAATTGGTCGGGCTGAACATATCGACGATCTGGCGCGTGAAGAAATCGAGCCGCTTGCGGTCCGCGTCATCGAGCCCTTCCACATCCGTCACCGCCTGATGCACGGCATCGGCATTCATCAGGTATTGCTGCTTGAGGAAGTTGAAGTAGGGGTTGCTGTCCCACAAGGGATTGGCAAAGCGCTTGTCCTTGGGGCTGGTATCTTCGGGCGCCTCGAACTTGCCCTGCGCCAACATCTGTTGGGCCTCGAGATAGTGCTTGAGCGACTTGCCCCAATAGCCCACCTGATGCTCGAGAATTTTCGCAGGGTTTTGCATCATCTCGGCAAGATAACCTGCAGCCGCCTTCAAATAGAGATCCTGCCCCGGCCCTTCGAGCGACGCGCGCGATAGTTTCTTGCGCCCCAGCGCGGCCACCAGACGCGCGTTCAATACTTCGAGCCGTGCAATGTTGGCTTCGAGCTTTTCGAGATTGTCCGAGTTATCTTCGTTCATATTCATTTCTCGAGTTGTAATATAATTTGCTTCGGCCTAACTTTGCACTTGCAGCATTTCCAGTGCCGCAGATGCAAAGTCAATGTGGCAAACGCACCCCCGCCGAGGAGCCTTCCATTGAAGTATATGTTGACCTACGACCTTATGGAAACCATGCGTAACACCAATCAGTGGCTCGGCGCCACTGCGCGCGCATTCGCGGCCTATCCGGCGATGGCTTCCGCCGCGAACCCGTGGGTCGAATGGCTGGGCGCCTGGGGCGAAGTCACCGAGCGCAGCTTCGAGCGGATGGTCACCAAGCCTGATTGGGGCATCGGCGCAGTCACGACTGAGGATGGCAAGGATCACACGGTTCGCATCGAGACAGTTGTCAGCAAGGCTTTCGGCGATCTCATCCACTTCCGCATTCCGGGCCGCAAGCCGCGCAAGCGGCGGGTGATGCTGGTGGCGCCCATGTCGGGCCACTATGCCACCCTTCTGCGAAAGACCGTGATCAGCCTTTTGCCCGACTGCGATGTCTACGTCACCGACTGGCACAATGCCCGCGACATTCCGGTGAGTGCGGGCAAGTTCGACGTGGAGGATTATACCCTCTACCTAGTCGATTTCATGCGCCACCTCGGCCCCGACACCCATGTGATCGCCATTTGCCAGCCCGCACCGCTGACCCTTGCCGCGACCGCCTATCTCGCCGAGGAAGATCCCGCCGCGCAGCCGCGCTCGCTGACGCTCATTGGCGGGCCGATCGACCCCGAGGCCAACCACACCGAGGTTACCGATTTTGGCCGCACCGTGACGATGGGCCAGCTTGAGCAAACGATGATCCAACGGGTCGGCTTCAAATACGATGGTGTCGGGCGTCAGGTTTATCCGGGCCTCTTGCAGCTCGCCTCTTTCATGTCGATGAACGCCGCGACCCACACCCGCGCATTTTCGGATCAGATTTTCCGCGCCGCCAAAGGCGAGGCCTCGGATCATGACAAGCACAACACATTCTATGACGAGTATCTTGCGGTCATGGACATGACGGCCGAGTTTTATCTCTCGACCGTCGAGCGCGTCTTCAAGAACCGCGAAATCGCCCGCAACGTCTTTACCGTGGGCGGGCGCCATGTCGATTTCTCGAAGATCACCACGGTGGCAGTTAAAACGGTCGAAGGCGAAGATGACGACATCTCGGCCCCCGGACAGTGCAAGGCGGCGCTGGATCTTCTGACCGGCCTGCCGGACGCGAAGAAGGCGTGGCACCTCGAGCCGGGCGCAGGCCATTACGGCATCTTCGCGGGCCGCAGCTGGCGCAACAATATCCGCCCGCTGGTTCTCGATTTCATCGATGCAAATGCTGGCGAAGCCAAGCCCCAGAAGCCAAAGATCGTCGCCGCCTAAAGCGGCGGCAGGTTCAACCAGCTTCTCAGAGCCGATGTCACAACCTCGGGCTGTTCGAGCGTTGGAACCATCCCCGCACCGTCGATGAGCGCAAGATGCCCTTTCGGCATCAGCTCGGCCAGAAATTCATGCCGCCGAACCGGGATCGTCGGGTCCGAAGTGCCGCAGACGATCAAAGCCGGCACCATGGATTTCCGCAGCATTGCCTGCTGATCCTTGCGCTTTTGCATCAGACGGGCCTGCCGCAGGTAGACCTCGGCGCCAAGGGCCCGTCCCATCCCGGTCATCCGCACCACAAGATCGGTCCGCCGTGGGGACGGGTGAAAAAAGGCCGGGGCGAATTCCTCTCTGACGATCTCGCCAAAGCGGCCCGACTTGGCGGCCACGATCCTTGGCTCGCGCGCGGCCGCCTCGTTGGGGGTATCGGCCTGAGCCGAAGTGTTGATGAGGGCGATCTTACCGATCCGCTCCGGTGCAAGGCGCAGCATTTCAATGGCGATCACGCCACCCAGACCGATCCCGCAAAGCCCGACCTTCTTTGGCAGTGCTTCCAGAATCTCGGTTGCGGCTTCTTCGACCGTGTCGCGTTTGCCGGTCGGCAAGATCGTGATCGGCAGATGCCGTGAAAGGGCTGCGATCTGTGGCTCGAACACGCGCGCGTCCGATAGAAGCCCCGGAAGGAAGACAAGAGGATCGCTCATGGACGCGGCTCTGGAAATAAAAACATGATCTGCCTTGTTCGAGACGCGGGTCTTTGCCCGCCTTGCCGCACCTTGCCCCAAGCCGCGCGCGACTAGAAGCCCTCAAGCGATCCGCTCTGTCACCTCGGCAATGCTTTGCGCGATCAAGGCGAGGCAGTCGGACGTCGAGAACCGATGATCCGCGCCCTTGACGATGGTCAGGCGGATGTCGGGTCCGGTGGCATGAGCAATCAGCCGGTTGGCAAAGCCCAGATCGACATCGGTATCGGCGGTGCCGTGCAGGAACCGCGCCGGGAACGGCAGCGGCAGGGGCGCGCGCAGCACGAGCCGGTTTCGCCCCTCTTCGATCAGGCGGCGCGAAATGATGTAGGGGTCGCCGTAGTCCGATGGCAGGGCAACAAAGCCGGTCTTTTCCATCTCGGATTTCTGCGCTTCGGAAAATTTCGCGGCCATATCGTCTTCGGTAAAATCGGGCGCGGCCGCGATGGTGACGATCCCCGCCACCTTCTCGGGACGCTCACGGGCAAGAAGAAGCGTCTGCCAGCCGCCCATCGAGGAACCGACGAGGATCACCTTGCCGGGCAGAAGGTCGATCGCGGCAGAGGCATCCTCGAACCAGTCGCCAATCGCGCCCTCTTCAAAGATGCCACTGCTGACGCCATGCCCCGAGTAATCGAACCGCAGAAAGGGGCGCCCCTCAGTCTCGGCCCAATCCTCGAGGAAAATCGCCTTCGTCCCCTCCATATCGGACTTGAGCCCACCGAGGAACACCACCGGCACCCCCTGCCCCTCGGTCAGGTTATAGGCGATCCGCCGGCCCTGCTGGGTGGTGAGATATTCGGTCATGGGCGCTCCTTGTGTCCTGCCCGCCACCTTCGCGCCGGTGGCTGGGGAAGGCAAGGCGAAGGGCTTGACGCTCCTGCCAAAAAGCGGCACCTAGCCTGCACACATAACCCGCAACCGGGCGTTCCGTGGGCGCCAAACCGACGAGGAGCTAGGCCGATGAGCCAGATTTCCCTGACATTCCCCGATGGTAATTCGCGCAGCTTTGCGGCTGGCGTGACCCCTGCCGAGGTCGCCGCCTCGATCGCGACCTCGCTCGCCAAAAAGGCCATTTCCGCGCAGGTGAACGGCAAGCATTGGGATCTCCAGTGGCCGATCAACGCGGATGCCATCATCGCCATCAACACGATGAAGGACGAGGCCCCCGCGCTCGAGCTCGTGCGCCACGACCTCGCCCATATCATGGCCCGCGCCGTGCAAGAGATCTGGCCCGATGTGAAGGTCACCATCGGCCCCGTGATCGACAACGGCTGGTATTACGATTTCGACCGTTCCGAACCCTTCACCCCCGAAGACCTTGGCGCCATCGAGAAAAAGATGCGCGAGATCATCAACCGCCGCGATCCTGTCACCACAGACGTCTGGGACCGCGCCCGCGCGGTCAAGTTCTATGAGGCGAATAACGAGCCCTACAAAGTCGAGCTGATCGACGCCATTCCGGGCGACGAGCCGCTCAGGATGTATTGGCACGGGCATTGGCAAGACCTCTGCCGCGGCCCGCACCTGCAAAACACGGGGCAGGTTCCGGCCGATGCCTTCAAGCTGATGAGCGTGGCCGGTGCCTATTGGCGCGGCGATTCCAACCGCGCCCAGCTTCAGCGCATCTACGGCGCGGCCTTCCTCAATAAAGAAGACCTCAAGGCCTATCTCCACCGCCTCGAAGAGGCCGCCAAGCGCGATCACCGCAAGCTCGGCCGCGAGATGGAGCTTTTCCACATGCAGGAAGAGGCCCCCGGTCAGGTCTTTTGGCATCCGAACGGCTGGACCATCTACACCCAGCTTCAGGACTATATGCGCCGCCAGCAGACGCGCGGCGGCTATGTCGAAGTGAACACGCCGCAGGTGGTCAACCGCCACCTTTGGGAAAAGTCGGGCCACTGGGCCAACTATCAGGAGAATATGTTCATCGTCGAAGTTGACGAGGAACACGCCCGCGAAAAGACGATCAATGCGCTGAAACCGATGAACTGTCCCTGCCATGTGCAGGTGTTCAACGTGGGCCTCAAATCCTACCGCGATCTGCCCTTGCGGATGGCCGAGTTCGGCTCTTGCGCCCGCTACGAGCCTTCGGGCGCCTTGCACGGGATCATGCGGGTGCGCGGCTTTACGCAGGACGATGCCCACATCTTCTGCGAAGAAAGCCAGATTGAAAGCGAGACCAAGCGCTTCATCGAGTTCCTCTCGACGATCTATCGCGACCTCGGCTTTGAAAGCTTCAAGGTCAAATTCTCGACCCGCCCTGAAAAGCGCGCCGGCAGCGACGAGACTTGGGACCGCGCCGAAGGGGCGCTCGCCAATGCCACCTCGGCGGCTGGCTATGCCTATGAGGTGAACCCCGGCGAAGGCGCCTTCTATGGGCCGAAGCTCGAGTTCGTCCTGACCGACGCCATCGGGCGCGATTGGCAGTGCGGCACGCTACAGGTCGATTTCGTCCTGCCCGAGCGGCTCGACGCGAATTACATCGGCGCCGATGGGGCCAAGCACCGCCCCGTTATGCTCCACCGCGCGACGCTCGGTTCGTTCGAGCGCTTCATCGGCATCCTGATCGAGGAACACGCGGGCAAACTGCCGTTCTGGCTCGCGCCACGGCAGGTTGTCGTCGCCTCGATCGTGTCGGACGCCGATGGATACGTTGACGAAGTGGTTGCCGCGCTGAAAAAGGCGGGCGTCCGCGCCGAGGCCGATAAGCGCAACGAGAAGATCAACTACAAGGTCCGCGAGCATTCGCTGGGCAAGGTTCCGGTGATCCTCGCCGTGGGCGCACGCGAGGTCGAGGAAAAGACAGTCTCCGTCCGCCGCCTTGGCGAGACGCAAACTTCGGTCACGAGCCTCGACGAAATCGTGAGCACGCTGGCGAAAGACGCGACCGCGCCCGACCTTCTGTAATATTTCCCCGCGCTTCGCGAGGACACGGCCCGCCGGATCCCCTCCGGCGGGTCTTTTGTTTTCAGCGGGTTAGACGATAGCCCCTGAAACATTCGCGCAGCGCGGCATCACTGCGCTTCACTCACCTGCGAGCCACGCGGGCGTGAATTCCCTGTGTGTGGCCCCTTTCCCTAGCCTTACCCCATCGCCGCACCCCGCGGCGCTGCTCGAAAGCCCACAGAAAGGGAGACCCATGTCGAAAACCTCGAAAACCATTTTTGTCGCCTCCGCTGTCGCCACGGCGATCACCTCGCTTGCCCACACCGCCGCCGCCGCGGGTGAGGAAAAGTGCTATGGCGTCGCTCTCGCAGGCGAAAACGATTGCGCCGCGGGCCCCGGCACGACCTGCGCCGGTTCCTCCACCGTCGATTATCAGGGCAACGCCTGGAGCCTCGTGCCCGAAGGCACCTGCGAATCCATGATGCTCCCCGATGGCCGCCACGGCGCGCTGGTCTCCGCTCTGGAGGCTGACGGCTTCTTCGGTCTCGCCCGCGACCTCCCGATGGGCGCGTCGACAGAAGGGCTGAAGCCCGTCGAAATGTAAGCCGCCGCTCTGGCTGGGGTCGGCCTTGGCCGACCCCGAACTCACAACGGAGACCCCCGATGTTCGATGCGAGCCCCGAGCGCGGCCTGCCCAACCTGCCCGGCGTCGGCTACAAGCCGCAGCATTTCGCCGATATCTTCACCGATCCATCGCCGGTCAGCTGGTTCGAGATACACGCCGAGAACTATATGGGCGATGGTGGCCGACCGATCGCCCAGTTGAGCGCGCTATCCAAGCGGTTTCCCATTTCGGTGCACGGCGTGGGCCTTTCCATCGGTGGCGAAGGGCGGCTGGACCGCGATCACCTCGCGCGTCTGAAGCGCCTTGTCGGCTGGCTGGAGCCTGCGAGTTTCTCCGAACACCTCGCCTGGTCGAGCCACGGCGGCGCCTATTTCAACGACCTTCTGCCGCTCCCCTATACCGAGGCCACGCTCGCCCGCGTCTGCGACCACATCGACGAGGTGCAAGAGGCGCTCGGGCGGCAGATGCTTCTGGAAAACCCCTCCTCCTATCTCGCCTTTGCCGAAAGCACGATGCGCGAGACCGAGTTCCTCCGCGCCGTGGCGGACCGGACGGGTTGTGGCCTTCTCCTCGATATCAACAACGTCTTCGTTTCCGCCACCAACCTGCGCACCGACCCCCGCGCCTATATCGACGCCTTCCCTCTGGAGCGTGTGGGCGAGATGCATCTCGGCGGGCACGAAGCCGATGAGGATGAGGATGGCACGCTCCTTCTGATCGACAGCCACGGCGCGCCGATGGCCGATCCGGTCTGGGCGCTTCTTGATTATGCCCTCGCCCGTTCCGGCCCGCGCCCCCTGCTCGTCGAATGGGACAATGACGTGCCCGAATGGCCCGCACTGGCCGACGAGGCCCACAAAGCCGCCGCCGCCCTTGAAAGGATTGCCGCATGACAGACGCCAGCTTCAGCGCCGCCCTTCTTGATCCCGCGCACCCAGTGCCGGAGGGGCTCATCACGCCCGACGGTAGCCCCGCCACCCGCCGCTACGCGATCTATCGCAACAACGTCACCGTGGGTCTGACCGAGGCTTTGGAGGCGGGATTTCCGGTGATCCGCAAGATCGTGGGCGAGCGGTTCTTTCAGGCGATGGCGGTGGTCTTTGTCCGCAACCACCCGCCAACCTCGCCGATCCTCGCGGGCTATGGCGCCGAGATGCCCGGCTTTCTGCGCGGGTTCGAGCCGGTCCAGCATCTGAAATACCTCCCCGATGTGGCCCGCCTCGAGCTTGCCCTGCGCCGCGCCTACCACGCGGGCGATGCCGCCCCGATCGCGGCAGACGCCCTCGGCACGATCCCGCCCGAACGCCTGATGCGGGCGCGGTTCGGCTTTGCGCCGGCAGTGCAGCTTCTCTCCTCGCGCTTTCCGATCCACGACATCTGGACATTCAACATGGCCCCCGGCGCCCCCCGCCCGAGTGGCCGGCAGCAGGATGTCTTGATCACCCGGCCCGGTCTGACACCGATCCCCACCTTGCTGGACCGGGCCGGGGCGGAATTCACCGCAGCCCTGCTTGCGAACAAGACCTTCGGGGCGGCCATCGCCGCAGGCGGGGCGGCGCTCGATCTTTCAACCACCCTCGGCCACTTGCTAGGACAGGCCGTGATCACCTCCATCGACGAGGGCAACCAATGACCGAACTGCTGAACCTCTGCTCCCGCTCGGCCCTCTGGCTCGACCGTATGGCCCCGCTCGTCCTGCCAACGCTCGCGCGGTTTGTCTTTGCGGCCGTGTTGCTCGTCTATTTCTGGGGCTCGGCGCTGACCAAACTGGGCGACGGGCCTTTGGGCATCTTCCGCCCCTCCTCGGGCGCCTATGTGCAGATCTTCCCCAAGGCGATGGAGGCGGCGGGGTATGACGCCTCCGCCCTCGGCCTTTGGCACTGGGTGGTCGTGGTGGCAGGCACCTCGGCGGAATTCCTCCTGCCCGCGCTCCTCCTCATCGGCCTCTGCACCCGCCTCGCGGCCCTCGGGATGCTCGGCTTCGTCGCGGTGCAAACCCTGACCGACCTTTTCGGCCACGGCGCGATCCATCAGGCGGCGACCGTGGGCGCGTGGTTCGACCGCGCCTCGGGGTCGCTCATCATTGACCAGCGGGCGTTCTGGGTCTTGGGGCTGATGGTGCTGGTGATGCTCGGCGGCGGGCCTTTGTCCGCCGACCGCGCCCTCAGAAATGCGCCTTGGGCTCGTCCGGCTTTCCCGCGGCGATAGCGAGGATGCCGCCCAGCGCGGCAAAGCCGATGGGGAACATGGTGCCCACGTTGAAGCCGAAAGCCTGATAGAACAGGAACGAGGCCACGAGCATCAGGACGCCGCCCCAAAGCGCGCGCACCTTGGCCATGGCGCCGCCAGCAAGCGCCAGAAGCGGGCCGAAGAAGCTGGCGAAGCGGATCAGGGCGGGGTTGTCGAGAAAGCCAAAGGCCTGCCCCACGCCCTGATGCGTCTCTGTCACCTCGGCATAGCCATAGCCGACGAGGCCGACGATCATGCCGATGAGGCCAGCGATGATGCCAAGAATTAGGGCTGCGTTGCGCATTTGGGTCTCCGTTCCTGCCTTTGGTGTCAGATAGGTGATCTTGGCGGGCTATCCAATAACCTTGGCCTGAATGTCCGGCTTCCACCCCAAGAGCCAGCCGCCCGCCGCGTTGATCGCGGGCCGCTTGAGGAGCGTCGGATGCGCGGCCAGAAGCGCGCCGGGGCCCAGCGCCTTCTCGGCCTCGGACAGCCCGCGCCATGTGGTCGAGGCGCGGTTGATCGCGGCCTCGCCGTGGGCGGCAAGGATCGCGGCAATGTCGGCCCCCGTGATGCCATCCCCGCGGACATCGCGCAGATCATAGGCGATCCCGGCGGCATCCATGGCCTTGAGCGCCTTGCGGCAGGTGTCACAGGTTTTCAGACAATAGACGCGCATTTCCCCTCCGGTTTTGCCCGCATCTGACCCGCGCGAACGGAGCAATACAAGGTTAACGCTTGATTTTCTGGAATCCGTGGTAAGGTGCCGCGCACTAGGCTTACGGACGACCGCCTCTGTCGCGGGGCGCCCAAGACCTGCCCCGGCCCCCTTCGGGCCTAAGACAACAGGAGACGGATATGCCCAAAGGCACCGTAAAATGGTTTAATACAACAAAGGGTTACGGGTTTATTGCACCCGAGGACGGCGGCAAGGACATTTTCGTCCATATCTCGGCTGTCGAGCAATCGGGCCTGACCGGACTGGCCGACAACGAGGCGGTCGAGTTCGACCTCATCGAAGGGCGGGATGGACGGCAGATGGCGGGGAATATCAAGAAGGGCTAGGCTACTAGGCGTTTGTACGCTGCCAGGGTGCCGCGCCGGTAATATCGGGTCGTTTCAGGTATTCGTAGACTGCGTCATCCGTATCGGTGATTGTTTTTGATACTAGCGACTTGATGTGTCTGATCTGAGTCTGGCTGACGTTGCTAGCGTCAGTCCCGTTGTGGGCGATGTCGCCTCGAAGAGTCACAAAATCATCTATCTCTGCTGCGCTATGAGTCCAGCTGTTTGGGAGATTTCGCAGACCCAAGTTCACTCGGAACAGAGCTTCAATCCGCTCCGACTTTGGCGTGTTGAGCGTCCGGCTTTCGGCGCCTACAGTTTCAAGCAATTTTAGCTTCCAACCATCGGCGGCCAGCGCCAATGGATCGGACTTGTCCACTTCTTTGTCGTGAACCGCCAACTTTAGCCGCCTTTTCACTGCCTCCGGCAGTCTTGTTGGGTCGTTGACTTTCTGTACGAGTTTATTTGCAGCCTCAACGAGTACACTTTCACAGTAGAGCTCCCATGTGGCGCAAATCATTACCACGCCAGCCTGCAAAATAGCATTGTGGGGATCTGGCCCTCTCCTACCAGTGCGGAGTTCAGCGTAACTCTCAACCAGCCGATCAATCGCTGGCAGCATTTTGTCTCTTGCTTTTATCCGTGCCTGAGATGGCATCCTACCCTCCAATCACCCCCTCAAACTCCCGCCATTCGCCTTTGCTCATGCCGGAGGTTTCCTGCGTCACCTGTTCACCTTTGAGCATACGCCGCACGCAGTCAATCGCCTTTGAGGAGAGTGTCGCGCCGCCCATGCGGTAATCCTCGAAGGCGCCATAGGCCGCGGGGACCCAATCGGCCACGAGCCGGCAGATCTCTTCGGCGTAGACGCGGATTTCGTATTGGGCGTGGGCGTCGGCGCGCAGGCGCAGGAAGTGGAAGAGGTTGTGCAGGTCG
>CAKZOU010000019.1 GCA_937138255.1 uncultured Paracoccaceae bacterium
TTGGCCGGCGCATCGACGGGCTTGTCGCCCTTGCCACGGGTCCGCGAGCGGCTGCGCGAGGCTTTCGGCGCGGGCTTGTCCTCTTCCGCGCCCTCGGCCGGAGCATGCGC
This sequence comes from uncultured Paracoccaceae bacterium, assembly GCA_937138255.1. Taxonomy (GTDB): domain Bacteria; phylum Pseudomonadota; class Alphaproteobacteria; order Rhodobacterales; family Rhodobacteraceae; genus RFZI01. Next base: position 111 of record CAKZOU010000019.1, read on the forward strand.
GTTGCCGAGCGGGTTTTCGATACGCGGAACTTCTTTCTCGATCAACTTCTCGACCGCCTCGAAATACTTCGCGTCACGCGTCGAGCAGATCATCAGAGCCTTGCCCGAGCGCCCGGCACGGCCGGTGCGGCCGATGCGGTGGACATAGTCCTCGGCATGGCTCGGCACATCGAAGTTGAACACATGGCTCACCGCCGGAATATCGAGGCCGCGGGCCGCCACATCCGAGGCGATCAGGAAGCGCACATCGCCGTTACGGAACCCGTCGAGCGTGCGCATCCGCTGGCTCTGGTCGAGGTCGCCATGGATCGGCTCGGCGTTATAGCCGTATTTCTTGAGGCTCTTGGCCACGATATCCACGTCGACCTTGCGATTGCAGAAGACGATCGCGTTGGTGCAGGCCTCGCCTTCGCCGTCGATCAGCGCCCGCAGAAGGGCGCGCTTTTCGCGGTCGGCGTTCTCGCGGCGCGAGGCGCGGAACATCACGACGCCTTGGGCGATATTCTCGCCGGTTGTCGCCGCGCGGGCCACTTCGATCTTGGCGGGGGCGTGAAGGAAGGTGTTGGTGATCCGCTCGATCTCGGGCGCCATGGTCGCCGAGAAGAAGAGGGTCTGGCGGGTGAAGGGTGTCAGGTTGAAAATCCGCTCGATGTCGGGGATGAAGCCCATGTCGAGCATCCGGTCGGCCTCGTCGACCACCATGATCTGCACGCCGGTCAGCAAGAGCTTGCCGCGTTCGAAATGATCAAGCAGGCGGCCCGGCGTGGCGATCAGAACGTCCACACCTCGGTCGATCAGCATATCCTGCTCTTTGAAGCTGACGCCACCAATCAACAGCGCCTTGGTGAGCTTTGTGTGCTTGGCGTAAACGTCGAAATTCTCGGCGACCTGCGCGGCCAATTCGCGCGTGGGGCAGAGCACAAGGCTGCGCGGCATCCGCGCGCGGGCGCGGCCGCGGCCAAGGAGGGTGATCATCGGCAGGACAAAACCGGCGGTCTTGCCGGTGCCGGTCTGGGCAATGCCCAGAACGTCTTTGCCTTCAAGGGCGGGCGGAATCGCGCCGGCCTGGATCGGGGTAGGGGTTTCATAGCCGGCTTCGGCGATGGATTTCAGAACCTTGGGATCAAGGTTCAGATCGGAAAATTTGGTCATGTGCGTCCATTCAAGGCCAGCCGGCGTTCCGGTCTGGCAGGTTATGGGACGCAATATCCGGGCGCCCCGCGTCGTCTTGGCTCTGATGAGCCGCTTTTTGGCTCTGATGAGCCGCTTTTCCCTTAACGGCAAAGACGCGGAGGGTCAATATTCAACACGGATCCGCTTTGTGGCAAGCGGCGTAAATCATTTTCAAAAAGTATTCAATTTCATTACAGGGAGGCTGAAGTTTCACTATCCACGCCATGGTATTTTGCCTACGGTTAGTAAGAAGAGTGTTTTTCAGTCGTTTGGTAGGAAATGGCAGAAGTTATTTCAGAAGGCCTCATCCGATTTCCCAATCGACATTCCTCCATTACGGAAATTGTCGCACACAATACTTCAGTTGTTTGTCGGCTTAGAAATGAGACGCCAGAGTCCCTTTCGGAACTTGCGAAAATACCATTGAAGGACGTCCTTAACGTTCTTGATCCCACCAAAAGGAAGGCGAAGTTATGTGCTGTTTTCAGCATTGCGCGCGCACTTCGGGTGTCGCCTGAAACGATTCTCGGATTCGATCATGCGGAAATCGGTGTCAGACACCATTGATGCGAATATCGTTTGGTTATTTCGTCATATACTTTGGTATTTATTTTGTCAGAATTTTTTCATTTCCCGAATTTTATGGATTATCCGAACAGGGGGGGCCCTTAAAGCAGGCAAATTATGACTTCGAAAAAAGATGTCCTTGAAAAGGACAATCGTCTAGGGCGTGTCTTGTATATTGGCCCGGACCAACTCTTGTTCAGTATGATAGACAGCTATCTCACCGAAGAGTTCGAGTTTGAATCGGTGTCCGTGAGCTCTGGAAAGGCCCTTATTAGCAAAGAAATAAGGGACGCTTCCGATATATGCTTCGTCAGCGCCGCGGCGTTGGGCGATAGCTCTGACATCGTGAGCTTCTGCATGGCTCTCCGGCAGTCCAAGCCCGACTTGCCCACGATCTTGTGTTCGGCAGAGGTGTCGATGTCGGATTATTCGACCGAGCGTTGGGAAATCTGCGATGCCACACTTCGCATCCCCCTGAGCCGGGTTGCAACTCTGCTGGCGGTCTCTGCCGCGCTGGAGAACAACGCAGGCTTCGTAAAGAAATGTATCAATACCGGCCGCTGGCACGATCCCGACGAACTCATGGAATCGGTCCCGTCAGATATTGCGGATGAACTTGCACAGGATCTGGCGAGGGGCGAGGCATAACGCGCCGCCCCTTTCACTATGTCATCATTTCCTTGGTCGCGGTCAGCCTCACATCTGGATAATCCCGACCAACCCGATCAATGTCCCATTGCAGGCGCGTAAGGTAGACAAGGTCGCCGTCGTTGTCGGTGGCGATGTGCTGTTTGTTGGCGGCGACGAATTTCTCGACCGCCAGCTTCTCTCCCGCGACCCAGCGGGCCGAGGTGAATTGCGAGGGCTCGAAGCGGACGGGTAGGCCGTATTCCAGCTCGATCCGGCTTGCCAGAACCTCGAACTGCAGCGCCCCCACGACGCCGACGATAAAGCCCGATCCGAAGGTCGGCTTGAAGACTTTGGCGGCGCCTTCCTCGGCGAATTGCATCAGCGCCTTCTCAAGGTGCTTGGCCTTCATCGGATCGCCCGCGCGGCAGTTTTGCAGAAGCTCGGGCGCGAAAGAGGGGATGCCCGTCACGCGCAGCGCCTCGCCCTCGGTCAGCGTGTCGCCGATGCGCAGCTGGCCGTGGTTGGGGATGCCGATGATATCGCCGGCCCAGGCCTCTTCGGCCAGCTCGCGGTCTGCGGCGAGGAAGAGGACGGGGTTCGACACGGCCATAGGCTTTTTCGAGCGAACATGGAGCAGCTTCATGCCCCGCTGGAAATGCCCCGAGGCTAGGCGGACAAAAGCCACGCGGTCGCGGTGCTTGGGGTCCATGTTGGCCTGCACCTTGAAGACAAAGCCTGCGACCTTGCTTTCCTCGGGAGCGATATCGCGCGGCTCGGCGGATTGGATCTGCGGCTCCGGGCCATAGTTGGCGATGCCGTCCATAAGCTCTTTCACGCCGAAAGAGTTGATGGCCGAGCCGAACCAGATCGGCGTCATGTGGCCTTCCAGAACCGCCTGCGGATCGAGCGCGGGCAGAAGCGCGCGTGCCATCTCCAGCTCTTCCTTCAGCTTCTCGAGAAGCTGGGCAGGGACGTGCTGGGCGAGCTTGGGGTCGTCGAGCCCGTTGATCTCGATGGTTTCGGCCACGCGGTTGCGGTCGGCGCGGTCCATGAGTTCGAGCCGGTCGCGCAGGATATCGTAGCAGCCGATGAATTCGCGGCCAGTGCCGATGGGCCAAGAGGCAGGCGTCACGTCGATCGCCAGCATCTCCTGGATCTCGTCGATGATCTCGAAGGTGTCGCGGCTCTCGCGGTCCATCTTATTGCAGAAGGTCAGGATCGGCAGATCGCGCAGGCGGCAAACCTCGAAAAGCTTTTGCGTCTGGCTTTCAACGCCCTTCGCCCCGTCGATCACCATGACGGCGGCGTCGACCGCGGTCAGCGTGCGATAGGTGTCTTCGGAAAAGTCCGAGTGGCCGGGCGTGTCCACCAGATTGAAGCGGAAGGTCTTGAAATCGAACGACATGGCCGAGGCCGAGACGGAAATGCCCCGGTCTTTCTCCATCTGCATGAAGTCCGACCGCGTACGCCGCGCCTCGCCCTTGGCGCGCACTTGACCGGCCATCTGGATGGCGCCCCCGAAGAGAAGGAATTTCTCGGTCAGGGTCGTCTTGCCGGCGTCGGGGTGCGAGATGATCGCAAAGGTCCGGCGGCGGGCGATTTCGGGCGGAAGGGCGGGGCGATTTGTCATGCGCCCCCTATAGGGGGCGTTTGAACAAAGGGCAATCGGGCGTCAGCTTTGCGAGGCGCGGCGCAGAAGATCGGCCGCGTCGGGGCGATCGGCTAAACTATCGAGCACCTCGTAGTCGTGGTGAGCGCGGTGACGGTGGCCATATCTTCCCGAGAGGACCCCGTTGCTAATTTCGCCGGGAAGGGTGCCTTTGGTTCTTGAGTCGACCATGAGCGATTCCGCGGCGATGCCTTCGGCGTATATGATCTGATGCTCATCGAAGAGCAGCTGGAAATATTCCATGAAACAGCTCTCACGCTGATAAATGGAGGTTCCATTGATCAGATGGCGAACCTTTACGAAAACTTCTGATCGTCCGAGACCCAAAGCATCCTGCCGTTGATAGACAAACACGCGGTGGTTGGGGCTGACGACAAGATCTTCCGCATTGTGAAGGGTGCCTTTGGTGATCACGACCGGGGCCTCTGCGCCGGTCGCGCGGATCGTCGACTGGCCGATCCAGCGGATCGGTTGCGCGCCGTCATCGCGGGTCAAGACGCGATCCCCGACCTTGAGATCCTCGATCCGGCGTTGTTCGCCTGTCGAGAGGGTGATGTGGGTGCCGCGGCTGAACGCGACACAGGCCATTCGGGCAAAGAGCGCCCGGGCGGCCTTGGGCTCATTGCCAACCAGCCGATACTCGATCTCTTCTTTGAGGGTATCGAGGGGCAAAAGATAGGTCTCAACAAGAACGCCAAGCTCGACCTCGGCCAAGATAAGGGCCTCGTGGGTTGATCCGTCGCTTCCCATCAGGGTGATGCAGGTATCGAGAAAAAGGTCATTGCCACGACCGTTCGCCGTACTATGGCTCACAATCTGAAAGGGACGATCCTCGCCCGAAAATCGGAAGGCCAACTGGGAACGTTTGGCACCCGGCACGAGTTTGTAGACATCGTCGAGAACAAGGTCGTCAGAGACAGACAAATCATCGCCGCGCGCCACGCCTGCGACCGCAGTGAAATCAGAAGATTTATAGACCAGATGGGCCTGAAGGGCCTGAAATTCAACCGAAGACATTTAACCACTCTAACAATAAGACGATGAACACTTGGTTTTGGCTAAAGTCCAAATGCGGCGGAAAATGGCCTTGGATCGGGTCTTCCTTTGGCTATTACTGCGTTTGAGGAATGACCGAGAGGAGAACGATATGGATTTGGGTATTCGCGGCAAGCGCGCGCTGGTTTGCGCTGGATCGAAGGGACTTGGGCGTGGTTGCGCCGAGGCGCTGGCCGAGGCGGGGGTCGATATTGTCCTCAACGCCCGTAGCGCCGGCCCGCTTGAAGAAACCGCGCAGGCGATCCGGGAGGCCTATGGCGTCAACGTCACCACCGTCGCCGTGGATGTGACTACGCCCGAGGGCCATGCCGCCGTTCTCGAGGCTGCAGGCCAGATCGACATCCTGGTGAACAACGCGGGCGGCCCGCCGCCGGGCATCTGGTCGGATTGGAACCGCGACGATTTCATCAAGGCGCTGGACAGCAATATGCTGACGCCCATCGCGCTGATCAAAGCCTCGCTGCCGGGGATGATCGACCGCGGCTGGGGCCGGATCGTCAATATCACCTCGGGCGCCGTGAAATCGCCGATCCCACAGCTTGGCCTGTCCAACTCGGCCCGCGCGGGCCTCACGGGCTATGTCGGCGGCACCTCGCGGCAGGTGGCCAGGCATGGGGTGACGATCAACAACCTCCTGCCGGGCATCCACGCGACCGACCGGGCGATCCAGCTTGATACCGGCGTGGCAAACACCAAGGGCATCAGCATCGAAGAGGCCAAGAAACAGCGCGAGGCATCGATTCCGGCCAACCGCTATGGCACGGCCAAGGAATTCGGCTCGACCTGCGCCTTCCTATGTTCGCAGCACGCAGGCTTTATCGTCGGGCAAAATATCCTTGCTGATGGTGGCGCGTTCAACTCGACGCTCTGATCCGGCGCTTGCCCAACGGGGGCAGGCTTGGTAGAGGCGATATACCCGAGAGCTTTGGTCGGAATTGAACCCTGTGAACCCGCCCCCGCGCCTTGAGATCCGCAATATCACCCGCTCTTTCGGCGGGCGGCGGGTTGTGAATGACGTGTCGCTGTCGGTGATGCCGGGGCAGGTGACCTGCCTCCTTGGCCCCTCCGGCTGCGGCAAGTCGACGACCCTCAGGATCATCGCGGGCGTCGAGATGCAGGACAGCGGCAGCATCTGGGTTGATGGTCAGCTTGTCTGCGATACCGTCTACCGCGTGCCGCCCGAGGGGCGCTCGATTGGCCTGATGTTTCAGGATTTCGCCCTCTTCCCGCATCTGAGCGTGGCGCAGAACGTGGCCTTCGGCCTGCACGGGAGCCGGGCCGAGAATGACGCGCGGGTGATGGAGTTGCTCGGGAAGGTCGGCATGGGCAGCTATGCCAGCGCCTATCCCCATGAGCTTTCAGGCGGCGAGCAGCAGCGCGTGGCGCTGGCCCGTGCGCTCGCGCCGCGGCCGCGTATCATGCTGATGGACGAACCCTTCTCGGGCCTTGACGACCGCCTCCGCGACGAGATCCGCGATCAGACGCTGGATGTGTTGAAAAGCGAAGGAACGGCGGTCTTGCTCGTCACCCACGAGCCGGGCGAGGCGATGCGGATGGCCGACGAGATCGCGCTCATGCGCAATGGCAAAATCGTCCAGCGCGGCGCGCCCTACAATATCTACAATGCCCCCGTGGATCGCGCGGCAGCCGCATTTTTCAGCGATATCAATGTGATCCGTGGCAAAGTTAACGGTGCTTTGACGGAGACGGCCTTCGGCCAGTTCCTTGCTCCGGGCGTGCCGGATGGCACCGAGGTCGAGATCGTGATCCGGCCTCAGCACCTGCGGATCGACTTCGACCGTGGCGGCAAAGGCCCGTTGCCGACCGCTTCGGAAGGCACGCCCGCCCGCGGGATTGTAGAACGCGCGCGCTATATGGGATCGGAGAGCCTTGTCGAGTTTCGCATGGATTTCGACGGCTCGCTCCTCAAGGCCCAGATCCCTTCGGTCTTCCTGCCCAATCCCGGCACGCCGCTCTGGCTGATGATCCGCCGCGACCGCTGTTTCGTCTTTCCGGTCCGCTAGGGCAGGGTCAGAAGCGCCAGAAAATCGTCGATGGTCTTGCCCTCTTCGGGCAGGAAAGCGGTGGGGCCGACCGAGAGACTCACCATAAAGTCGAGACGGAACACCCTGAAATCCTGCAATGTTTCGCTGAAGGTGGTGAGCGTCCAGGTGCGGCCCCAAAAATCGAGTTGCAGGGGCCGCGCGTCGTGAACAACGGTCGAGACATCGGGCGCGGCATAGGCGAAACGCAGCATGAGATGGTCGCGCAACCCGCGCCGGATCGGGCCGATATGGGGGGCGGCGCGGGCGGCTTCGGGGGTGGCATAGACAAAGCTCTGTGCACCCGATTCCTGTAGGCCCTCGGGCGTCACCGCGCCAACCTTGCTGCGGAGCGACGTGGCCGCCTTGGCCAGCGCGGGATCGGCTGCGCTGCCGACGAGGGCAAGGCCAAGGCGCAAAACCTCGAACTCTTCGCGGGTCAGGGCCAGAGGCGGCAGGCTGATCGGCCCTTTGAGCACATAACCGACCCCGCGCTCCCCCTCGACGGGCAGGCCCGAGGCTTGAAGCGCGGCCATATCGCGCCAGATCGTGCGGGTCGAAACCCCAAGAGTTCTGGCCAGATCGCCGGCGCGGTGAAGCTGCCCGTCGCGCAGGGTCTGGATCAGGGTAAAGAGGCGGTCGTTGCGGGCCATTGTTCGAGCAAACTGTCAGTTTCGTCTAAGCGTTTCGCATAAGTGCCACGAAAAAAGGGGTTTGACGAGGGTGAACAACTGACATTTTCATGTCAGCAGGCCTTAGCTCTGGCCGCCTTTCTGGTCGTTTCTTGGTCGTTTTGGTCTTTGAACTGCCGAGGCGAGGCCGTAAGACTTGTCTGTCGAAATTCTGGGGCGGATCCCTCACGCCGCCCGACATGGGAGACTAACATGCTCAACAACATCGGCCTTCCCGGCCTTCTTCTGATCGCTGTCGTCGTTCTGGTCCTCTTTGGCCGCGGCAAGATTTCCTCGCTCATGGGCGAGGTCGGCAAAGGCATCACCGCCTTCAAGAAGGGCGTCGATGACGGCAAGAAGGAAATCGAAGACGGCGCCGCGGAAGCAGCGCGCGACGTGACCCCGGAAAAGGAAAAGGACAAGGCCTGAGCCTTCCCGTCCTGACCATCCAACAATAGGGGATACCGTCGATGTTTGGCCTCGGCTGGAGTGAAATGGTGCTGATCGGCATCGTGGCGTTGATCGTCATCGGGCCGAAAGACCTGCCCGTGATGTTCCGCACCTTGGGGCAGTTCACCGGAAAGGCGCGGCAGATGGCGCGCGAATTCAGCCGGGCGATGGAAAGTGCGGCCGATGATGCCGGGGTGAAGGATATCACCAAGACCATCAAGGCCGCGGCAAATCCCCAGAAATTCGGCGTCGACAAGCTGAAAGAGGCGACCGACTTCAAGAGCGCGATCAAGCCGGGCGGCGAGACCGAGAAGCTCTCGCAAGAGCGGGCCGAGATCCGCGACAAGATCCAGGAGGCGACCGCCCGTGTCGCCTCGGAACGGATCGCCCGCGAGAAGGCCGCCACCGAGGCCAAGGCCGCCAAAGAGGCGGCTCCGACGGCCGAAGCAAAGCCTGCGGCCAAGGCTACGCCCAAGCAAAAACCGGCCGCCAAGCCCAAGCCCGCCGCCAAGCCCGCCGCCAAGCCCGCTGCCAAACCAGCCGCGAAGCCCCGCGCCAAGAAAGCCGCCACCCCCAAGCCCGAGGCTGAGGCATGAGCAAGACCGACGACATCGACGATTCCTCCGCGCCGCTGATCGAGCATCTGGCCGAACTGCGCGACCGCCTCATCAAATCGCTGGTGGCTTTCATCATCGGCATGGTGATCTGCTTTGCCTTCTGGAATCCGATCTTCAATTTCCTGACCCAGCCGCTGTGCTCGGCTCTGGCCGATCGTGGGCAGGACGATTGCGGTCTGATCCTCATCGCCTTGCAAGAGGGCTTCTTCGTCGCCATCTCGATCTCGCTCGTGGGCGGGCTTGCGCTGTCCTTCCCGATGATCAGCTATCAGATGTGGCGCTTCGTGGCGCCGGGCCTCTACAAGTCCGAGAAGGGCGCCTTCCTGCCGTTCCTCGTGGCTTCGCCCTTCATGTTCGGCCTCGGCGCGGCCTTTGCCTATTACGCGATCACGCCGCTGGCCTTTAACTTCTTCCTCAATTTTCAGCAGCCCGGTTCGCTTCTGACCGGCACCGAGGGCGAGACCGCCGTCGCCGGCATCGCTTTCCAAGGCTCGGCGCAGGCCTATCTGTCGCTGACCATCAAGTTCATCGTGGCCTTTGGCCTCTGCTTCCAGTTGCCGGTGCTTCTGTCGCTGATGGGCAAGGCCGGGCTGGTGAGCTCGCGCGGCCTCAAGGGGATGCGCAAATACGCGGTTGTCGCCATCCTGATCGTGGCCGCATTGGCGACCCCGCCCGATGTGGTGAGCCAGGTCATCCTCTTCACCGTGGTCTATGGCCTTTACGAGATCTCGATCCAGCTCGTCGCCCGCATCGAGCGCCAGAAAGACGCCAAGGCCCGCGAAGAGGGGATCATCGGCGAGGGCGAGAGCCTGTTCGACGAGCCGAAGGACGACGACGATGAAGAGGCCGCTGAAGAGGGCAAGGCGTGAGCGCCGAGCCGCTAGACCGGATCGCGGCGGCGCTGGAAAGGATCAGTCCGCCGCCCCACGCCGCCCCTGATTTCGCCTCGGCAGGCGCCTTTGTCTGGCATCCTGATCCAGACCGGCTTGCGCCCGTCGAAAAGGTCAACCGGATCGACGTGAGCCTCCTGATCGGCATCGACCGGTCGCGAAATACGCTTCTGGCCAATACCGAACAGTTCGCCCGCGGCCTTCCAGCCAACAACGCGCTTCTCTGGGGGGCGCGGGGCATGGGCAAGTCGAGCCTTATAAAGGCGATCCACGGCAAGCTCTCGGCGGATCATCCGGGGCTGAAACTGGTCGAGATTCAGCGAGAGGATCTGGCCTCGATCGGCCGCTGCCTCAACCTGCTGCGCGGGCGCGAGGAACGGTTCCTCCTCTTCTGCGACGACCTGTCGTTCAGCCATGACGACGCGCATTACAAATCGCTCAAGGCGGTTCTGGATGGCGGTATCGAAGGGCGGCCCGACAACGTGGTGCTCTATGCCACCTCGAACCGCCGCCACCTGATGCCGCGCGACATGATCGAGAATGAGCGTTCCTCGGCCATTAGCCCCTCCGAGGCGGTCGAGGAAAAGGTCTCGCTATCGGATCGCTTTGGCCTCTGGCTCGGCTTCCATCCTTGCGATCAGGACGAATACCTAGCCATGATCCGTGGCTATTGCGATGCCTATGGGGTGGCGATCGACGACGAGACCCTGCGCGCCGAGGCGATCGAATGGCAGGCCACGCGCGGCAGCCGATCAGGCCGAGTGGCCTGGCAGTATTTCACCGATCTGGCGGGCCGCCGCGGCGTGACGCTTTAGGGCAGATAGCCGGTCGGATCGACGCTCTCGAGGCCCTGACGCACTTCGAAATGCAGGAACGAGGGATTGCCCGCGCGCACCTTGCCGATGGTCTGGCCTTGCGTGACGTCTGTGCCCTTCTCGACGGTGAGATTGTCGAGGTTGGTATAGACGGTCAGCAGGTTATTGGCGTGGCGGATCACCACGATAGCAACTCCGTTGGTGTCCTTGGTGATTGCCGCGACCGATCCGGCAGCAGCGGCCTTGACCGGCGTCCCAACCGGCGCGCCGATGTCGATGCCATCGTTGCGGCCCTTGGAATAGGCGCGGATGATCGAACCGCTGACCGGATAGATGAAAGGCGCGTCGCTCGCCGCGGTCTGGCCCAGATCGGGGGCGGCGGGCGTCGCGACCGGAGCGGTCGAGACGGTCTCTGCCGGTAGCGGCGTCGAGGCCGAGGGTGGCGTCGGGGTCACGGTGCCGGTGCCCGGCTGCGAGGTGGTCGTGGGCCGGGTCTGTGGCGATGGCGTCGCCGAGCCCTGCGGGATCAGCAGGAACTGGCCCTCGCGAACGGTGAAATCGGCATCAAGCCCGTTCCATTCCGCCAGATCCTGCACCGGAATGCCATAGAGGCGGCTGATGATATAGGCGGTCTCGCCGCGCTTGACCTGATGGCGCAGCGGCTCAACGCCGGTAGGGGCAGGGGCGGCTGCCGGGCTGTCGAGCGGTGTCTCCGAAATCCCCGATTGTTGCGGCCCGGCGCGATCAATGGCGCTTGAGGCCAGCGAGGTGACATCAACACCGGTTGCCGAGGTGAAGCCGGTGGTCAGCTGCCCTTCGACCCGCACCGGCAGGGCGATGATCTCGCCGTCGCGCAGCGCCGCGTCGGGGTTGACGCCGTTGTATTTGCCCAAGGTCACCGGATCGAGGGCGAGGCGTTCGGCGATGGTGCGGACTGTGTCGCCCCGGCGGGCAACCGCAACCTGATAGTTGGGATAGCTAATGACGCCTCGTGCATCGGGCTCGGGCCGGATCGGGATGCGCTGGATCGAGGCCGTGGTGTCGAGCGTGTTTCCGCCGAGATCGCGCATATCCCAGTCGAGCGCGGTCTCCTGACAGGCGCTCAGAAGGGCTAGGGCGGTCCCTGCAAGAAGCAGGCCGCGAAGGGCAGGAAGGCGATGGGTCATTGCTCGATCCTCGTCATATGTGTTGCCCCTGTTGATCGGGGCTCTTGGGGGTCGCCTAGCTGCCAAGTCCTTCAACCAAAGGCACAAAACGCACGGCGCGTAATTCGTCGTAGTCAAATCCGTCTTCGGTCCGCGTCACCCGGATGAGGCTCTGGACCGCATCCGACTGCCCCACGGGCAAAACCATGATACCCCCAACGCGAAGCTGGGCCAAGAGCGGGCCGGGGGGGTCTTCGGCGGCGGCGGTCACAAGGATGCGATCAAAGGGGGCCTGTTCGGGAAGGCCGAAGCTGCCGTCTGCATGGACGGCGGTGATATTGGTGAGGCCAAGCCTGTCGAATATCGCCTGCGCCTCGGTCACCAGCCGCTTGTGGCGTTCGATCGTATAGACGCGGCGGGCCAGCTGGCTGAGAACAGCCGCCTGATAGCCCGAGCCGGTGCCGACCTCGAGAACCTTGTCTCGCGGCTGGATATTGAGCGCTTGCGTCATCAGGCCGACGACCGAGGGCTGGCTGATGGTTTGGCCCGCGCCGATGGGCAGGGGCATATCCTCATAGGCGCGGTCGGCGAAGATGCCGCGCACGAAATCGGCGCGGTCGATCTTTTCCATCGCCGTCAGAACGCGGGCGTCGGTCACCCCGCGCGAGCGCAGCGCGAAGAGGAACTGCATTTTGCGCTCGGCCTCAGTTGTCATCCCAGCGCGTCCTGCAAGTGGGCGAGGCGGTCGTGGGCGGTGAGGTCGGCCCGCATCGGAGTGACCGAGATAAGGCCCTCAAGGTTGGCGTGCGCGTCCGAGCCCGGCAGCGTCGGCTCATGCTGCGCCCCGCCCTTGATCCAAAGAAACCGGCGCCCCGACGGCGAGAGATGCGGATCGACCGTGAAGCGTGTGTTGCGGCGATAGCCTTGGGTCGTGGCGCGGGTGCCTTTGACGGCCGAGGCCGGCGCGGGCGGGAAATTGACATTGTAAAAGAGGCGATAGTCCTCTTCGTCCCACGGGGCGGCATCAAGGAGGCGGCGCACCACTTGCGCGCCAAAGCGGGCGGCGGCCTCGAAGGGATCGGCCAGATCTCGGTTGTCGGGGCCAAGGAACTGCGACAGCGCAATCGCCGGAAGGCCCTGAAGCGCGGCTTCCATTGCCGCGCCGATCGTGCCGGAATAAAGCACGTTCTCGGCGGCGTTGTTGCCGCGATTGACGCCCGAGAGGACAAGATCGGGGGGCGTGCCGTTCATCACATCATAGAGGCCCGCAAGGACGCAATCGGCGGGCGAGCCTTCGGCGGCAAAGCGGCGGGGGCCAAGCTGGGCCACCATCATCGGATGGGTGTAGCTGATGCAATGGCCGACGCCGGATTGCTCGAAAGCTGGCGCAACGGTCCAGACCTCGCCCTTTGGCCCCGCGATTTCCTCGGCGATGGCCTGAAGCGTGATCAGCCCCGGTGCGTTGATCCCGTCATCGTTGGTGATGAGTATGCGCATATCGTCTTGCCCCTGCTTGCCTCTTCCTATGCAATCGCGGGCAGGGCGGCAAGCGGGCAGGTCAGCCGAGGATGCCCGGCAGCAGGCGGGCGGCCTCGTCGCGGATGTCGGCAAGCTTCGCGCGGTCCTCGCCGGGGTAGAAGCGGGCGCGGGTGCCGGTGGGCATCGGACGCGGCGAAAGGATGCGCACATCGGGGCCGGTGCGCTGGCTCTCGGCCTGCCAGCTGCGGGCCAAGGCAATCTGGGCGGCCTTTGTCGCACCGTAATGGCCAAAATAGGCCTCGCCGCCGCGCGGGTCGTCGAAGAACACGGCCTTGCCCGATTGGCCCAGAAGCGGGGCCACATAGGACATGAGGCGCTGGGTGGCGTGGACGTTGATCTCGAGCGACTTGACGAAATCCTTCTCGGCCAGTTGCGAGGCCGGGGCGAGGGGGCCTGCGTGGATCGCCGTATGCACCCAGAGATCGAGCTTGCCCCAGCGATCAAAGATCGACCGGCAGAGCTGCTGCATCGCCGCTTCCACCGTGATGTCCATCGGCGCAAGCGTCGCCTGACCACCTGCGGCGCTGATCCGGTCGTCGAGCTCTTCCAGAGCGCCGACCGTCTTGGCGACGGCGACGATATGGTGGGTTGGTGCAAGGGCCTCGGCCAGAGCGGTGCCTAGGCCACGCGAGGCACCGGTGATGAGGGCGACGGGAAGATCGGCTGCTTGGGTCATGCGGCTCCTTTGGCATGAGCGCAGCGGCTGAGCAAGAGACTTGCTCCGTCAGTGGCCTATCCTACGTCCCGTTATCGCTCGCATTCGTTGACATTCCGCTGCGGCGCGGCGATCTTGCGGCAGCTCTATTTGGAAAGGTGGGCCATGACTCTCTCTTCGACCCTCGTTCGCTCGAACTCGCTTGGCGCCAAGGCGCTGATGGTTCTGGGCGGTTCGCTCTTTATCGCCGCCGCCGCTCAGGTGACTGTGCCGATGTATCCGGTTCCGGTGACGCTTCAGACGCTCGCCGTGCTGCTCGTAGGCTTTGCCTATGGCGCGCGCCTCGGTGCGGTGACGCTTCTGGCCTATCTCGCCGAAGGCGCGATGGGCCTGCCGGTCTTCGCCGGTTTCGCCAATGGCGCGGCCTTCTTCGGCCCGACCGCCGGTTTCCTCGTGGGTTTCGTCGGCATGGCATGGCTCGCGGGTCTCGCCGCTGACGCCGGTGTGCGCCGCGTCCTGCCGCTCTCGGTCGCCGCAATCGTGATTTCGGCCCTGCTCTATGTGCCGGGTGCCGCTTGGCCGATGGCCGTGGCTGGCACTTTCGGCCTTGAAGGTGGCTGGGTCAACATCAGCGCCTCGGGCATCTGGACCTACTTCATGGCGCCCTTCCTGATCGGCGACGCGGTCAAGGCGGTTCTCGCAGCTGTGATCGTCACTGGCGCATGGAAGGCCGTGGCCCGCAAGGCCTGAGGTTTCTGACAGAAAAAGAAGGCCGCGCCGGAGTGATCGGGCGCGGCCTTTCTCTATTCCCGCTCGGCGTGGAGCCGTGCCAGTGCCGCCTCGCACATCCCGTAGGGTTCCCATTCGCAGCCCGCGCAGAGGGTCTTGAGCGATCGGGTAGGGACAGCCGCGCGGATGCGGGCCTTGGCCTCGCCCCATGTGAGCTCTTCATGCGGCTTGAGTTTCAAAGCGGCGGCATGGGCGCGGTCGAGCGTCTTGATCTTGTCTTGCGTGGTGCAGAGCGTGCCGCGCCGTTTGGGGCAAGGGGCGCAGATATCGTCCGCTGCACCGACCACGCGGATCGGCGTGGCGTCGCCCTCGGCCGCGCGCAGGCGTCCCATGACGATGCCGGTCATGTTCTCGGTGAAGCCGTCGGAATAGCCTTTGCCTTCATAACCCAGCGAGCAGAGGAAATGGTGCGGGCGAAAGCGCACCCGCGTCATGCGAGGCCAGCCTCGGCGCGGCGAGCGGCGATGATCCGGCGAAGCAATTCATCCGGGATTGGGCGGTCGGGTGTGAAATGCAGTGCGCTTTTGGTGCGGGTCAGGCCCAACGCCGCGATCTCGTCGGAAAAGAGCGGCAGGATACCGCCGGAATGCGGATAAAGCGAGCCGAACTGCTTCCAGGCGGCATATCCCGCAATCACCGAACCTGCCATTTTCAGGCCGGGGATGCCGTAGGAGATGACCTCCTGCGCCTCGGGCAGCAACAGCCGCAAGCGCCGCCGCATATCCTGCAAGAGCGCGGCCTGCGGGCCGGAAAACGTTGATAGATAGCTGTCTGTGGTGGCCAGCGAAGACATTACTCCGCCGCCTTCAGAACAAAGCCTTTCTGGATCATGTCTGCCGGCGCCACCGGATATTCGCCCGAGAAGCAGGCATCGCAATAGGCCGGTTTCTTGGGGTTCCGGCCCTTGGCCTCGCCCACGGCGCGGTAGAGGCCGTCGAGCGAGATGAAGCGCAGCGAGTCGACGCCGAGATGCTGGCGCATCTCTTCTTCGGTCATGGTCGCCGCCAAGAGCTTTTCCCGCTGCGGCGTGTCGACACCGTAGAAGCAGGGCCAGGCGGTGGGCGGGCTAGCGATACGGAAATGGACCTCGGCCGCGCCCGCATCAAGGATCATCTCCTTGATCTTGCGGCTTGTGGTGCCGCGCACGACTGAGTCATCTACAAGGATCACCCGCTTGCCCTTGATGAGCGCGCGGTTGACGTTGAGCTTGAGGCGGACGCCCATGTTGCGGATCTGTTCGGTCGGCTCGATGAAGGTCCGGCCCATATACTGGTTGCGGATGATCCCCATGCCGTAGGGGATGCCGCTTTCATGGGCATAGCCGATGGCTGCCGGCGTGCCGCTGTCGGGCACGGGGCAGACGAGATCGGCTTCGACCGGCGCTTCGCGGGCCAGTTCGATGCCAATCTGGCGGCGGGTCTCATAGACCGAGCGGCCGCCGAGGATCGAATCCGGGCGGCTGAAATAGACATGCTCGAAGATGCAGAAGCGCGAGTTTTGCGGGCGGAAGGGGAAGTGGCTGGCAACACCGTCCTTGGCATTGATGACCACCATCTCGCCCGGCTCGATCTCGCGCACGAACTCGGCGCCGATGATGTCGAGAGCGCAGGTTTCCGAAGCCAAGGCCCAGCCGTCGCCCACTTTCCCCAGAACCAGCGGGCGGACGCCCAAGGGATCGCGCACGCCGACAAGTTTGGTGCGCGTCATGGCGACGACCGAGAAGGCGCCTTCGACCTTGCGCAGCGCCTCTTCCATGCGGTCGGGGATATTGCGGCCCATCGAGCGGGCCATCAGGTGGATGATGCACTCGCTGTCGGACGACGACTGAAAGATCGAGCCTCGGTCGATCAGCTCGCGGCGCAGCGCATCGGCGTTGGTGATGTTGCCGTTATGGGCAATGGCAGCACCTCCCATGGCGAACTCGCCAAAGAAGGGCTGCACGTCGCGGATCGCGGTCTGGCCCTTGTTGCCGGCGGTGGAATAGCGGACGTGACCGATGCCTATGCCACCGGGCAGGGTCTTCATGATGTCGGCGCTGGTGAAGTTGTCGCGCACATAGCCCATGCGGCGGGCTTGGTTGAAACCCGTCTCGGGATCGTGGGTGACAATCCCGCCGGCCTCTTGTCCGCGGTGCTGAAGCGCGTGCAGACCAAGGGCGATGAAGTTGGCGGCATCAGTGACGCCGACCACGCCGAAAATCCCGCACTCCTCCTTCAGCTTGTCGTCGTCGAAGGGATGGGCGGGCGGCATCTGGATGGACACGAGGGTGGCTCCGAATCCGTTTTGTGGCTGTGGCCCCCTGATAGTCGCATAAAGGGGGTATGTCACGAAACTATGACGGCTTTGCCAGATGGAAGGCTCAGTTGGTCGCGCACTGCCCGACAAGCTGTTCGTACTGGATTTTCAGCCATGAAAGCGAGGCTTCGGGATCCTTCTCGTCGAGAGAGCCAGAGATGCGACCATAGATCGCGGCGGCGCGGCTGTCGTCGATCATGGCGATATTCTGGGTCGACAGGATCGTGTCATAGACGAAGAAACCGGCAACAACGAGGGCGATGCCACGGGCCACGCCGAAGAGGAAGCCAACGCCCTGATCGACCGCATTGGCGGCCGAGCGTTGAACCATGCCCGACAAAAGAGGTGTGAAGATCGAGAAGATGACGAGGGCAATCGCGAACACGGCGGCAAAGGCCGAGATCACCGAAAGCTCGCAGCTATCCCCGATGAAATCGCCCAAGACAGGGATCTGCTTGACGAGGGGTTGCGCCTTGTCCGCAAAGATGAAGGCGACGATCGCCGAACCGATCCAACCCGCAATCGCCATCGCCTCGCGGACGAAGCCCCGCGAATAGGCAAGGAGTGCCGAGATAACGATCAGAGCGGCAACTACGCCATCAACCAGGGTGAAACCGTCCATGCTCTTCCTCTATTCCCTGGCCCCACGGGGGCCGAAGATCGCCTCTACGAAGCCAGCCAGATCGCTCATCTGCCGAAGCTCCATCCCGCCGCTTGCCTGTTTCTTGGCCAATTGCGGCATAATTGCAGAGGTGAAACCAAGTTTTTGCGCCTCTTTCAACCTGTTTTCCGTTTGAACCACGGGTCGGAGTGCACCAGAGAGGCTGATTTCGCCGAAGACAACCGCCTCTGGCGGTAGGGCGGCGTCCTCCCGCGCCGAAACCAGTGCGGCAGCCACGGCGAGGTCTGCCGCGGGCTCGGAGATCTTCAGCCCGCCCGCCACGTTGAGATAGACATCGAGCCCCGCGAAGGCGACGCCACAACGGGCCTCGAGCACCGCGAGGATCATCGCCAGCCGCCCGCCATCCCAGCCGACGACCGACCGGCGCGGCTGGGCCGTGGGCGAGGGGGCGACGAGCGCCTGAATTTCGCACAGCATCGGCCGCGTGCCCTCGATCCCGGCAAAGACGACCGAGCCGGGGGCGGGCTTGCCGCGCTCCGACAGGAACAGGGCCGAGGGGTTGCGGACCTCGGCCAGCCCCTTGCCGGTCATCTCGAAAACGCCGATCTCGTCGGCGGGGCCAAAGCGGTTTTTCACCGCGCGCAGGATGCGGAACTGATGCCCGCGCTCGCCCTCGAAATAGAGGACCGTGTCGACCATATGCTCGACCACGCGGGGGCCGGCGATGGCGCCTTCCTTGGTCACATGGCCGACCATGATAACCGCCATGCCCTTGCGCTTGGCAAAACTCGTCAGCTCATGCGCCGAGGCGCGGACTTGGGAGACCGAGCCGGGCGCGCTGTCTACCGTGTCGGCCCACATGGTCTGGATCGAGTCGATAATCGCGAGGTCGGGCTTTTCCGTCTCGAGCGTGGTCAGGATGTCGCGCAGGTTGGTTTCCGCGGCGAGGCGCACGGGGCTTTTCTCGAGGCCCAAGCGCCGCGCCCGCATTTGCACCTGCGCCACCGATTCCTCGCCCGAGATATAGATGACCTTGAGGCCATTGCGGGCAAAACGGGCGGCGGCCTGCAGAAGAAGCGTCGATTTGCCGATCCCCGGATCGCCGCCGACGAGGAGGGCCGAGGCTTTGACGAGGCCGCCGCCAAGCACGCGGTCAAGCTCTTCCACACCCGCCTCGGTTCGGGGCGGATCGGGCTCTTCGGTGGCCAGATCGGTCAGCGGCAGGCCCTTGCCGCGCTTGCCGCCAAGCGTCTTGCCCACGGGGCCGGTCGAGAGCGGGCCTTCCTGAGCGATGGTGTTCCACGAGCCGCACGCCTCGCATTGGCCCGCCCATTTCGAGAAGGCGGCGCCACAGGCGGAACAGGTGAAGCTCAGGTCTTTGGCCATGGCTCTTTCTGCCTCAGGCGAGGGCGGGCGGCAACGGCTATCGTCCGCGCCGGTGCGGGGTCAGCGCTGAGATGACGAGCGAGGCGAGGACGCAACCGGTAAAAAGCCAGAGGCCCCATAGGGTTTCGATATGCGTGGGCGCGCTGGCCTTGGCGATGACGATGTAGAGCGCGACAAGAAACACATCCGCCATGGCGAGCCGCCCGAGCCATGTGAGGAGCGGCAGGAGGCGCGGCGAGAGAAGGCGTGCGTGGATCAGGGCGATGGCGATGGTCTTCATATAGGGCACAAAGATCGCCAGCATGGTGACGACCAAGGCCAGCGCCACATCGTTTTCCCAAAGGCTTTGCAGGCCGCTCACGACGCTGATCTCGGTCAGGCCAAAGATCGGCAGGATGAACCCCGCCTTCAGAAGCGGCGCGAACCACGCCACAGGGTAGAGGATCAGGAGCGCGTAGTTGGCGAAGCGCAGGAGCTTAACCATCAAGAGCGCCCGTCACGGCGAGGCAAAGAAGGAGAACGATCGCTGTTCCTGCGAACAGGAAAGTCTGCTTGTCCTGCGGCGTTGGCGGGCCGCCCCAGACCATGCCGGCGCTCCACGAGGCGAAGGCGGTGATGGCGGAGAGGAATATCGCCGGGCCAGCCACATATTCCGGCACGAGATGCCCCGCCGCGAGGACCCAGCCGAAGATGAAACACGAACAGAAGATCACAACTGCACGGGCGGCCAGCCGCTTGGCGCGGATCGGGTGTTTGAGGTTGCGGATTTGCGGCCCAGCGGCGCCAACCGCGATGGCGTTGACGAGGAGATAGGCGGCGATTTGCGGGGCGTTGGCCATGCGCTGACGCTAGGCAATCGCATTCGTTTCGGCAAGCGCTAGCGCAGGGTCTCGATCGGGCCTTCGGGGCTGCCGGAGACAAATTGCCGGACATAGGCGTCATCGGTCGTATCAAGATCGCCGATCGGCCCTGCCCAGCGGATCTTGCCAGCGTGCAGCATCGCCACCTGATCGGCGATGGCCCGCACCGAGGTCATGTCGTGGGTGATGGTGATCGTCGTCGCGCCAATCTCGGCGACGATCTCGCGGATAAGGTCGTTGATGACGCCCGACATGATCGGATCGAGGCCGGTGGTCGGCTCGTCGAAGAAAATGATCTCAGGCTCGGCGGCGATGGCGCGGGCGAGGCTTACGCGCTTTTGCATACCCCCCGACAATTCGGCTGGAAAGCGGTCGGCCACCTCGGGCGCAAGGCCCACGCGGCGCAGCTTTTCGATGGCGATTTCCCTGGCCTCGGCCTTGGGGCGCTTGAGCGATCCGCGCAGGAGGCGGAAGGCGACGTTTTGCCAGACCGGCAGGCTGTCGAACAGCGCCCCGCCCTGGAAGAGCATCCCGAAGCGGGCAAGAAAGGCATCGCGCGGCTGGGTCGTCACATCGACGCCATCGACGGTGATGACCCCCGAATCCGGCTCCACGAGCCCGAGGATACATTTGATCAGGATCGACTTTCCGGTGCCCGAGCCGCCGATCACCACCGTGCTGGTGCCCTTGGGCACGGTGAGGTCGATCCCACGCAGGACTTTGTTGTCGCCGAAAGCCTTGTGAACGTTGGAGAGCGTAATCATGCCGAGAAGAACGCCTCCGTGAGCAGGAAGTTGGAGGCAAGGATCAGGATCGCGGCCATGACGACTGAGTTTTTCGTCGCCCGCCCTACGCCCATCGCGCCGCGCCCCGAATTCATGCCGTAATAGCAGCCCATCAGCGCCGCGATGAAGCCGAAGACCGCGCCTTTGACGAGCGAGGAGGTGACGTCGAGCGGCTCGAGGAAATCAATGGTGTTCTGCAGATAGGTGGCGCCGTTGAAGCCGAGGCGCTGGGTGCCGACGAGGTATCCGCCCATGATGCCGATGATATCGCCAATGCCCACGAGGACGGGCATGACCAGCGTCGCCGCGAGGACGCGGGGCAGGGTGAGGTATTTCATCGGGTGGGTCGAGAGGGTCACCAGCGCGTCGATCTGTTCGGTGACCTTCATCGTCGCGATTTCGGCCGCGACCGATGAGGTCACGCGAGCGGCGATCATCAGGCCAACGAGGACCGGCCCCAACTCTCGCACCATGCCGATGGCCACGATCTGCGGCACCACGGCCTCGGCGTTGAACCGCGCCCCTCCCGCATAGATCTGCAAGGCCAGCGCGCCGCCGGTGAAGATCGCGGTGAGGCCCACCACCGGCAGCGAGAAATAGCCGATCTGCAAAAGGCTATGGCCCAGCTCCTTGGGATAGAAGGGCGGGCGGAACAGGTGGCTCACCGTGCCAAGGGCGAAAAGCACGAACCGCCCGAGCGCCGCAAGCGACGACAGGACAGCAGCACCGATGGAGGCCAGAATGCGGGTCATGCGCTATGATACCGCCGGTTATAGCGGCTGCCCAGAGAGGTCAGGATTTCATAGCCGATCGTGCCAGCGGTGGCTGCCAAATCGTCGACGCTCTGGTGCGGGCCGATCATGGTGAGCGCGGCGGGGATTTCCTCGAGGTCGGTTACATCGACCGTGATCGTATCCATCGACACACGGCCCACGAGCGGGCAGGGCGTGTCGCCCACCCAAAGCGCGCCCTTGTTCGAGAGCGACCGCAAAAGCCCGTCGGCATAGCCGGCAATGACCGAGGCAATGAGGGTCGGGCGGCGCGCCTGCCAGCTGTTGCCATAACCCACGACCTCGCCCGCCTCGAGATGGCGCAGCTGCGCCACCGGCAGATCGAGCCGCACAACGGGCCGCGCGTCGGCGAAAGGCTTGCCGCCATAAAGGCCGATGCCGGGGCGGGTGATCTCGAAATGATAGTCCTTGCCCAGAAGGATGCCGCCCGTTGCCGCGAAAGAGCGGGGCACGCCTGCGCCATCCGTCATCCGGCGGAAGAGATCGAGCTGATAGGCGTTCATCGGATGATCGGGCTCGTCGGCGCAAGCGAGATGGCTCATCACCAGATCCGGCCCTTGCGCCAGCGCGATGTCCGCCACGGCCGACCATTCGTCCCACTCCATGCCGAGCCGGTTCATGCCGGTATCAAGCTGGATGCCGAAGGGACGGCCCGGCAGGGCCTCGAAATGGCGGGTCAGCTGGTCGAGCGAGTTGAGGACCGGGGTCAGCGCCATATCGGCGATCATGTCGGTATCGCCCGACATATGGCCCGAGAGGACATAGATGCCGGCATCCGGTCCGATGGCCTGCCGCAGATCGGCGCCTTCCTCGGCATAGGCCACGAAGAATTGCCGCGCTCCGGCCTTGAGGAGAGCCCGCCCCACGCGATCCGCGCCAAGGCCATAGGCATCGGCCTTGATCACCGCGCCCGTCGCGCAGGCGGTCATGCCATCGAGCGCGCGCCAGTTGGCGGCGATGGCGTCAAGGTCGATGCTCAGCTTTCCGGTGCTCATGGCCGGTCTTTTGTCAGGGGGGAGAGGATGGGGCAAGGCCCGCCTTGCCGCATGGGATCAGAATTCCCGGTCGCTGCCCTGCTGCCACGGTTTGACGAGATTGCCAAAGCGGGTGAACTGGGCCTCGAAGGCCAATTCGACCGTGCCGATGGGGCCGTGACGCTGCTTGCCGATGATCACCTCGGCCTTGCCATGCAGGCGCTCCATCTCGTCCTGCCAGGCGGCCATCTTTTCCATCTCGTGATCGCCGGGCTTTTCCCGCTCTTTGTAATATTCCTCGCGGAACACAAACATCACCACGTCGGCGTCCTGCTCGATCGAGCCCGATTCCCGCAGGTCCGAAAGCTGCGGGCGCTTGTCGTCGCGGCTTTCGACCTGACGGGAAAGCTGCGACAGCGCGATCACCGGGATATTCAACTCTTTGGCGATGGCCTTGAGGCCCATGGTGATTTCCGAAATTTCGTTGACGCGATTCTCGGATTTTCCGGTGCCGCGCACCAGCTGGAGATAGTCGACCATCAACACATCAAGCCCATGCGTGCGCTTGAGCCTGCGGGCGCGGGCGGCGAGTTGGCTGATCGGCAGGGCGGGCGTGTCGTCGATATAGAGCGGGCAGGATTCAAGCGCCTTGGCCGCATCGACGAAGCGGCGGAACTCGGCCTCGGTCATGTCGCCCTGACGGATCTGGTGCGAGGAGACCTCGGAAGCCTCGGCCAGAATGCGCGCGGCCAGCTGTTCGGCGCTCATCTCGAGGCTGTAGAAGCCCACGACCCCGCCGTTCACAGCGCCCTCGGAGCCATCGGGCAGGCGGCCCTTCTTATAGGCCTTGGCGATGTTGAAGGCGATGTTTGTGGCGAGCGAGGTCTTGCCCATCGAGGGGCGCCCGGCGAGGATCAGAAGGTCGGACTTGTGCAGGCCGCCAAGCTTTTTGTCCATGTCGGCAAGGCCGGTGGAGATGCCGGCAAGGCCGCCTTCACGCTGATAGGCGGCGTTGGCCACATTAACGGCGTCGGTTACCGCCTTGAGAAAGCTTTGAAAGCCGCTCTCCGACGAACCCTGCTCGGCCAGCTTGTAAAGCGCCTGTTCGGCTTCGACGATCTGCTCTTTCGGCTCGCTGTCGACGCTCATACGCGCCGCCTTGTCGCTGATGTCGCGGCCGACGAGGATCAGCTCGCGCCGGATCGCCATGTCATAGATCATCTGCGCGTAATCGCGGGCGGCGAAGGCCGAGATCGCGGCACCGGCGAGGCGGGCGAGATAGGCGGTTCCGCCCAGCTGTTGCAGGCCCTCGTCCTCTTCGAGGAAGGCCTTGAGGGTCACCGGCGAGGCCAGAGCATTCTTGGTGATCCGGCTCGCGGCGGTCTCGAAAATGCGCGAATGCACGGGCTCGTAGAAATGCTGCGGGCCGATGATCGAGGCGATGCGGTCGAAGATATCGTTGTTCGTGAGGATCGCGCCGAGAAGCTGCTGCTCGGCCTCGATCGAATGGGGCATTGTCTCCGGCTGGGCATCGTCGCTGGCGGTGTTGCGGATCGACGATACATTGGCCACGGTGACATCTCCCTACCGGCGCAGCGTCCGTTTCGGACCTGCCTTATTCCCCACCCGCGGGGCATAGCAAATCCGCGCCTCGGTCCGCAAAATGTATGTTTCTGTGGACGATCTGTGGATATCCGAAACGGGTCTACATCTTGCACCCAAGCGGGGCCGAGCGTCAACATTTCGATGAAATCGCTGGCGGTCTACTGCCAGAGCACCGAAAAAATTCGCTCTGGCGCCGAGATCCCCTTAAGCGCGGCTTCTTCGCGGAACTCGGTCGGGAACTCGGCTTCGACCAGCGCCCGCAGGGCTTCCGAGATCAGGATCTCGTCGCTTCCGGCCTTGGCGCAGATTCGCGCAGCCTTCTGGACCGTCTTGCCGAAAAGATCATTGCTGTCGGCCACCGGCTCGCCGGCATCAAGGCCGATGCGGACGTGGAGCGGCTCGTTGCTGGCGAGGTTGAAGGTCTCAAACCCCACCTGAATAGCCCGCGCACAGCGCACGCCCGCGTCGGCGGCATCAAATGCCGCCATGATCCCGTCGCCCGTATGCTTGACCTCACGCCCGCCTACATCGCGCAGCGACCGGCGGACAATGGAATCGTGGGCCCGCACCAGTTCGACCGATTTCACGTCGCCCACACGGGCCGTCATCGCGGTCGAATCGACCAGATCGGTGAACATCACCGTGCGGAATGCCGGCTCGATTTCGTCGTGATGCCCGTGCACGTTAGGATCGGAGACGCGGCCCAGAAAGGCTTCAACGGCCGAAAGATCGACCGGGATGACCTCGAGCCCGACATGGCCGTGGGCCTGCCGATGCACCTCCATCGCTGTTTCGGCATCGGGAGCGTCGATCAGGCAGAAGCCCGAATTTCGGCTCGCGTCATACCAGTAGGTGATGAAATTGACGCCGTAGTCGCTCTGGATTTCCAAATCGCGCCGATGGGCTTCCGCTACATCAGACGCGGTGAATCCGGTCATGTCATGTCGGTCGAGAAAGATTGGCATGGGCGCCTCGCAGTCTTGCCGTTTCAGCAAGACTGCCGCCGAGCCGCCCGCAGGTCAAAGGAATTTGCGCCGCCTCAGGCGTGCCTGGCCTGCCACTCGGCGGGGGAGCGGAGGAATTCCTCAACCCCGTCAAGGGTTTCGGCATCGAATGCCCCGCGCGCCTTGGCCTCGGCCAGAACATCCCACCAGGTGCAAAGATACATGAGTTGGACGCCGTGATCGCCGAGCGCCTTCTCCACGCCCTCGAAGATCCCGTAATAGAAGATCACCGCCGTCGCGTTGCAGGTGGCGCCGGTCTCGCGGATCGCGTCGACGAAGGACAGCTTGGAGCCGCCATCGGTCGTGAGGTCTTCCACCAGAAGCACGCGCTGACCTTCGGTCATCACGCCCTCGATCCGCGCATTGCGGCCATAGCCCTTGGGCTTTTTCCGCACATAGGTCATCGGCAAGGCGAGGCGCTCGGCGATCATCGCACCGAAAGGAATGCCCGCCGTCTCGCCGCCGGCGATGTTGTCATAGGCCTCGAACCCCCCCTCGCGCATGATCGT
>CAKZOU010000020.1 GCA_937138255.1 uncultured Paracoccaceae bacterium
ACGCAAAAATGGCAAACAGCAAAAGAACCCTGTTTCTGAAGCGCCGCCTGCGCGTCCGGAACAAACTTCGCGCCGTGAACGCCGGGCGTCCGCGCCTCAGCGTCCACCGCTCGTCCAAGAACATCAGCGTTCAGCTGATCGACGACGTCAATGGTGTGACCCTTGCCGCCGCCTCGAGCCTCGAGAAGGATCTGGGCGTTGTCGGCAAGAACAACATCGAAGCCGCCAAAAAGGTGGGCGCGGCAATTGCCGAGCGCGCCAAGAAGGCCGGCGTGACCGAAGCCTACTTCGATCGCGGTGGTTTTCTGTTTCACGGCAAGGTGAAGGCTCTGGCCGACGCTGCGCGTGAAGCTGGCCTCAAGATCTAAGGAGACGATAAATGGCAGAACGTGAGAACCGCCGGGATCGCCGCGAACGCGACGAAACACCGGAATTCGCCGATCGTCTCGTGGCGATCAACCGCGTCTCGAAGACGGTGAAGGGTGGTAAGCGCTTTGGCTTCGCCGCGCTCGTCGTCGTCGGCGACCAGAAAGGCCGCGTGGGCTTTGGCAAGGGCAAGGCGAAAGAAGTGCCCGAAGCCATCCGCAAGGCGACCGAACAGGCCAAGCGCCAGATGATCCGTGTTCAGCTGCGCGAAGGCCGCACGCTGCACCACGACATCGAAGGGCGTCATGGTGCTGGCCGTGTCGTGATGCGTCAGGCTCCGGAAGGTACCGGCATCATCGCCGGTGGCCCGATGCGCGCCGTGTTCGAGATGCTGGGTGTCAAGGACGTCGTGTCCAAGTCGCTTGGCTCGCAGAACCCCTACAACATGATCCGCGCCACCATCGACGGGCTCAAGCAAGAACAGAGCCCCCGTTCCGTGGCCCAGCGTCGTGGCAAAAAGGTCGCCGACATCCTTCGCTCGAAGGATGAAGCACCGGCCGAACCGGCAGAAGCCTAAGGAGTAGGACCATGGCAAAAACCATCGTCGTCAAGCAGATCGGCTCGCCGATCCGCCGCCCCGCTGTCCAGCGTGCCACGCTGATCGGCCTCGGCCTGAACAAGATGCACAAGACCCGCGAGCTGGAGGATACCCCCTCGGTCCGCGGTATGGTCAACTCGATCCCGCACCTCGTCGAGATTATCGAAGAGCGCGGCTAGGTCTGACCAGAACGTGATCTAAAGAACGCCCCGGATATCCTCCGGGGCGTTTCATTTTGGCGATGGCGCCTCTAGCTTCGTGACATGGAAATCACCGTCAACGACAGCTACCAGACCGGCTATACCTACCGCCTCGAGGCGCCGATGGGGCAGGGGTTCGATCCCGATTTCCGGCCTGCTCTGACGCCCAGGCAGATGCTCGAAATGGGCGTGTTCGAGGGCAAGTATCTCAACGATTGCCGCGACGAATTCCCTGCCGATTGGTTCGAGGGCGCCCGTCTGTCGGATCGCCCTGACATCCGCTGCAACTTCTTCGGCATCAAAAGCCGCCAGCCGCTTGCCGTCTGGCGCGAAAAGGGCTGGATCTACGGCCCCGATCCGCGCGGCTGGTTTCAATGGTATTGCCGCTATTATCTGGGTCGCCGTTTGCCGCAAACCGACGCCATCCAGATCAAACGCTGGCGCGCCTTCTCGCGCCACGCGGGCCAAGTCCGCGCACATTGCATGGCGGGCGACCTGTCCTGTCGCCCGCGTCAGCGGCAGGCGCTTTTGCAATGGGCCTACGATCCGTTCGTCTGAGGGCCATGCAAACGCCGCATGACGGGCTTGATGGATCGTCTGTAGTCCGCGGGCGCGGATGTCTTTAGACGGGCGTCAACCAAACAAATAAATTGCCCGGACAAACCCATGACCCAGACTGCAACCCTTTCCTCCGCCTTCATGTTCTCGGGCCTCTTTGCCCGACTTCGCGCCGTTTTCGCCCAAGGTCCGGTCCCCTGCTGGACCGAATACCTGCGCGAAACCGCGGGCAAAGCCTGATCTTCCATCGACCACAGCGATAGGCTCGCCTTCCTCCGCCCGGCGCTTGTGTTCGGACTAGAGGCGCCGACAACGGCAAGCCCCTTGATCCCGGTGATTTCCACGTCTATACGCCCCCGGTGGCCCGCTATGGGGCCAGAATCAACTTGTAACGCCGTGTTTGCCCCCTTGGTCGCTCGAGGGGTAGTTCCGGCAAGGAGAAGCGACAATGAAACTTCATGAACTGCGCGATAATGATGGCGCAACCAAGAAACGCACCCGCGTTGGCCGTGGTCCGGGTTCGGGCAAAGGCAAGACCGGTGGCCGTGGTATCAAAGGTCAGAAATCCCGCTCGGGTGTGGCTCTGAACGCCTATGAAGGCGGCCAGATGCCCCTCTACCAGCGTCTGCCCAAGCGCGGCTTCAACAAGCCCAACCGCAAGGCTTTCGCCGTCGTCAATCTGGGCCTGATCCAGAAATTCATCGACGACAAGAAGATCGACGCCAAGGCCGAGATCACCGAAGACGTGCTCGTGGCGTCTGGCCTCGTGCGTCGCAAGCTCGATGGCATCCGCGTTTTGGCCAAGGGCGAGCTGAAAGCCAAAGCCAACATCACCGTCACCGGCGCTTCGAAAGGCGCTGTTGAGGCGGTCGAAAAGGCAGGCGGCAAGCTGACCACCACCGCGACTGCGGCGGAATAAGGGTTGTGAGCCTGCTTGCGCGGGCCTACATCACCTGAGAGTTTTCCCAGCGCCGCCGTCCGGGTGAACCGGCCGGCGGCGTTTTTCATAGGAAGAGATCCCGAATGGCATCTGCAGCAGAACAAATGGCCGCCAACCTGAGCTGGTCGGCCTTTGGCAAGGCAACCGAGCTTCGTCAGCGCATCTTTTTCACGATCGGTATGCTGATCGTCTACCGGCTGGGGACGTTTATCCCCGTTCCTGGCATCGACGGCGCTGCGCTGCGTGACTTCATGGAAAGCGCGGCCTCGGGTATTGGCGGCATCCTGTCGATGTTTACCGGTGGCGCGCTGAGCCGCATGGGCATTTTCGCCCTCGGGATCATGCCCTACATCTCCGCCTCGATCATTGTTCAGCTGATGGGCTCTATGTACGAGCCGTGGAAACAGCTGAAGAAAGAAGGCGAGCAGGGCCGCAAGAAGCTCAACCAATATACCCGCTACGGCACCGTGGTTCTGGCGACGTTCCAGGCCTATGCGTTGGCCGCAAGCCTTCAGGCCGGCGATCTGGTTTCGGATCCGGGCCTCACGTTCCTCGTCTCCTGCATCATCACCCTCGTCGGCGGCACCATGTTCCTGATGTGGCTCGGTGAGCAGATCACCAGCCGCGGCATCGGCAACGGTATTTCCCTCATCATCTTCGTCGGCATCGTCGCCGAGATCCCCGCTGCCGCCGCTCAGTTCCTGAGCCAAGGCCGGTCGGGCGCTGTCAGCCCCGGCGTGATCGTTGGCGTTCTCGTAATGCTGGCCGTTGTCCTGACCTTCGTCGTCTTCATGGAACGCAGCCTCCGCAAGATCCACATTCAGTATCCCCGCCGTCAGGTGGGCATGAAGATCTATGACGGTGGCTCGAGCCACCTGCCGATCAAGGTCAACCCCGCGGGCGTTATCCCGGCGATCTTTGCTTCGGCGCTGCTCCTTCTGCCGACCACGCTCTCGACCTTTTCGGGCGGATCGACCGGCCCGATCATGTCGACGATCATGGCCTATTTCGGCCCTGGCCAGCCGCTCTATTTGCTGTTCTTCACGTCGATGATCGTCTTCTTCACCTACTTCTATACCGCGGAAGTGGCGTTCAAGACCGATGAGGTTGCCGATAACCTGAAGAACCAGAACGGCTTTGTCCCCGGCATCCGCCCCGGCAAGCGCACCGCCGAATACCTCGACTATGTGGTGCGCCGCATCCTCGTTCTGGGCTCCGGCTACCTTGCGCTAGTTTGTCTCATGCCCGAGATCCTGCGCTCTCAGCTGTCGATTCCCTTCTACTTTGGCGGTACATCCGTCCTGATTATCGTGTCCGTCGGCATGGATACGATTCAGCAGATCCAATCGCATCTGCTGGCCCATCAGTATGAGGGGCTCATCGAGAAATCGCAGCTGCGTGGCAAGCGTGGCGACAAGAAACGAACAAAGGGACCCGCTCGTCGATGAATATCATTCTTCTCGGACCGCCCGGCGCGGGCAAAGGAACACAGGCGCGTATCCTCGTTGAGGGGCGCAACATGGTTCAGCTTTCGACGGGCGATATGCTCCGCGAGGCCCGCACCAGTGGCACCGAGATGGGCAAGATGGTTGCCGAAGTGATGGACAAGGGCCACCTCGTCACCGACGAGATCGTGATCGGCCTCATCCGCGAACAGCTGACCAGCGGCAAGGCTGGCGGCGGCTATATCTTCGACGGCTTCCCCCGCACGCTCGCACAGGCCGATGCTCTCGGCTCTTTGCTTGCAGAGCTGGGCGAGCCGCTGGATGCGGTGATCGAGATGCAGGTGGACGATGCCGCCCTCGTCTCGCGCATCACCGCCCGGTCGACCTGCGGCAACTGTGGCGAAGTCTACAACGACAACACCAAGCCTATCCCGGCCGATCATGTCTGCACCAGCTGCGGGCAGAGGGCCGAGTTCAAGCGCCGCGCCGACGACAACGAGGAAAGCCTCAAGACCCGTCTGCTGGCCTATTACAAACAGACCTCGCCGCTCATTGGCTATTACTATGCCAAGGGCGCGCTCAAGTCGGTCGACGGCCTTGCCAGCATGGACAAGGTTTCGGCCTCGATCGCGAAGGCGCTTGGCTAAACAAGAGGGGCTTGACCACCGCTCGATCAGCCCCTAGACAGCCCCATCCCGAAAGGGAATCAAGTCTTTGGATTCGGGTCGCGCCCGGCTCTGATGATCACCTCGAATGACAGCGGCCCGTGAGCAAGCCTCTCGGGCCTCAGTTGTGAAAAAAGGTTCCGGGACAACGGAACCGCAACGAAAGGAAAGATAACGTGGCACGTATTGCCGGCGTGAACCTCCCGACTGCAAAGCGGGTTCCCATCGCCCTCACCTATATCACCGGTATTGGCCCGTCCATTGCCAAGCAGATCTGCGAAGCCGTCAAGATTGACGAAGCGCGTCGCGTCAACGACCTGTCTGATGCCGAAGTTCTCGCCATCCGCGAATACATCGACGCCAACCTGACCGTCGAAGGCGACCTGCGTCGCGAAGTTTCGATGAACGTCAAGCGTCTGATGGATCTGGGCTGCTACCGCGGCCTGCGTCACCGTCGCAACCTCCCGGTCCGCGGCCAGCGGACTCACACCAACGCCCGTACCCGCAAAGGCCCCGCAAAGGCCATCGCCGGTAAGAAGAAGTAAGGGAGAGCTGACCAATGGCACGCGATACCCGCCGTGGCGGTAAGAAAAAAGTTTCCAAGAACATCGCCGCTGGCGTTGCTCATGTGAATTCGTCGTTCAACAACACCAAGATCCTGATCTCGGACGTGCAAGGCAATGCGATTGCCTGGTCGTCGGCCGGCACCATGGGCTTCAAGGGCTCGCGCAAGTCGACCCCTTACGCCGCCCAGATGGCCGCCGAAGATGCCGGCAAGAAGGCTCAGGAACATGGCGTCAAGACGCTTGAAGTCGAAGTTCAGGGCCCCGGTTCGGGCCGTGAATCGGCGCTGCGCGCTCTGGCTGCCGTGGGCTTCAACATCACCGCAATCCGTGATGTGACCCCGCTTGCCCACAACGGCTGCCGGCCGCCGAAGCGCCGCCGCGTCTAAGGCATTTTAGTTAGGCTGGGGCTGTGGTTTTCCACGGCCCCAGTTCGTCATTTAGAAACCTCGGGCGTCGGCCTTTATTGGACATGGAAGGCTGACAAGGATGGAGGGACGCATGATCCACAAGAATTGGGCAGAACTGATCAAGCCGACCCAGCTTGAAGTCAAGCCGGGCAACGATCCCCAGCGCCAGGCCACCGTCATTGCCGAACCGCTCGAGCGCGGTTTCGGTCTGACCTTGGGCAACGCGCTGCGCCGCGTGCTGATGTCGTCGCTGCAGGGCGCGGCGATCACCGCCGTTCAGATCGACAACGTGCTGCACGAGTTTTCGTCGGTCTCGGGCGTCCGTGAAGACGTCACCGATATCGTTCTCAACCTCAAGGGCGTTGCCATCCGCATGGATGTTGATGGCCCCAAGCGCCTGTCGGTTCAGGCCAAAGGTCCGGGCCTTGTCACTGCTGCCGACATTTCGGAAAGCGCGGGCATCGAGATCCTCAACAAGGATCACGTGATCTGCCACCTCGACGATGGCGCCGACCTCTACATGGAACTGACCGTCAACACCGGTAAGGGCTATGTCTCGGCTGACAAGAACAAGCCCGAAGACGCCCCGATCGGCATGATCTCGATCGACGCGATCTATTCGCCGGTCAAGAAGGTCAGCTACGACGTTCAGCCGACCCGCGAAGGCCAGGTTCTGGACTATGACAAGCTGACCATGAAGGTGGAAACCGACGGTTCGCTGACCCCCGACGATGCCGTGGCCTATGCCGCCCGCATTATCCAGGACCAGCTGTCGATCTTCGTCAACTTCGACGAGCCGGAAAGCGCCTCGTCCTCGTCCGACGACGACGGCCTTGAGTTCAACCCGCTCCTTCTCAAGAAGGTCGACGAGCTCGAGCTTTCGGTGCGTTCCGCGAACTGCCTGAAGAACGACAACATCGTCTACATCGGCGACCTGATCCAGAAAACCGAAGCCGAGATGCTCCGCACCCCGAACTTCGGCCGCAAGTCGCTCAACGAGATCAAGGAAGTGCTTTCGGGCATGGGCCTGCACCTCGGCATGGATGTCGAGGACTGGCCGCCAGAGAACA
>CAKZOU010000021.1 GCA_937138255.1 uncultured Paracoccaceae bacterium
AGCCGCAGACCACGGCGACCTTGCCGGCCATCATGGTGTCGGTGGCGCGGCGGATACCGTCGACGAGCGATTCCTTGCAGCCGTATTTATTGTCAAACTTCGACTTGGTGACGCTGTCGTTCACGTTGATCGCGGGGAAGGGCAGGTGGCCCTTCTTGTGCAATTCATAGAGGCGGTGAACGCCGGTGGTGGTTTCTTCCGAGACGCCCTGAATGGCGTGGCGCTGTTTGGTAAACCAGCCGGGGCTGGCCTTGAGGCGCTTCTTGATCTGGTTGAAGAGGGCAACCTCTTCTTCGGAGGTCGGAACGGCGATCAGGTTCTCTTCGCCTTCCTCGACGCGGGCGCCGAGCAGGATGTAGAGGGTCGCATCGCCGCCATCGTCGAGGATCATGTTGCACATGCCTCCCTCGCCTCCGAACTGGAAGATCTTGTCGGTATATTCCCAATATTCTTCAAGGGTTTCGCCCTTGATCGCGAAAACAGGCGTACCGCTTTCGGCAATCGCGGCGGCGGCGTGATCCTGGGTCGAGAAGATGTTGCACGAGGCCCAGCGCACATCTGCGCCCAGCGCCTTGAGGGTCTCGATCAGAACCGCTGTCTGGATCGTCATGTGCAAGGAGCCGGCAATCTTGGCGCCCTTGAGCGGCTGCTTGACGCCAAACTCGTCACGCAGCGCCATCAGGCCCGGCATCTCTGTCTCGGCAATGTCGAGCTCTTTGCGGCCATAGTCGGCAAGCTTGATGTCGCGAACGATGTAGTCCTTGGCCATGGGCCGCTCTCCTTTTCCGGTTTCGCCGGCTGGCATAGCATTGCGCCAAGGCTACGGCAACCAACGGGTCGCGCGGGTCGCTTCGGACGTTGACAGGGGGCTGCGGACGGGGGCAGTTTCCGGTTCTGTCTAGGCGATCGGAAGTGGTTGGGAATGCGGAAAATGTGGGGTTTGTACAGAACCAAAGGCACGGTTTTCACGGTTTGTACAAATTTCGGCCGGGAGGATCATCCATGAAACAGCCCCGCGCGTGGCAGCGGATGCTTTCGGGGCGGCGGCTCGATCTGCTCGATCCGACACCCATGGATATCGAGATCGAGGATATCGCCCACGGCCTGGCCTTCGTTGCGCGGTGGAACGGCCAGACGAAGGGGGATTATCCCTATTCGGTGGCCGAGCATTCGCTCTTGGTCGAAGAGATTTACGGGCGGCTCTTTCCCGCCGCGCCTGCGAAGTGGAGGCTGGCCGCGCTACTGCACGATGCGCCGGAATATGTGATCGGCGACATGATCAGCCCGGTGAAGGCGGCTGTCGGGCCCGGCTATGGCGCGCTTGATGATCGGCTGAATGCCGCGGTTCATATCCGCTTTGGCTTGCCGGCGCAGATCCCGGTGGCGATCAAGAAGCAGATCAAGAAAGCCGACAAGATTTCCGCCTGGCTTGAAGCCATCCAGATCGCCGGATTTACCGAGGCAGAGGCCGACAAGTTTTTCGGCAAACCAGACACTATCTTGGCCCAATCTCTGAAAATCCACCTGCGCCCGCCGGTCGAGGTTCGCGAGGCCTATCTGGCTCGTCATCGCACCCTGATCGCAAGCCTCGCATGACCCCCAACTTTCGCCCCGCAACAGAGGCTGACGCTCCGGCGATGGCCGACCTTCTCAACCGGATCATCGAAACGGGCGGCACCACGGCGCATCAGTCGCGCTTTGATGCCAGCCGGATGCTGGGCCACTATATCGCGCCGCCGCTTGCCATATCGTGCTTTGTCGCGGTGCTGGAGGGCGAGGTGATCGGCTTTCAGGCGTTGGAGCTTGCTGACCCCGACTGGCAGGGCGATGGCAAGTTGCCGGACGGCTGGGCCGTGATTGCGACCTTTGTCGGCGAGGGGCATCGCGGATTGGGCATTGGCCGTGGGCTCTTTGCGCTCACCCTCGCTGCGGCACGGGCGGCGGAAGTTGTGGCGATTGATGCCACGATCCGCGCCGACAATGCGCTGGGCCTCGGCTATTACGCGCAGATGGGCTTTGCCGACCATGCGGTGATCAGCGATGTCCCGTTGCGCGACGGGACAAGGATCGACCGAGTTCAGAAGGTTATCTGGCTCTAGCGTGGGCTGCGTTTGGCGAGGATGCGCTGGAGCGTCCGGCGGTGCATATTGAGCCGCCGCGCCGTTTCGGAAACGTTGCGATCGCAAAGCTCATAAACCCGCTGGATATGTTCCCAACGCACACGGTCGGCGCTCATCGGGTTTTCCGGCGGCGGCGGCAGCGTGTCGCCCGTTTGCAGGAGGGCGTTGATCACATCGTTGGCGTCGGCCGGTTTGGAGAGATAGTCGGTCGCCCCGATCTTGACCGCGGCCACGGCGGTCGCGATGGCGCCATATCCGGTCAGAACAACGATCCGGCTGTCGGGGCGGCGTTCGCGCAAGACCTCGACCACGTCGAGGCCGTTTCCATCCTCAAGCCGCAGATCGACCACGGCATAGGCGGGCGGCCTCGCTGTCGCAATCGCTTTGCCTGCGGCAACAGAGCCCGCCATTTCAACCGAGAACCCCCGACGCTCCATCGCTTTGGCGAGGCGCTTGAGAAAGGCCTCGTCGTCATCGACCAAAAGTATCGAGGGGTCGCGCCCCAGATCGAGAGTGTCAGTCGTCATCCATCAATCCCTTTTGTTGAATATGACGTTGCCGCCTAATCTCTCCAAGGTCAATTCGCGGTGGCGGCCGCTTCAGCAAAACAGGCCGTCCGTGTTGCGATTGTGTCGGCGGAATCATCCCGCCGATAAAAATCGACCACGCCATATCCGGGCATGACAAGGTAGGTGAACGTCGAGTGATCCACCGTATAGAATTGGGGATCATCGTCGTTCTTCTTGTAGTAGGTCTTGTAGGCCCGCGACGCCGCGGCGACCTGTTCTGGCGATCCTGTAAGGCCAAGCATCTTTTCGTGAAAGTAGTCGGTGAAGGCTGCGACGACCTCGGGAGTATCTCTGTCAGGATCGATTGAGATAAAGACCGGCCGGACCGAAATCCCCTGTTCGGCAAGAATATCTGTCGCGTCGGCATTGCGCTGGGAATCCAGCGGGCAGACATCGGGGCAGAAGGTATAGCCGAAGTAGAGGAGCGTCGGTTCGGTGATCACGTCCTGATCGGTGACGGTCTGACCGTTTTCATCGACAAGCGTGAAGGGGCCACCCACCGCACCGGCAGATTGCGAACCGGGACATTCGGCGAAGATGTCGTCCTCTCCACCCATCATCGTCGCAACATAGGTCGCGGCGATCAGAATGATCACGGCGATACCAGCCCCAAACGCGATCAGCCTTTGCATATTCGGTCCTTTCTGTTCAGGCGCATTGATCGCCGTTGGAACGGGAAATAACAATAGTCCAGCCAGTCACAATAAATCGAGCAGGCCCATGCCGGTATCCGAGCTAGAACTCTTCCAGGACCGCGCCCGCAGCGATTGGGTCAGGTTGCGCACGCTCGTGACCCTACGGTGGATTGCCATCGGCGGCCAGATCGCTGCCGTTCTTGTCGCGGTCGAATTCTTTCGATTGCAGATTGAGGTTGGCCTCGTGGTTCTTGCCGTGGGCGCATCGGTGCTTGCCAACCTGTTTTCGACCTTCCTGTTTCCACAGAACTCTCGCCTGACGGTGACGCAGGCCACCCTAATGCTGCTCTTCGATCTCTTGCAGCTTGGGCTGCTCCTTTATCTGACCGGCGGCCTCAACAACCCGTTCTCGATCCTGATGCTCGTGCCGGTCACGATCGCGGCGACCTTTCTGCCGCTGCGGAGCACCGCTTTGATTGGCGGGGTGTCGATCCTTCTGGTTACAGCGCTGAGCCGGTTCTTCTTTCCGATCGTCCTTCCCGGCGGCGCTGAAATTGGCCTGCCAAATCTTTTTCTGTTCGGCTTTTGGGTGGCCATGATGATCGGCGTGACCTTTCTTGGCCTCTATGCCCGACAGGTCACAAGCGAGATGCACTCGATGGGGGATGCGCTTTTGGCGACCCAGATGGCGCTGGCTCGCGAACAGAAGCTGACCGACCTCGGCGGGGTAGTTGCCGCGGCGGCGCATGAGCTTGGCACGCCGCTGGCAACGATCAAGCTGGCCAGTTCAGAGCTGCTGTCCGAGGCCGCGGACCGCGAAGACCTGATCGAAGATATCCGCCTCATCGGCGAACAGGCCGACCGCTGCCGCGATATCCTTCGTTCGATGGGGCGCGCCGGCAAGGACGACCAGATGCTGCGCCGAGCTCCGCTTGAGGGGATCGTACTTGAAGCGGCCGAACCGCACGCCCATCGCGGAAAATCCCTGAGTTTTGCCGTCTCCTCCGACACCGAACACCCCAAGCGCCAGCCCGTGATCGAGCGCAGGCCGGAAATCGTGCACGGGCTACGCAATCTGATTCAGAATGCTGTCGACTTTGCCGAAAGCGCCGTCGAGATCGAGGTTCACTGGGACGCCGAGACGATCAGCCTTCGGATTTCGGACGATGGGCCGGGCTATCCGCCCTCTCTGATCGGGCGGATCGGTGATCCCTTTGTCAGAAACCGCAAGGCAGAAGAAACTGGGGGCGAACGACCGGGGTATGAGGGAATGGGCCTCGGCCTTTTCATTGCCAAGACCCTATTGGAGCGATCGGGCGCACGGCTCGAATTCTCGAACGGAATGGGGCGGGTCACGGGGCGTCGGCAGGTTGGCGCCATCATATTCGTCGAGTGGCCGCGCGATGCCATTGATCCCGCCCGAGACAAGGCGCACGGCCCCTTGGGCGAAAACCCACAGATCATCTAGTCGATCCTTAAGGCACCATTAACCAATTTCTCCGAACTTTTCTGCGGAAACAAAGGATTCGCAGAATGCAGTCGGTCGTTGGTTTTTGGCCCTTCTTCGTTGGTATAACAGCCGTTCTGGGCGCAGCGACCTATCTGAGCCTTCTCAGATATATGTTCCGCCCTCGCAAACAGACCGCACGCGAATTGCTGCGTGAGGCGGAAAGCGCTGTCGCTTTTCTGTTCGATGGCCATGTGCTTGTTGATTCCTCGCCGCTTGCCAAGCGTTTGATGCCCCCTCGCGACAGGGGGCAAACCGACTGGGAGGCTTTCGTCCGCCTCTTCTCGGCCCAGTTTCCCCAGCTTCGCGTTGCTTTGGCTTCGCTTTCGTCAGACGGACGCAAACGCATTGTCTCACCCAACGATCCGACACTCTCGCTTGATGCGGAATGGTGGGACGGCTATTCGCGCATCACCTTCAACAATAGCTCCGAAACCGGAGAGCGCTCTGCCACCGACCGGCTCATCGCCGCCTCGCTTGAACAAGAGGTCTCGAGCCTGCGCGCCATTTCCGAAGACGCGCCAATGCTGATCTGGAAGGAGGATGCGACACGACAAATCGTCTGGGCCAACAATTCCTATCTCAATTTGGTTGACGGTCTGATCGTGGCGCAAAGCGACATCGGTCCGACCTGGCCCCCCCGCAATATCTTTTCGCGCTTCGATATTCCGGTCGACGATCAGGGCTACAATACCAAAAGAGTCCGGCTCGAACCGATCGAGGGCGAGGCCGAAACCTGGTTTGAGATTTCGAGCGTCAGGCGCGGACGTGAAATTGTCCGTTTCGCTGTTGATATAACGGCCGTGGTGCGGGCCGAAGCGACCCAGCGGGCATTCGTCGACACTCTCAGCAAAACATTTGCCCAACTTTCGATTGGCTTGGCCATTTTTGGCCGCGACCGGCGCCTCCTGAGCTTTAACCCCGCGCTTCTTGATCTTACGGGCCTTCCGGTCGAATTCCTGAGTTCAAGGCCCCAGATCCGCTCGGTTCTCGACAGGATGCGCGAGGCCCGCGTTCTGCCGGAGCCGAAAAACTATCTTTCCTGGCGCGAAGAACTGGCGGCTCTGGAATCCGCCGCCGAAAGCGGAAGCTATTGCGAGGTCTGGAGCCTTCCCAATGGATCGACCTATCGGGTAACGGGCCGCCCCCACCCGAACGGCGCGATCGCACTTCTATTCGAAGATGTATCTGCCGATGTGTCGCTGACCCGCCGCTTCCGAACCGAGATCGAGCTGGCCCATGCAGCGCTTGACGGGATGCGCGATGCTGCGGTCGTTATTTCCTCGACCGGCTCGGTCGTGATCAGCAACAAGGCCTACCATGATCTTTGGGGCATCGCAAAAGATCGCGGGATGAGCCCGGTTGATCTGGCAGATGAAGCGGCTGAGTGGCAACAATCCTGTGTTCCAACCCCCGTCTGGGCGATGATCCGCGATTTCATACGCGGCCAGGGCGGTCGGGATCCTTGGGAAGAGCCCCTGTCCCTTCTCGATGGCCGACAGATGATCTGCCGCGCAACGCCGCTTCCAAACGGTTATTCTTTGATCAGCTTTCTCAAGGCACCCGAAATCGCCCAGCCGCTCGCTCTTTTCATGCACAGCAGAAACCACCCGGTCGCCGCGCAATAATTCGGCTTGCAGCCGGAGGGAGAGCCCCTAGTCTGCTGGTATGACGCCTGAGACCGCCTCGCTTTTCCTTGCCGATGATGCCGCGACGGCCGCCCTTGCGGGGCGTGTGGCCCCGCTATTGCGGGCGGGTGACACACTTCTTCTCGAGGGAAACATCGGCGCAGGCAAAACTACTTTCGCACGGGCCCTGATCCGGGCGCGGCTTGGGCGCGAAGAGGATGTCCCGTCCCCGACTTTTACGCTGGTCCAGACCTACGACGACCCAGAGGCTGAGATCTGGCATTGTGATCTCTATCGCCTGACAAGCCCTGACGAAATCCTCGAGCTGGGCCTCGACGCCGCCTTTGACGATGGCATCTGTCTGATCGAATGGCCCGAACGGCTCGGTACGGCCGCCCCGAAGGCGGCGCTCAGGCTTGTGCTCTCGCCCGAGGGCGATGGTCGCATGGCCCGGTTCGAGGGATCCACCGCTTGGATCGAGCGTTTGCGGATGGGGGGTGCTCTTGGCTGACGGTCGCGGAAACTCTGGTCTTTTCGCGCTCCCTCCCGGAGTTGATTTTGCACGCGCGCTCGTCGATGGGCTTTTGAGCCGCTACGGAGCCCTTCCACCAGAAGAGTTTGCCCGAATTCGACTGATCGTGAACACCGAGCGGATGCGGCGGCGGGTCACAGAGATCCTCAGTTCGGGCCCGGCGCGGCTTCATCCCCGCATCGAGACCCTTTCCTCGCTGCTTGCTGGAGCCGAAGCCTTGCGGTTTCCGCCGGCCGTTTCACCGCTGCGGCGGCGTCTGGAAATCTCGCAATTCGTCGATCGGCTTTTGACCGCAGAGCCAAGCCTTGCCCCCCGCGCGGCATTGTTCGACTTGTCAGAGAGCCTCGCCCGCCTTTTCGCCGAGATGCACGGTGAAGGCGTGACGCCCGAGGCCATCCGGTCCCTTGATGTGAGCGACCAGTCCGGTCATTGGGCGCGGTCGCTCAGGTTCCTCGAAATCGTCTCTCCGTTCTTCGAGAGCGCGGGCGAGGCGCCTGATCCCGAAAGCCTCCAGCGTGCGCTTTTCTCGTCACTGGTCGAAACGTGGCAACGAAACGAACCCTCTGATCCGATCATCCTTGCCGGCTCGACTGGCTCGCGCGGCGCCACGCTGATCTTGATGGAAGCCGTTGCACGACTTGCCAAGGGCGCGGTCGTTCTTCCCGGCTTCGATTTCGATTTGCCCGAGGCGGTCTGGAATGGCATGGGTGACGCCCTCTATTCGGAGGATCATCCCCAATACAGATTCAAGGTCGTCATGGATCGGCTCGGGCTTGGCAAAGCCGATGTTGCGCCGTGGTCTGATGCCGCTGCTCCCAATCCAGAGCGCAACAGGGTCATCTCGCTTGCCTTGCGGCCTGCTCCAGTTACCGACCAGTGGCGCATCGAAGGGCCGCGCCTTGCAGATCTGAGCGTCGCGATGGGCGAGGTTACACTTGTTGAGGCGCCGAGCCCCCGCGCCGAGGCGGAAACCATCGCTCTGAGAATGCGCGTGGCAATCGATGAGGGAAAAACCGCCGCGCTGATTACCCCCGACCGGATGCTCACCCGTCAGGTGGCCGCCGCCCTCGACCGCTGGAACATTGCGCCCGACGATAGCGCCGGCCAACCACTGCACCTTTCCCCTCCCGGCAGATTTCTGCGGCACGTTGCCGGTCTTCTGGAGGCCGAGCTTGGCTCGGAGGCCCTTCTGGTTCTTCTCAAGCACCCCCTTACCGCGAGCGGCGAGGACCGGGGCAGCCATTTGGTCTGGACCCGCGAGCTTGAACTTTATCTGCGCCGAAAAGCCGTTCCTTCGCCCTCGCCGGCGGATCTTGCTGCTTGGGCCGCACGGGGCGGCGGGCCGCGTGAGGGCCGGGAGGCTTGGGCAGAGTGGGTAGGATCGACGTTCTGTGGCCAGCGCCAAACCGGAAAAGCGCCGCTTGCCGAACACCTTTCTCGCCATCTGGGCCTTGCCGAAGCCATCGCTGCTGGCCCCGGAAGGCAGCCCAGCGCCGATCTTTGGGACAAGGCCACCGGGCGCAAGGCGAAAGAGATCGTATCGGATCTGGCCGCAAGCGCCGATGCCGCCGGCCCGATCACCGCTGGGGATTATGCCATTCTTTTGGGATCGCTCTTGCGCGGCGCCGAGGTTCGGGATCGGGATACCGGCCATCCCAACGCCTTGATCCTCGGGACGCTCGAAGCCCGTGTTCAGTCGGCCGATCTGGTGATCCTCGGGGGGATGAACGAGGGGGTCTGGCCCGAAGCACCGGCGCCCGATCCCTGGCTCAATCGTCGGATGCGGGCGGAGGCGGGGCTTTTGCTTCCTGAGCGGCGCATCGGCCTTGCGGCGCATGATTTCCAACAGGCGATCGCGGCTCCCGAGGTCTGGATCAGCCGCGCGATCCGCTCGGACGAGGCCGAGACAGTTGCCTCGCGCTGGATCAACAGGCTGACGAATTTGCTTTCTGGGCTTGAGGCCAACGGTGGCAAGGCCAGCCTCGAGGAAATGCTTCGTCGCGGGAAGGACTGGCTCGCGCGCGCTGCGGCCGAGGCGGCCCCGAAAGCCGCTGTTGCCCCCGCCAAACGCCCCTCGCCGCGACCGCCCGCAGGCCATCGCCTGACCGAGCTTTCGGTCACGCAGGTGCAGCTCCTGATCCGCGATCCCTATGCGATCTATGCAGAACGCGTCCTGCGCCTGCGCGCGCTCGATCCGCTCACGCCCAGCGCAGACGCCCCTCTGCGTGGCACGATCGTACACGAGATCTTGCACCGCTTTGTTTTTGGCGGGCCCGCACCCGATGCAGGCGGCGCCCGAGAGGCGCTTTTGGAGATCGCCCGCGAGGTGCTCGAGGCAAACTGCCCTTGGCCAACGGTCCGCCGCATGTGGCTGGCGCGGTTTGAAAGGGGCGTCGACTGGCTCCTTGAGACCGAGATCGAGAGGCGCCGCGATGGATCGCCGCTGATCGGCGAAACGCAAGGCCACGTCGACATTGCCTCGCCGCCTTTGAAGCTCAAGGCCAAGCCCGACCGGATTGACCGAACAGAAGGCGGCGATCTTGTGATCTATGACTACAAGACCGGAAAGGTTTCGAGCGAAGCGCAGCAGATTGCCTTCGACAAACAGCTTTTGTTGCAGGCCGCGATGGCCGAACAGGGCGCCTTTGCCGCTGCCGGAAGGGCGAAGGTGGCGGCCGCAGCGTTTATCGGCTTGAGCGGGCAAAGTATCGTGCCGGCGCCGATGGGGGATTGCCCGGTCGATGAGACCTGGGCCCTCTTTCTCAAGCTCATGCGGCACTGGGCCGATGTGAGGCATGGTTTCTCTGCGCGGCAGGCGATGAGCTCGACCAAGGACAGGAGCTATTACGATCACCTTGCCCGCTTTGGCGAATGGAACACGTCTGATCCCGCCGCGCCGGAGGATTTGGCATGATCCGGGATGAGGCAACACTCCGGCAGATCGAGGCTGCCGACCCGAGCGCGTCGACCTGGCTTTCGGCCAACGCCGGTTCAGGAAAGACACGGGTTCTGACCGACCGCGTGGCGCGGCTTTTGCTGGATGGAACCGATCCGCAGAATATCCTCTGCCTCACCTATACCAAGGCCGCCGCCAGCGAGATGCAGAACCGGCTTTTCAAGCGGCTGGGCGAGTGGGCGATGATGGACGATGGGCCCTTGCGCCAAAGCCTTGGCGAGATGGGCGTCGAGGGGGCGATCCCAAGTGATGCGCTTGCCACCGCCCGGACGCTTTTTGCCCGCGCCGTTGAAACTCCGGGCGGCCTCAAGATCCAGACGATCCATTCCTTCTGTGCCTCGATCCTGCGGCGCTTTCCGCTCGAGGCGGGCGTGTCGCCCAATTTTGCCGAGATGGACGACCGCACGGCAGCGCATCT
The DNA here is from genome assembly GCA_937138255.1 of uncultured Paracoccaceae bacterium. Classification (GTDB taxonomy): domain Bacteria; phylum Pseudomonadota; class Alphaproteobacteria; order Rhodobacterales; family Rhodobacteraceae; genus RFZI01. Next base: position 10,366 of record CAKZOU010000021.1, read on the forward strand.
GCGCGAGGCGGTGCTCGACGAAATATCGTCGGGCCCGGGTGGCGGCACCATCGACCGGATCGGCGGCTATATCTCGGAAGGCGGGATTGTCGATCTGACCACCGAGATCGTCAGACACCGCGACAGGTTTGCCGCCCGACCCGATCCCGAACAGCTTGCCACCGAGTTTGGGCTGGAGGACGGCCACGGTCTGAAGCGTGCGCTAGCGATTTGCTTGACCGGGGATGAGAGGGATCTCGTTCGCCAGATCGCCGAAATCGCGGCGCCGATGTCCAAGATGTATGCCACATTTGGTGCCCAGCTTGCTGCCGTCAATCTCGCAGAGCCATCGCAAGAAACGCTCGAGGCGCTATTCGGTCTTTTTCTTTATTCAGCCGACAAAAGTTCGAAGTCGCGCAACTTTCCCCAAGCGAACCACAGCACCGCTGTAACGGCGTTTGCCCCCGTGATCGAGGCGCTGCACGCGTGGATGGATCGCACAGCCGAGGCCCACGATCACCTTCTTGCCTCGGCGGCATTCGAGCGGGCGCGGGCCCTTCATGATTTCGCGGCGCTTTTCCTGCCGCTTTACGATGAGCACAAACTCGCCCGCGGCCAGCTTGATTTCGACGATCTGATCCGCAAGACGCGAGAGCTCTTGTCCGATGCAGGTGTGGCTGCATGGGTCTTGTTCAAGCTCGATGGGGGGATTGATCACATCCTTGTGGACGAGGCGCAGGACACGAGCCCGGCGCAATGGGAGGTGATCCGCCTTTTGACGCAGGAGTTTGCCGCGGGCGAAGGCGCGGCGCCCGACAAGAACCGCACGATCTTTGTGGTCGGCGACAAGAAGCAATCGATCTATTCCTTTCAGGGCGCCGATCCTGATGGCTTTGACAAGATGCAGGAACATTTCGGTGGCGCGCTGGGCGCAATCGGACAACGGCTCAATGCCTTGCCGATGGAGCACTCTTTCCGTTCGTCGCCCGCGATCCTGTCGTTGGTCGATCTGGTTTTCCGCGGCGAGCGCGCCCGAGGGCTTGACCGTTCGGTATTCCATCGCGCCTTCAAGAGCGAGATGCCGGGTCGGGTCGATCTTTGGCCGCTTGTCCCGAAAAGCGACGATGCGCCAGACCACGACTGGCACGACCCTGTCGATACGATCAGCCAAGAACACCACGACCTGCGCCTTGCGCGTTTGATCGCCGAAGAGATCAAGCGGTTAAAAGAGCACGAGCGGCTTCCGGTCGAGATTCGATCAACCGGAGCATTTGCCCAACGCCGGATCACCGAGGGGGATATCCTGATCCTCGTTCAGCGGCGTTCGCCGCTTTTTGGCGCGCTGATCCGCGCCTGCAAGTCTGCGGGCCTCGAGGTCGCGGGGGCCGACCGCCTCAAGATCGGCGAAGAGCTTGCTGTCAGGGACATCCTCTCGCTTCTGAAATTTCTCGCGCTTCCCGAAGATGATCTTTCATTGGCCGAGGCGCTCAAATCGCCCCTTTTTGGCTGGACCGAGCAGGATTTGTTCACCCTTGCCGCGAAGAGGCCGCAAGGCGCGTATCTTTGGCAGGCGCTGCGCGACGCGCCCGGCTTGCGGCCCGACACCTCGGCAATCATCCACGATTTGCGGCAAACATCCGATTTCCTCAGGCCGTTCGACCTGATCGCCCGAATTCTCAATCGGCACGAGGGGCGGCAAAAGCTGATCGCGCGTCTGGGGGAAGAGATCGAGGATGGCGTTGATGCGCTGCTTTCACAGGCTCTGACATACGAGCAGGCCGAGATCCCGAGCCTGACCGGTTTTCTCGACTGGATGGAGGGGGATGAGGCCGAGGTCAAACGTCAGCCGGATTCGGCAGGCAAGCGCCTTAGGGTAATGACGGTGCACGGCTCGAAAGGCCTTGAGGCGCCGATCGTGATCTTGCCCGACACTGCCGGTCGCAAACCGCCCCGCGGCGGACATATCCTTGCCGAAGGAGCGACCCCGGTCTGGCGCATGGCCAAGGATGCCACGCCCGCGTCCATAGCGCCCGCAGTTGCCCGCGGCGATGAACGCCTTTCGCTCGAAAGGCGGCGGCTTTTGTATGTCGCTATGACACGCGCAGAGAAATGGCTGATCGTTGCCGGAGCGGGCGAGGCAACGGCAGACGAAAGCTGGCACAAGGCAATTTCGGAGGGGATGGAGGCAGCGGAGGCGGTGCCGATCGAGACACCGGCTGGCGCCGGGTCGAGATATTCCTATGGCGACTGGTCGGCGTTGCCAGAGGACGAGGTTAGGCCATCGGTCGCTCCTGCGACCAAGCGGCTCGACCTTGGCCCTGTTGGCGATCTGCCTCTCCGCAAGACGACGATTTCACCCTCGGATCTGGGGGGTGCCAAGGTTCTTCCGGGTGCGACAGAGGGCGAGCTTGGCGAGAGAGCGCTTGCCGCGGGGACCGTGCTTCACAAGCTGCTCGAGCTCTTGCCCGAAATGCCGGATGGCAATCGTGAAGCCGCTGCACAGCGCATCTGCGATGGCATGATCGAGACCGCGTCAACCGGTGGAGCCGGGCCGTTGATCGAAAGCGCGCTCGCCCTGATCCGCGAGCCGTCACTGGCCGATATCTTCACACAGGGCGCAATTTGCGAAGTGGCTTTTTCGGCCCATTTGCCCGCCCTCGGCGATGCACCGGTTTTCGGCACGATTGACCGTCTTGTCGTCGGCGCTGATGACGTTCTTGTGATTGACTACAAGTCGAACCGCAGCGTCCCTGATAGCCCGGAACAAATTCCTGACGGCATCTTGCGCCAGCTTGGCGCCTATGCCGCTGCAATGGCCCAGATTTATCCCGACCGCACCATCCGCACCGCCATTCTTTGGACAGAGGGTCGCCGCCTCATGGAGGTTCCGCCAGACCTCACCGATGCCGCGCTCGGGCGCGCTGCCGTGTCTTGACCATCCCCGCGCCGGTCCCTACGTTCCGGACCCAACACATCCCTAGGAGAGAGCCGATGGCCACCGTAGCAGTCACCGATGCAACCTTTGACGCCGAAGTTGTCCAGTCGGACATCCCCGTGGTCGTCGATTTCTGGGCCGAATGGTGCGGCCCTTGCCGCATGATCGGCCCCGCCCTTGAAGAGCTTTCGGCCGAGATGGCCGGCCGCGTGAAGATCGTGAAGGTCAACGTCGACGAAAACCCGATGTCGCCCTCGCAGCTTGGCGT
>CAKZOU010000022.1 GCA_937138255.1 uncultured Paracoccaceae bacterium
ATGCTCCGATTCCGCCGAATGCGAACGCTCCAGAAGTTCGCTTCCGTCCACGCCTTGGTCCTCAACCATTTCAATTCAGAGCGTCACCTCTACTCACGCCAAAACTTCAAACTGAACCGTGCCGCCGCTCTCGCCGAGTGGCGCCTCCTTTGTTCCGCATAGGTTCGTGTGTTTGGCGGCAAACAGAGACTAGTTCGAATTAGTCTGACGACTCTTTTGGAAGGATTTGCAGCAGCTTTATATTAGACTAGCCTTAGAGAGATATCGAACTTGTCTGCCTGGGAGCGACTGTGTCCGGTCTGAATACTTGCTCACTACAGGAAACCCGCTCGCTGGGAATAACCCGTCAGCTCGGGCAGGCGATCGGGCTGTTGAAATTCAGCAACAAGCAACTGGCCGCCTTCCTTGAATTCCAGGCGGCGCTTAACCCTTTTCTTCTGGTTGAACGCCCCTCCGATCCTGAAAAAGGCGCTCGCGTAGCGAAGGTCTCGGCCCCAACTGGCGCTTCCGGTTTGGTTGAGAGCGTCGCCTCGGCTCCGTCTGGTCTTCTGGCGCATGTCAGCAACGAGGTCCGGTTTGTCCTTGATGGCGCGAGGGACCGCGAAATTGCAGAGTACTTCATCGAAGCGCTCGAGCCGTCTGGGTGGTTGGGTGCCTCTCTCGAGGAGATTGCCAGGTCTGCGGGTTGCGGCCTTAGGGAGGCCGAGGCCGTACTGGAAAAGATCCAAGGGATCGATCCGGCGGGCCTCTTTGCCCGGTCGCTTGCCGAATGCCTTCGGCTTCAAGCGATCAGCGCGGATGAGTTGTCTCCTGAAATGGCCTGTGTCTTGGAAAACCTGCCGATGCTTGCACGGAGCGAGATTGATGATCTGGCCAAACTTTGCGGTTCGGACAGAAAGTCTGTGATGCGGCTTTTTGAAAGACTTCGCAGTTACAACCCGAAGCCCGGTGCCGTCTTCGACGGGGAAGCGCCGGTCGTGACGGCCCCCGATTTGGTTGTCGGGCAGGAGGGCGGCGGTTGGAGGGTTGACTTGAACCGGTCGAACTTGCCGTCGATCCGGGTTCAGAAGCGGACCGGAATGTCCAAAGACGACAGGCGACTGCTCGATCTTGCGCTTTCCGTTGCCCGCGCCGTCGAACGGCGCAATATCACGACCCTGCGGATCGCTGCTGAGATCGTCCAGCGGCAAGCAGGTTTCTTGAAAGAGGGGCCAACGAAGCTTGTGCCGCTTTCCCATCGCGACATCGCGGCGGCCTTGGGCCTGCATGAGACCACAGTCAGCCGCGTGACCACAGGCCTTCGTATCCAGACACCGGCGGGAACCATGGCGCTACGCGATTTCCTGGGCGCGGCCCTTGCTGGTGGAAACGGGGGTGCCTCTCTCTCCAACAAGGCCATCCAGGCCCGCATCTTGGCAATGATCTGGGCAGAAAACCCGAGCCGGCCCATGTCCGATCAGGCGATCACCGACGCCCTCGCGAGAGAGGGCGTCAGGATTGCCCGCCGCACGGTTGCGAAATACCGTGAGCGGCTCAAACTTGCCTCAGCCAGTGATCGCCGCAGGCAAGCCATCCTGCAGCAGGCACGCCGTTCCTGACGCTCCGACAATGCGCGCGTGAGATGCGCCCGCCCCGCGTGGATCACACGCCAAGGCGCCCATGCTGTGATGAGACCTCGGGACATGCGCTCTGCAAGCGGTTAGAATACAGAGAAATTCCGGCCGAAAACGGGTATTCGGAGTAATTGGCACGAAATCTGCATGTAGAGCTATGTCCAGACTTAAGGGACGCGCCGGCAAGACCAATCCGGCAATCGTCAACAGGGAGAACACAAATGAAATTCTTATCACGAGCTCTTCTGGCCACAACTGCCGTCCTGCTTTTTGCCGCGCCGGCTGTTTCGGCCTCGGAGTTGACCGTCGGTTTCACACTTGATGCCGATACGTTGGACCCCGCCAACCATCGCAAACGCGAAACCGAAACCATCATCCGCAACTTGTATGACGGCATCCTGACCCGCGATGCGGAGATGAACGTTGTGCCCGAGATCGCCGAATCTTTTACCCAGATCTCGCCGACCGTCTACGAATTCAAGATCCGTCAGGGCATCAAGTTCCATGATGGCAGCGACCTGACCGCCGAGGACGTGAAGTTCACGCTCGATCGTCTGACCGTCGAGGGTGCGATGGGCGATGGCCAGACCAGCCCGCGCAAGAGCCTTTTGGGGCCGCTTGCGTCGACTGACGTCGTCGATGCCTATACCATCCGTATCAACCTCTTCGAGCCCTGGCCGATCCTGCCGGCGCAGCTTCCGTTCCAGGAAGTCGTCTCGAAGGCCTTTGTCGAGAGCGTCGGCACCGCAGGCCTCGCCACCCAAGTCAACGGCACCGGCCCCTTTAAGCTGGTCGAATGGCGCAAGGGCGACTCGATCATCATGGAGCGCTTTGCCGACTATTATGGCGGCGCCTCGGATATCGCTCCGGTCGGGCCGGCTTGCGTCGATCGCGTGATCTTCAAGGTGATCCCCGAGTCCGCCTCGCGCGTGGCCGCTCTCTTGGCCGGCGATGTGGACATCATCAACGAACTGCCCGCTTTCTCGATCGGTCAAGTCGAAGCCAACCCTGATACCACGGTCATGTCGGTCAATGGCACCCGCAGCTTCTTTGTCGCAATGAACCTCGAAGGCGAATACTTCGATGATATCAAAGTGCGCGAAGCACTGGCCCACGCCATCGACAAGGATCTGATCATCGACCGCATCCTCGGCGGCTATGCCTCGCGGATCGAGGGCATCCTTTCGCCCGACGCCTTCGGCTCGAGCGAGCTTCCGGCCTATGCCTATGATCCCGAACTTGCCAAGCAGATGCTGGCAGAAGCCGGTTTCCCGGATGGCATCGATGTGACGATGGACGTCGAAGGCGCCTTCAAGGACACCGCCGAAGCGATTGCTTCGCTGCTGACCAAAGCGGGTATCCGCACCACTGTTGCAGTGGGGGAGGGCGCTCAGCTTGCCGAGAAATGGCGCACCAAGGGCGGCCCGAAGTCCGGTGACATGTTCTTCACTTCGTGGGGCAACGGTTCGCTCGATCCGTTCGACATTTTCATCCCGACCCACCGCACCGCCGACCGCGGCAACTCGGCTGGCTACGCCAACGCAGAGCTTGACGCGATCCTCGATGCGGCTTCGGTCGAGCTTGATGTCGCCAAGCGGGCTGCGATGTACCATGACGCGGAAATGATCGTGAACCACGACCTGCCCTACGTCTACCTGTGGGTGCCGCAGGATCTCTATGGTGTCTCGACCCGTGTTTCCGGCTGGCAGCCGAGCGCAGACAGCCGCATCAACCTGCACGACGCCTGCGTCAACTAAGTGTAACCACACAAACGGAGAACGGGCATGAGCCTCGGCAAACTAATCGAACGTCTGCTACAACTCGTGCCTGTTCTGCTGGGCGTCAGCGTCATCGCCTTCCTGATGATGGCGCTGACCCCCGGCGACCCTGTCCAGATCATCATCGGCGACCAGCAGATCACGGCTGAACAGGAAGCGGCGCTCCGCCACGATCTCGGCCTCGACCGGTCGATCCCGGAACGCTTCGCCATCTTCCTCGGCAACGCTGTCACCGGCGATTTCGGCGAGAGCT
>CAKZOU010000023.1 GCA_937138255.1 uncultured Paracoccaceae bacterium
GGTGGTGTCTCGAATCTGGTGGAAATTCTCTGGCGGCGTTCTCCGAGCATGGGGATTTGGGCCTGATCAGGCCGCGAGGTCAAGGCTGATCGGGGCGACGGGTTGAGCTAAGGTTTCCCAACCATCCACTTTTCGCATCTGGATCTGACCGGAGGCGAGCAGCGCCCAAAGCAGCATCGGAACGGTTTCCGGGCAAGGTAGCACGGTCTGGGTCTTGATGCGGCGGCGGAATTCCTCGTTCAATCGTTCGATGGCGTTTGTGGTCCGGGCCGACTTCCACTGCGACGGATCGAGGCGGGTGAAGCTGAACAGCCGGTCCCCTGCCTCCTCCAGGCTGTCGGCGACGGCTTTACACTTGAGCCGCCATTTGCGCAGAAACGCCTTGCGGCGGGTTTCAACTTGAGCGGCGGTTTCCGCATAGATCATGTCGCGGTAATCCTCGGTCAGTTCGTCATGCATGTGCTTGGGCGCATGGCCCAGAAGATTGCGGTGCTTGTGAACCGTGCAGCGCTGGATTGGCAGCTCCGTGCCCCAGAGCGCGACGAGGGCAGCCTCAAGGCCGGGGGCACCGTCCACGATGACGAACTCCGGTCTCGCAAGCCCACGAGCATCGAGGTCGTCGATGAATTGGCGCCATGCGGCTTTGCTCTCACCACCCATATTACTGATGGAAAGCAAGACCTTCTGCCCGTCGCGACGCACACCAACAGCGGCCAGAACCGAGATGTTCGTAGCCTTTTTGTCCAACCGGGTCTTGATGACGGTGCCGTCCAGGATCAGGCGAACAATGTCCTCGTCGATGAGGCTGCGCGCTATCCACGCGTCCCAGTCCACCTTCACCTTGCGCCAGGCGCGGCTTACGACGTCCTTGCCCACCGCGCCTTGGAACAGCCCATAGAGCGCGCGTTTGACCCGGCGCGTGTTGGTGCCCGCAAGGTAAACCGAGGCGATCAGGGCTTCGGCCTTCTTCGTCAGCCGCTGATAGCGTGGCAGAGCCTTTGACCGCCATTCCTTGGTCTTGCCGTTTTCAGCGGCGACGCGGGCACGCGGCACGCTCACCGTTTCCGTTCCGAAAGTGCCTATTAACTGGCGCTCACGGTGCCCGTGGCGATAGCCGGACGCAGCTTCGCTGACCCTATCGTAGCGGCAGCGGCCCAGAAACTGCGCCAGTTCCTCTTCAAAAACCGCCTCGATCGTGGCGCGGATGTTCTCTCGCAACCGATCCTCGATCGGATCATACCCGGCCTCATTGGCCAGTAGCGAAAAGGCGGAAGTCTCAGTATTCTTGTTCATGGCGTGATCTCCATGGCGGTTGCCGCCGCCGGTTTGGGTGTGTTTCCTTCACCCGGAGATTACGCC
>CAKZOU010000024.1 GCA_937138255.1 uncultured Paracoccaceae bacterium
TGGAACACCTCCCAGTTTTCGCCGCTGCCATCGCCAATCAGGGCGCGGTTGGCACCTGCGAGAAGGGCCTCACGGGTGACGCTTGAAAGCGCCCCGCTAACAAGGCGCACTTGCAGCGCTGGCCCGAGGTCGATGCTTCCCGACGTGGCGGCTGGGAGGACCGTTTCGGTCAAGCCGACAGTCGCCGGAGCCGATTGGACGAGATCCAGAGCATAGGACTGGTCGGTCTGCGAGGAATAGAGCGCGGCTTTGGTGGGCCAAGGATCCGCAGAGGCAGCGAACCACGGCCCAACCGGCGTTTCGTCGCCTGAGATCAAGGGCAGGTCCATGAGAAGGCCCACAACCGGCACCGCCAGAGAAAAGCCGATGCGTCTCGGTGGCCCTACCTCGCGTTGCGGCGCCCGGTAGACGGCAGGCTCGACACGGACCGCCTCGATCATGCGGTGCGATGCTATGGTCAGCCGGTCAATGCGATATCGCGGGCCGGCCCCATCCCCAAGGCGCAGGATATCGCCCACACCAAGCCTCGCGGTGGAAAGGGGCAAGCCGAGGCTAACCGTATCCCGCGCGATCCGGGCCTCGGCCAGCCAGCGCTCGGCGATGGCAACGGCCTCGCCGCCAATGAAGAGCAGTGGTAGCTCGCTCACGCTCACCGAGCCGCCTGCCTCGTCGGGCTCGACCGCTTCGACGGCCTTCGCCGCATAGTCTCCGTCGGCGGAGATATGCACCAACCGGACACGACCAGATATCTGGGCCTCGCCCTCTCGGCTGTGTTCAATCGTTGGTGTATCGGCATTCGTGAATACCGCCTGCCCTTCTTCAACTTCCGTGGTCGTCGCGAGGGCCCGGCTGAGAAACCTGAGCGTTCCGTCCCGCTCGAACCCGTCGAACCCGTAGGCCAACATCAAGGGCTGCAAACGCGCGCGCGCGGTATCGCCCCCGTTGGCCGTATAGCCGCGCACAAGCCCGTGGAGCCGCGTTGTATCGGCGTTGTCGATGCCTGCGCCCCGGCAGATCTCGGCCACAACGCCCGCAAGGCTCCGGCCGGCTGCGCGCCCGCTGATCCAGTGGCCACGGGCAAAGTTCCCCCCATCGGACCATGTCGCCGTATCGGCGGGAAACTCCGGGTAAGGCCGCGCGTCCCAGGCCCAGACGTACGAACGGTTGACGTCAACCATAGGTGCGCCGGTCACCTCCGAGATCGGGTTGTTCGCAAGCTCAAGATAGTAGCCCAAGAGCGCCCGGAGGTAGCTGTGCTGCATCAGATCGTCCCGCAAGCCTTTTGACGCATAGGGCAAGCCGCTCTCCGATGATTTCGCGTCGACGAATTTGTTGGGTTCGTTCGCGCCTTTATCGACGGCGGCACAGCCCAGCTC
>CAKZOU010000025.1 GCA_937138255.1 uncultured Paracoccaceae bacterium
AGGGCGGGGTCATCGTCTTCCTGCACTCCTCGGGGTCGGATAACAAATACCTCGATCTGGTGATCGTGCTGGCCACACATCGCGTCAAATCGATCGGAGCGATCTATTTCGAAGGCGAAGTGGCGGTGAATGCCGCGGGTACCGCGCAGGGCCGCTGGGCCGGAAAGGTCCTCGTTGAAAAGAAACTCGGCGCCGCAAACCAGACCGCTTTCGCAGGCCTCAAGGCAGCTCTGCCGGACAAATGGACTGAGAACCATCGGCTCCGGGGCTGTGCCGCAATCCGGCTGCGGCTCACCTATGACCAGGACGCCTTCCCGGGCGGAATCCCGAACATCACGGTCGATCTCGAGGGCAAGGACGACATCTGGGACCCGCGGACCCAAACCGTGGGCTATTCGGAAAACCCCGCTCTTTGCCTGGCCGACTATATGGCCAACCCGACCTGGGGCATCGGCGCGCGCATCGGCCAGCCCGACGGGATCGACGAGATGTCCCTGGTTGAGGCCGCGAACATCTGCGACGAGACTGTCCCTCTGGCCGGTGGGGGCTCCGAGCCGCGTTACGCCTGCAACGGGGTGATCACCCTGTCAGAAGTCCCGAAGACGATTATCGAGGGGATGCTCTCGTCCTTCGCCGGTCGCTGCGCCTTCTCAGGTGGAGCTTGGCGCATCCATGCAGGGGCCTGGCGCGCGCCGGACGTCGTCTTGACCTCGGACCATGTCCGCGAAGGCGGGCTGACACTTGCCACGCGCGTGACCATGTCGTCAAACTTCAACGGCGTGCGAGGGCAGTTTGTTAGCCCCGAGAACGATTGGCAGCCAGACGACTTCCCGGCCTTTGCCTCGGAAGTCTATCTCGCCGAGGACGGTGGCGAGCAAAAGTGGCGCGATATCTCGCTGCCGTTCACGATCTCCGCGTCGATGGCGCAGCGGCTGGCCAAGATCGAACTCGAGCGGGCGCGACGGCAGATGACGGTGCGGCTGTCGGGCAAACTCTCGGCCTGGGCGGCCACTGTGGGCGATGTGGTGACGCTCTCCTATGCCCGCTGGGGCTTTGCCGCGAAGCCCTTCGAGGTTCATGGGGTGAGCCTCGATCTGACAGCTTCGGGCGATGGCGCCCTGCTTTTGCCGGAACTGGTCCTGCGCGAGACATCGCCCCTTGTCTATGACTGGTCCGCCAGCGAAGAACAGATCTACGCCACCGCACCGCGCACGACGCTGCCCTCCGCTTTCGATATCGCGGCCCCCGGCACGCCGGAGATTACCGAGAGCCTCTACGTCACCCGCGATGGCGGGGCACTCAAGATCAAGTCCAGCCTGAATTGGGCGCCGGCGCCAAGTGCCTATGTCGCGCGTTACCAGATCGAGGCGCAGCGCGCGCAAGGCGACTGGCAGGTCGTTGGAGACACCACGGCCACAAGCTTTGAGCATCGCGATATCGCAGCAGGGCTTTGGACCTACCGGGTGAAGGCCGTCTCGACCTTGGGCGTAAGCTCGGAGTGGCGCAGTCGATCGATCGAGATCCTCGGGCTGTCCGCGCCGCCCCAAGCGCTGGAGGCTGTCACCCTGCAAACCGCTGGTGGATTGACCATTCTCAAGTGGACGAGGAGCCATGATCCGGATGTGCGATTGGGCGGGGCGATCGTCATTCGCCATTGCGCCCAGAGCCCGGCGAGTTGGGCCAATTCGGTTTCGATGGACCGGGTTGCGGGGGCGGAAACCATTGCGGTGGTCCCTGCAAAGCCAGGCACCTATCTGTTGCGGGCTGAGGACAGCGGCGGCCGGCAAGGGCCGATAAGTTACATTGCGACCAAGGCGTCGCAGGCGGTTGGCTTTACAGCTGTGGCAAGCCTGATCGCTGATCCGGCATTCGCAGGCGCAATCACGGGTCTCGCAGCCAGTCCTGAGGGGCTGCACTTGGTTGAGGCGACAGACGACTCAGGGCGATTGATAACGGCCGCCTCGGAAGGGCTCTATGCCTTTGAGCAGGGACTTGCGTTTGAGACCGTGCGGCGGTTGCGGCTTCGCAGCGAAATCGATCTTTCCGTACTGGTTCTACAGGACCTGATCGATGAGCGGGGACGTCCGATCGATCAATGGGCCGACTTTGATGGGTCGGAAGGTGCTGAGGTGGATGTGGTGCTTGAGGTGAGAGAAACCGATGATGACCCCTCGGCGACACCTGTCTGGTCTGACTGGGGCCGGGTCGACAGCCATGAAATCGAAGCGCGTGCGATCGAGGCCCGGGCCTGGCTCAGGACCGTCGATCCTGGATATTCGCCCCTGGTGACGCGGCTGAGGCTTCATGCAGAAGAGGTGGCACCATGAGCCAGACGAGTTCCTTCCTGATTATGAATGATGCAGGGGCGGCCGTGCGGGCTCGGATCAACGAGGTGATTGCGGCCCTGCAAAGTTCAAATGCAGGGTCGACGCCCCCGACCGACACGCGTCCGGGTATGCTCTGGTGTGATACTTCCGGGTCTAACCCCGTCTTGATGATCCGCAATGCGACTGACACCGCCTGGGGCGACCTTCTCGATGGCGGAACCTACTGAGCGCGGGGGCTTCCTGGAATGCGAGAGACCGTCGAAGGTCCGGCGATCTTGCCGGGCTATCCCTATCGCCTGCGGCTGGCCTCGGAGAGCCCGCTCTTTCTGCAAGGGGCGCAGTTTTATGCGCATGTCAGGCAGTCCACCTCGGCCGGAGAGATCCTTGCGGAGATTGCGTCCCAGTCTGGCGGCTTTGAGCGCCGGAGCGACACCGAGATCGAACTGGTCTTGAGCCCGGCGCAAACCGCCGCCCTGCCACTTGGCCACGTGGTTCTGGATCTCATTCGCACGGATCTCGATCCGCCGCAGCATCTGGGGATCTTTTTGGAATTGCCTGTCCTGCAGCCTGTGACCCGGAGCAGTGCATCATGACTGAAACCTTGACCTCTGGTTCCTACACCGGGCCCACCTGCTCTGGTCCGGTGACCCTGCGCCTCGCGCAAGGACCCGCCACTCTCAAACTCCTCGGCGCGCCGGGTCCCGTTGGCCCCCGAGGCCCCAAGGGAGACAAGGGCGATACCGGCATCGATGGCGCTGACGGCGCGCCGGGCATCACTCTTCTACCCACCGACACCCCCATCAACGGAGGCTTCTTCTGATGGCCAATACGATCCAACTCAAACGCCGGGTCTCGGGCAACGCCGGAGCTCCTGCCGCGCTCAAGTCTGGCGAGGTCGCCCATAACGAGGTCGACAATACGCTCTATGTGGGCAAAGGTGATGATGGCTCAGGCAACGCAACATCCGTTGTGCCGCTCGCCGGGCGTGGCGCCTTCGCGGATCTTTCGACCTCGCAAACCATCGCTGGCGCCAAAACCTTCTCCGTAGCGCCGAAGTCTTCGCAGGATGCCTCGGGTAGCACAGATCTCATGCGCAAGTCGCAAGTGGACACGCTGCTGGCCGGCAAGGCCAACAGCGCGCATGGCCATGCTATTGACGAAGTAACGTCTCTGCAAACCGCGTTGGACGGCAAAGCGCCTCTTGCCTCGCCCGCCCTCACGGGGTCGCCAACTGCGCCAACCCCAACGGCAGGGGATAATACAACTAGGCTAGCCACCACGGCCTTTGTGCAAAACGCGGTCTCGAGCTCGGCCCTCGCGGCTCTGAATGATATTGGCGATGTGACCATTGCCGCGCCTGCGGACAACGAGGTCCTGGCCTATGACGCAGGAACGGGGACCTTTATCAACCAAACGGCGGCCGAGGCGGGGCTTGCGGCGGTCTCACACAGCCATGCAATCTCGAACGTGACGGGCCTTCAGGGGGTGCTCGATGCCAAGGCTTCGCTTGCCTCTCCGGCATTGAGTGGCACGCCAACCGCACCGACGGCGGCAACCGCCACCAATACCACCCAGATTGCCACCACCGCCTTTGTGCAATCGGCGGTCTCGGCGCTCATATCCGGGGCGCCGGGAGCACTTGATACGCTGAACGAGCTTGCCGCCGCACTAGGCGATGACCCGAACTTTGCCACGACAGTGACCAATGATCTCGCAGGCAAGCTGGTGAAAGCCTCGAACCTGTCGGACCTAACGAATGTTGTCGCCGCGCGCGCCAACCTTGGGCTCGGCTCATTGGCCACCCAAGCGGCAGGGGCAGTTGCGATCACTGGCGGGTCAATCACCGGTGTGGCTTTCGATGGCGGCACGTTTTGAACAAATCCAGATAGAAGACAGAGGCTCATCCATGGCGATCACACAGAAGCGCTCAGCCATTCCGGGCAAGGCGCCTGCACCAGAACAGCTCGAGCTTGGGGAACTGGCGGTCAACACCACCGACGGCAAGCTCTTTCTCAAGAAGAACGATGGAACAGAGGAGATTGTCGAGGTGGGCGCTCGATGGGGAGACTTCTCTCTTGGCCTCGTGAATACCGCACTGGTCTTTCGCTGGAACGGCACCGAGGTGATGCGGCTCGACAGTAGCGGCAATCTGACCCTTTCGGGCAACGTCACGGCTTTTGGAGATCTGTCATGACCCTCTGGAGCGATCTCGCAGCGGCCTTTCCCTCGCTCGAGCGGCTGCCGGAGGCGGCACGCCCACATGTGGTGGAACTGATCCCGAGCGCCCGGGGGACTGAGCAAAGTCTCTGCGTGGTCTTCGATGAGCGGGAGGCTCTGCGCATGACCGCGCCCGAGGTGCCTGAGTTCATCCTCTCCCTTACGGCGCATCGCTATGCGGTCGATCTCGACAGCCTCGGGACCGGGGCAGAGCGCTATTATGTCGACGAAATCTTCGATCCCGAGGTGGCGCTGCGGGGCTGGATCTGCGCGGGCGGTGTAGTGGTGGAGGAGAAGACCTATCGCCGCGCCGGTCCGGGGCGTTTGTTGATCGACCGCCGGGATGCAAACGGCGCCTGGCTCTCCCGAGATGAGCCGGAATGCGTAGGGTCTGACGTCGACTGGAGCGGTGAACCTCAAGTTCTCGAGGCAGCCAGGGCCGCTTTGGCCGCAGGCGAGATCCTGGGCTTCCTTGTGCTGAAAAAGGAGGGGCGAAGCCAATCCTATCTGAGGATCTATGGGGTGGTGCCATGAGTATGCCGGCCATAGGGCCCCTGAGCCTTGCTGATCTGCGTGCGGTCTTCGGCGGAGGTCCGGGTCCGATCGGGCT
>CAKZOU010000026.1 GCA_937138255.1 uncultured Paracoccaceae bacterium
TTCAAGCACTGCCACGGCAAATTGGCCTGATCCCTGCCCGATTTGGGCCTGAAAGAATCCGTCTCGCAGTCCTCAACAAGCCGCGATTCTGGGTGACTTTGTTTCCAAATCCCTAACGGGTTTGGAGCAGATGATGATCGCGATCAGAAAATTTGCCGTTGCAGGAGCAAGCTTCGCGGTGTTGCTTGCCGGTGCGATTGTCATTCAATACTCGGGCGCCGGGGCCAGCCTTGTCGGCAAGAATTCCGGCGGTGAGCCCTTTGCCTTCTCGCCCCTGCCCGAATTGAGCCCGGAGGAGGCGCGCGACCCGAGGTTTGGTCCGATCCTGATCGCCCCAGAGATCGTGAGCGCAGGGATTGGCCTTGCCGTTCCCGAAAGTTTTGATCGGACAGACAGGCAAGAGCCGCTGCGGCTGGCCTCGATCGAGTTTGACCTCCTTCCGGGTGCGGAAATGGCGTCAGACTGCGTTCCAGAACTGCTTGCCGTGCCTGTCGCGGGTGCCAAGGTCGATCTTGCGCTGAACGCCCCGTGCCTGCCCAGCGCGAGCTTTGTCTTGCACCACCAAGGCGTGATGGTCTCGGGCCTGACCGATGAAAACGGCAACGCGGATCTGTCGATCCCGGCATTGGCAAAGACGGCGGTATTCGTTCTGTCATTTGATCTTGGGCCGAGCGCGATGGCTGTCGCACAGGTCTTGGATCTTGACCTTTATGGCCGTGCGGCGCTGATGTGGGAGGGCGCCGTTGGTGCTCAGCTGCACGCGCGGGAATTTGCTGCTCCATTCGGAGCGCCGGGCTATGTCTGGCAGGAGGCGCCAACCGCCGGAGCCGGAACATTCACAGCCCTCGGCCAACGTGCCATCGCAGGCGGCCATTTTTCCCAGATCTATACTTTTCCAATCGGAGCTTCGCCAGCGACGGGCGAGATCGAGCTTTCGGTCGAGATCCCTGTGACGGCTGAAAACTGTGGTCGCGAGGCAAGCGCACAGAGCCTTCAGATCCTGCCGGGCGAAAGGGCTGTGGCAAATGATCTGGTTGTCACAATGCCGGGGTGCGATGCCAACGGTGACATCCTCGCGCTTGGGGCGATGTATCAGTCGATGGCTGTTGCTGCCCGATAGCTAGATCAGGCCGCTCGCACGGAAACTCAGCTCACGCGATTTGCCGATGATCAGATGATCGTGGAGGACGAGGCCAAGCGCCTCGGCTGCGGAGCCGATCTGACCTGTCAGGAGGATATCGGCGTCTGACGGGGTGGGATCGCCAGAGGGGTGATTGTGAACAAGAATTAACGCCGAGGCGTTCAGTTCAAGCGCCCGTTTGACCACCTCGCGCGGGTAGACGGGCACATGATCGACCGTACCCCGCGCCTGTTCTTCGTCGGCTATGAGTGCGTTCTTCTTGTCGAGATAGAGAACGCGGAAATGCTCGGTTTCGCGGTGGGCCATAACCGTGTGGCAATAATCGACAAGCGCATCCCAACTTGAGATCACCTGCCGCCGCATCACGCGGGCGCGGGCAAGGCGTTGGGCGGCGGCTTCGATGATCTTCAGCTCGCAAATCACCGCCTCGCCAACGCCCTCGGTCTCGGCAAGGCGCGCGGGCGAGGCGCTGATCACGCCGTTGAAATCGACGAACCGGTCGATCAGCCGCCGCGCGAGGGGCTTGACGTCCTGCCGGGGGATGGCGCGGAAGAGGACGAGCTCGAGCATTTCATAGTCCGGCAGCGCCGCCGCGCCGCCCACCATGAACCGTTCGCGCAGACGCTTGCGGTGGTCGGCGATATAGGAGGGAAGCCGCGCGCCAACGCCGAGGGCAGCCGCAGGAATCCCGGCCTCGTCAAAAGGCAAGAGGGCTTCGGCAAAGGCGGCGGGCTTGGGCATGGCCCGACTATCGGGCCATCGTGGTTAGCGATTGGTTAAGGGCGCTAGCCCTTCATCGAATCCCAAAAGCCCTTTACCGCCGAGAAAAAGCTCGAGCTTTGCGGATTGTTTTCGGCGCTCAGCTTGTCGAACTCTCGCAGAAGCTCTTTTTGCTTTGAGGTGAGCTTGACTGGTGTTTCCACGGAAAGCTCGATCAACATGTCGCCATGGTTGCCACCTCGCAGGGCGGGCATGCCCTTGCCGCGCAGGCGCATCTGGCGGCCAGATTGGCTGCCTTCGGGGATGCGCACACGGCTGCGGCCGCCGTCGATCGTCGGCACCTCGATATCGCCGCCCAGCGAGGCATCGACCATCGAGACAGGCACGCGGCAATAGAGATTGGTCCCGTCGCGCTGGAACAGGCGGTGCTCGCTTACCTCGATGAAGATGTAGAGATCGCCGGTAGGCCCGCCGCGCATTCCGGCCTCGCCCTCCCCGGCAAGGCGGATGCGGGTGCCGGTTTCAACGCCCGCGGGGATATTGACCGAGAGCGAACGCTCCTTCTCGACCCGGCCAGCGCCGTGGCAGGTCTTGCAGGGGTTCTTGATGGTCTGGCCCATGCCGTTGCAGGTCGGGCAGGTGCGCTCGACCGTGAAGAAGCCCTGCTGCGCGCGGACCTTGCCCATGCCCGAACAGGTCGGGCAGGTCACGGGCTCGCTGCCGCCCTCGGCGCCGGTGCCTTTGCACGAGGCGCAGCTGACGGCAGAGGGAACGTTGATCGTTTTCTGCAGGCCGTTGTAGGCCTCTTCGAGGCTGATCCGCAGGTTATAGCGCAGGTCATTGCCGCGCGCGGCCCGTGTGCGGCCGCCACCTTGCCCGCCACGACCCATGAAATCGCCAAAGAGATCGTCGAACACGTCGGAGAAAGCCGAGGCGAAATCGCCCTGCCCACGGAAGCCGCCGCCCGGATGGCCGCCACCGCCGCCCATGCCGTTTTCAAAGGCAGCATGGCCATAACGGTCGTAGGCGGCCTTCTTGTTGGCGTCTTTCAGAACCTCGTAGGCCTCGTTCGCTTCTTTGAACTGGGCTTCGGCGTCGGGATTGTCGGCGTTGCGGTCGGGGTGAAGCTCTTTCGCCTTGGCGCGATAGCCTTTCTTGATCTCGTCGGCGCTTGCGCCTTTCGAGACCCCGAGCGTTTCATAGTAATCGCGTTTCGCCATCAGAGTTGGTCCCTCGTCCGAACGGAAAGACCGGCCCGCGTGTTTGGGGCCGGTCCGCCGTGGCTAGTTTTCGGCCTTAGCGACCACGCTTGTTGTCGTCGAGGTCTTCGAATTCGGCATCGAGGATGTCGTCTTCCGACCCGGCGTTGCCGCCTTGCTCGCCGTCTTCCTGGCTGGACTTGTAGATGGCTTCGCCCAGCTTCATGGCGGCTTCGGTCACGTTCTGGATGCCTGCGCGGATCTTGTCGGGATTGTCGCCTTCAAGCTCGTCCTTGAGTGCGGCAATCGCCAGCTCGATCGCTTCGATCGTGGTCGGGTCGACCTTGTCGCCATGCTCTTCCATCGACTTTTCGGTCGAGTGGATGAGGCTTTCGGCCTGGTTTTTGGCTTCGACCAGATCCTTGCGCTTCTTGTCCTCTTCGGCGTGCTCTTCGGCGTCGCGGACCATCTTTTCGATGTCCTCGTCCGAAAGGCCGCCCGAGGCCTGAATGGTGATCTTCTGCTCTTTGCCGGTGCCTTTGTCCTTGGCCGAAACCGAGACGATGCCGTTGGCGTCGATGTCGAAGGTCACTTCGATCTGGGGCATGCCGCGCGGAGCGGGCGGGATGCTTTCAAGGTTGAACTGACCAAGCATCTTGTTGTCGGCGGCCATTTCGCGCTCGCCCTGGAAGACGCGGATCGTCACGGCCGACTGGTTGTCCTCGGCGGTCGAGAAGACCTGAGACTTCTTGGTCGGGATCGTGGTGTTGCGGTCGATCAGGCGGGTGAACACGCCGCCGAGGGTTTCGATGCCCAAGGACAGCGGGGTCACGTCGAGAAGAACAACGTCTTTCACGTCGCCCTGCAAAACACCGGCCTGAATGGCGGCGCCCATGGCGACAACCTCATCGGGGTTGACGCCCTTGTGCGGCTCTTTGCCGAAGAATTTGGTCACTTCCTCGATGACCTTCGGCATACGGGTCATGCCGCCGACGAGAACGACCTCGTCGATATCCGAAGTGGAAAGGCCCGCATCCTTGAGCGCGTCTTTGCAGGGCTTGATCGACTTCTTGATCAGGTCGTCGACAAGGCTCTCGAGCTTGGCGCGGGTGAGCTTCATCACCATGTGCAGCGGCTGGCCGTTGGCGCCCATCGAGATGAACGGCTGGTTGATCTCGGTCTGGGTCGAGGACGACAGCTCGATCTTGGCCTTCTCGGCAGCTTCCTTGAGGCGCTGGAGGGCCATCTTGTCTTTGGTCAGATCGACGGCGTGCTCCTTTTTGAACTCCTCTGCGAGGTAGTTCACGATCCGCATATCGAAATCTTCACCGCCGAGGAAGGTGTCGCCGTTGGTGGATTTCACTTCGAAGAGGCCATCGTCGATCTCGAGGACGGTCACGTCGAAGGTGCCGCCGCCAAGGTCGTAGACGGCGATGGTGCGGGTTTCTTTCTTGTCGAGGCCATAGGCCAGCGCGGCGGCGGTCGGCTCGTTGATGATCCGCAGAACCTCGAGGCCAGCGATCTTGCCGGCGTCTTTGGTGGCCTGACGCTGGGCGTCGTTGAAATAGGCCGGAACGGTGATGACGGCTTGCGTCACGTCTTCGCCAAGATAGGACTCGGCGGTTTCCTTCATCTTCTGGAGGATGAAGGCGGAAATCTGCGAGGGGCTGTAGCGCTCGCCACGGGCCTCAACCCAAGCGTCGCCATTGCCACCGTCGATGATGTTGTAGGGGACGAGCTTCTTGTCCTTCTGCACCTCGGCATCGGTGGTGCGACGGCCGATCAGGCGCTTGACGGCGAAGATCGTGTTGTCGGGGTTGGTGACAGCCTGACGCTTGGCCGGCTGGCCGACGAGGCGCTCTTGCTCGGTGAAGGCGACGATCGACGGCGTGGTGCGGGCACCTTCCGAGTTCTCGATCACGCGCGGCTTGGAGCCATCCATGATGGCGACGCAGGAGTTTGTTGTCCCGAGGTCAATCCCAATGACTTTTCCCATTTTCAAAACCCTTTCGTTAGGCGGTTTGAGCGGCCGCGGCCCCGTAGGCACCTTGGCCATAGTGGATGAGGAGGCAGGGGCATTCCCTGCTGATCAAGCGGTATATAGGGGGCGGTTTTGGTGCCTGCAACGGGTAGGAGTAGGGGAAATGTGCCAAATTTGCCGCTTCCCGTCGCGAGATTTGCTCCAGTCGCCCCCAAAGCTATGCCCTTGGTTGGAATCGGAAATCCGCCAGCTCTAGACGCCGGCGCTCCAGCTTGCCGACGCACGCTGACGCGTAAAGAATTCGAGCATCAGGCCGATGACCAGCAATGTCAGCGAGAGATAGAGCGGATAAGTCATCGAAGTGAAATGCGGGGTATAGTTGATGAAGATATGACCGCGGGCTTGATCTACCGAGTGAAACAGCGGGTTCCAGCTGAAGACGGCAAGGAGAGAGCTGGGCAATGTATTGGCAACGAACATTTTGCCAGAAGTGATCATGTTGGCTCTGAGATAGACCATTCTGAGAATTGGAATAAGGCGCGGCGCCCAAGGTTTGATTGCCAGAAAGATAATTCCAACCGCCACACCGGAAAGCCAGGCCATCAACAACGCACCGAGCGCGCCAATGGGTTTGTCGATGGTGATTGGTGTGACAAGTGCGTGGTAGCCAAAAAGGATCAGGCCCAGCGACAGCACCTGCTGGTAGAGCGTGGCGATCGCTGCGGCGCTGATCGTAATGAAGGGGTTGAGGGGAGCATGCTGCAACAGAGAGGATGTGGCGGAGGGTGCCCCCATTACCGCCGAAACGGTGCGGTTATGGGTCATGTATAGAAAGACGCCGGACATCAGGTAGAGGAGAAAATCCCCTCGGATCTTGGCTGTTCGGAGACCAAGGACTTGAAAGATCATCAAGAACATCAGGGTCATCAGCGCGCCTTGCGCAGCGATAATAACAAGCCCCACCGCGGCGCTACGATGACTCTTGCGAATTTCCCTTACGACGCTGTGATAGATCAACTCGATCATGCCAAAGGCGATCGAAAGGGTTGATCTCGTGGTTGTCGCCCGAAACATTGGCTGCCGCCCTCATGGTCTGATCTGACCGTGCCTTATGACGAATTTCTTGCCGTTCGCCTTCCGCGCCAGCATAAAGAGGCGGCCCTTTCATTTCAATACTGGCGGCAAGACGCAACGGAGCCTTCGCATGGACCTACAGAAACTGACTCACGTGATGCGCCGGCTCGCACTGGAAGCGGGCGACAAGATCATGGAGATCTATGCCTCCGACGATTTCGACGTTCGCTCGAAAAGCGACCAAAGCCCGGTCACCGAGGCCGACGAAGCGGCGGATGCGATCATTTCGGCGGGTTTGCGCGCGGAGTTTCCCGACTTGCCTTTGGTCACCGAGGAACAGGCGGCCTCGCATGAGGTTGAGGCCAAGACCTTTCTCATCGTCGATCCGCTTGATGGCACCAAGGAATTCGTCCAGCGGCGCGGCGATTTCACCGTGAACATCGCGCTGGTATTTGATGGCTCGCCGGTGCGCGGGGTTGTCTATGCGCCAGCCAAGGGGCGGCTTTTCTATACCGATGCAGGCGGCAATGCCGTCGAGGAAGCGGGGCCTTTCGACAAGGCGACACCCGGTCAGCAGAACCGAATTCGCGTCTCGAAGCCCGACAATACCGCACTTTTGGTTGTTGCCTCGAAATCCCACCGCGATCAGGCGACCGACGACTACATTTCGAAATATGCGGTCAAGGATATGAAGAGTGCCGGTTCATCGCTCAAGTTCTGCCTTGTGGCGACCGGCGAGGCCGACCTTTACCCCCGCGTGGGCCGCACGATGGAGTGGGACACGGCGGCGGGCCATGCTGTCTTGGTCGGCGCGGGCGGCGATGTGGTTCGCTTCGACAGCCATCAGCCCCTGCGCTATGGCAAGGAAGGTTTCGCCAACCCGTTCTTCATCGCCTACGCACCGGGCGTCGATCTGAAGAAGGCGTGATGGCCGCGCTTGTCGTCATTCCCGCCCGCTATGCCTCGACCCGCTATCCGGGCAAGCCTCTCGTCGGCCTTCGAGGGGCAGGTGGCGAGGCAAGGTCTCTGATCCGGCGGACATGGGACGCGGCGATGCAGGTGGGTGGCGACACCCGTGTTGTTGTGGCCACCGACGACGAACGGATCCGCAAAGAGGCCGAAGGCTTTGGCGCCGAAGTGGTGATGACCTCCTCAACCTGCCGCAACGGCACCGAACGCTGCGCCGAGGCTCATGCGGCGCTGGGCGGCGGTCACGAGATCATCGTCAATCTTCAAGGTGACGCGGCGCTCACGCCGCCGTGGTTTGTCGAGGATCTGGTTCGTGCCCTCGCTTCACACCCGACGGCAAAGGTCGCAACCCCCGTGCTTCGCACCGAAGGCGCGGCGCTGGCGCGACTGGTCAATGACCGGCGCGAAGGGAGGATCGGTGGCACGACAACGGTATTCGATCGCAATGCCATCGCGCTCTACTTTTCGAAAGAGGTCGTGCCCCACACGAGCAACGCCTATCCTGATGCTGCCGAGACCCCGGTTTTCCATCACGTGGGTGTCTATGCCTATCGAGCTGGTGCGTTGGCGGATTATTCCCGCTGGCCCATGGGGCCGCTTGAACGAGCGGAAGGGCTCGAGCAGCTGAGATTTCTTGAGCAAGGGGTTCCGGTCCTTTGTGTCGAGGTGGATGCCAAGGGTCGCGAGTTTTGGGAGCTGAATAATCCCGAGGATGTTGCTGTTATCGAGGCGATGCTCGCGCGGATGGGCATAGCGTGACCCCTGAGGCAGTCAGCGTTGTTATTGTGAGCCGGGGCCGTCCCGCATTGCTCAGGCGTTGTCTCGTTGGTCTTGATCAGCAGGATCATCCCGAATTCGAGATTGTTGTCGTGGCTGATGCCGATGGTGTCGCGGCGGTCGAGAGGATGGGCTGGGCGGGCAGGGTCAAAGTTATCCGCTTTGAAGAGGCAAATATCTCGGCGGCAAGGAATAAGGGAATCTCTGCAGCGGCCGCGCCCGTGATTGCGTTCATCGATGACGACGCCATAGCCGAACATGACTGGCTGCGCCGGTTGACCGCGCCAATCACCGAAAGGCGCGCGGATGCGGCGGGTGGGTTCGTGTTTGGGCGCAATGGGCTCTCATTCCAGTGGACCGCCCGTGAAGTTTTTTCTGATGCAACTGCGCGAGAAATCAAGGTTGATCCAAGCGAGGAGACGATCCTGACCGGCAGCGCAGGCCGGGGCATCAAAACCGAAGGAACAAACATGGCTTTTCGGCGAAGCCTGCTGATCGAGTTGGGTGGGTTTGATGTCGGCTACGCTTATTACCTTGATGAGACGGATCTGAATATGCGGCTCGCCGAGGAAGGGACCAAAACGGCGATCGTGCCGCGGGCGCAGGTCCATCACGGCTTTGCCATGAGCGACCGAAGGCAAGCCGACCGCGCGCCGCGAGATCTTGCCCTCGTTGGCGCGAGCTTGGCGCGGTTTGTGCGGCGTCATCGGGGTGGGCTCGATCCCGAACCGGTACGGCGTTCAGAGCGCGAGAAATACCGGGCAGCGTTGTTGGGGCATATGGTTGCGGGGCGGATCCTGCCCACAGCTGTCGAGCCCGTTCTGCGAAGCTTTGATCAGGGATGGGCGAGGTCCGCAGCTTTGGAGGGGCCACAACCCGAGTTTTCGGAGAACCCGACCTTTGCCAGATTCACCCCACGGATCGGAGCAGGGGCCGAGCACGAGGTGATCTGGGGCTGGCTGGGCAGTCTGGGCCAGCTACGGCGCAGGGCGAGGAAGGCGGTCGCCAACGGACATCGGGCGACTGTCTACGCCTTTTCCCTAACGTCTCTCTATCATCACCGCCACTTTGATCCAGAGGGCTACTGGGAGCAGCGGGGCGGGCTTTTTGGTCGCTCGCTCCGTACGGACCCGATATTCAAATATTGGAAGCGTGCTGAAAGGGTGAAGCGCGAGGAGCGGCTTGGAGGTCAAAATAGCGGGTTTAAGCGAACAAAAACCACTATCTGACATCATTGTGCCCTATTTTTATTCAATAGTTTGGGTGCTATAGAACGCAGGATTTTCCGTGCACATAATGCCGGTGCAGGTTGAAGGGTAAGTTATGTCCAAACGGATCACCAAAGCGATTTTTCCCGTCGCAGGGCTTGGAACACGCTTTTTACCGGCGACAAAGTCGATCCCGAAGGAGATCATGACGCTCGTCGACCGGCCGTTGATCCAGTATGCGATCGACGAGGCCCGTGCCGCGGGCATTCGGGATTTCATCTTTGTCACCGCCCGTGGAAAATCCGCTCTCGAAGACTACTTCGATACCGCGCCCGAGCTTGAGGCTTCGCTTCGTCGCGCGGGCAAGGAAGAACTGCTCGAAATCCTGAAGTCGACCAACATGGACAGCGGCGCAATCGCCTATATCCGCCAGCACAAGCCTTTGGGCCTTGGCCATGCGGTCTGGTGCGCCCGGCGTCTGATCGGCAACGATCCCTTCGCTGTCATCTTGCCGGACGACGTGATTGCCGCCGAAAAACCCTGCCTTCAGCAGATGGTCGAAGCCTATGCCGAAACCGGCGGCTCTATGGTCGCGGCCATGGAGGTTCCGAAAGAACAGACATCGGCCTACGGTATTCTCGATGTTAAGGAAGACATGGGGTCGCTCGTGAAAGTCTCTGGCATGGTCGAAAAGCCGGCACAAGGAACGGCACCGTCGAGCCTTGCGGTGATCGGCCGCTATATCCTTTCTCCGAAAATCATGCAGAACCTTGGCAAGATCAATCGCGGCGCAGCCGGCGAGCTTCAGCTGACCGATGCCATTGCAGCCGAGATGGAACAGGGGCGCGATGTCTTTGGCTACCGCTTCCGCGGCCAACGGTTTGACTGTGGTTCGAAGGCCGGTTTCCTTCAGGCGACCGTAGCCTTCGGCTTGGCCCGCCCAGAGCTGCGCGAGGAGTTCTCGCAGTATCTGACCGAGCTGGTTTCGATGCGCAACGCGGCCCAGTAGGGTTGCCCCAGACAGGCACTAATTTGAAAACGATACTGGTCACAGGTGGCGCGGGCTATATCGGCTCTCATGCCTGCAAGGCGCTGCGGGCCGCGGGCTATACGCCCATAGCCTACGACAGCCTTGCAACCGGATGGCAGGATTCTGTTCGGTTCGGGCCTTTTGAGAAGGGTGATCTTTTGGATCGTGCCCGTCTCGACGAGGTCTTCCGAAAATATCGCCCCGCGGCGGTCATGCACTTTGCCGCGCTTAGCCTTGTGGGCGAAAGCATGGAGAACCCCGGCCTGTATTGGCGGAATAATGTCCTTGGCTCGCTCAACCTTGTCGAAGCGGCTGTAGCGGCGGGTTGTCTCGATTTCGTGTTCTCGTCCACCTGTGCGACCTATGGTGATCAGGACGGGGTGGTTCTTGACGAAAATTCCGTTCAGCAGCCGATCAATGCCTATGGCGCGTCGAAGCGGGCGGTCGAGGATATTCTTGCAAACTTTGGAGCGAGCCACGGTCTTCGGTCGGTGATCTTCCGGTATTTCAATGTTGCCGGATCTGATCCTGATGGAGAGATTGGCGAATGCCACCGCCCCGAAACCCATCTGGTGCCGGTGCTGCTCGAGGTCATTTCCGGCCAGCGCGAGGCGCTTTCTCTATTTGGCACGGATTACCCCACGCCCGATGGCACCTGCATCCGCGATTATGTTCATGTATCCGATCTGGTCGACGCGCATCTGCTTGGCGTGAAATGGCTTGAAACGGGCAAAGGCAGCCGCGTGTTCAATCTGGGAACGGGCACGGGCTTTTCCGTACGCGAGGTCATCGCCAAATCGGGCGCCGTTACGAACCTTCCGGTGCCAGTGGTCGAGAAGCCGCGCCGGCCGGGTGACGCGGCGATGCTTGTCTCGGGGAGCGCACGCGCGATCGAAGAGCTTGGATGGTCGCCGAAGAGATCTGATCTGGCTACGATGATTTCCGACGCATGGCGGTGGCATCAGGGTGGGCACTACGAAAAATAGCTCCAAAGTCCGGCTTCTCGATCTGTCGCGCACAGTGGCGCGGGCGGGTCGGGTGCCATCGGGTATTGATCGTGTCGAGCTGGCCTATCTGCGAGAGCTTTTGTCGATTGGTTTGCCGTTCTACGGTTTGATACGGACGCGGCTTGGCTATCTTCTGCTCGATACACGGGGCGCAGCAGTGCTTTTTGCGGCCGTCGATAGCGGGGCTTCGCAGGAAGAATGCATTTCTTGTGCGCGTGCGGTCGCAGTTGCGCGATCCCCTCGCGCCCTTCTTGGCCGGCTGCTCCGGCGGCGGTTTGGCTCCGGTCTGGCCTATGTCAACGTCGGCCACAGCAATCTGACGCGGAGAGTTCTTCGTGCGGTGAAGTCCACCAATGGTGGCACCGCGACCATCCTATTGCATGACATGATCCCGCTCGATTTCCCCCATCTGCAAAGAAAGGGGCGGGCCAGGGAATTTGCCAGGCGTATGCGTCGTGTATCGCGCCATGCGGATCAGGTCGTCTGCATCTCCTTGGCGGCTCAAGAGCGGGTCGCGCATCATCTGGCGAGGTTTGGCCGTGTCCCGCCGATTTTGACCGCTCCGATCGGCGCCGAGGTTGTGCTGCCTGATGGTGCAGCGCTTCCGCCCGACCTGAACCTCAGCCGCCCCTACTTCGTTGCGGTAGGAACCATCGAGCCGCGCAAGAACATCGGCTTTCTGCTCGATCTCTGGGGCGAGATGGATAGCAAGGCGCCTGGGCTCTTCATTTGTGGTAGCCGCGGTTGGGGCTGTGAGGATGTCTTTGGGCGGCTGGATGCCGGCGTTGCAAACGTGACCGAGCTAGCCGGCCTATCGGATCCGGCACTTTCGGCTTTGCTTTCGGGCGCCAGCGCACTTCTCTTTCCGTCGCTCGCCGAGGGTTTCGGCCTACCACCTGTCGAGGCTGCGGCCCTTGGTGTGCCGGTCATTGCCAATGACCTTCCCTCCCTGCGCGAGATCTTGGGTAACAGGGCGGTTTACCTTGATGTTTCCAATCCCTATTCTTGGATTGAAGCAATAAAGGCACATGAACAATCGCCACCGGAACGTGACTCACAGGCATTTGAGCCTCCAGCGTGGGAGGCGCATTTCAAGATGGTCTTTACTGTGACATGATACCGGCGAACACATTGGCTAAGCCGCAATAACGAGCAGGAACAAGTTTGGGCTTCTGGCAGTCATATCGACTGAGGCTGCAGCGCAAGAGGTGGCGAATTCGGTCACTTCGCAAGCGCAGGGAGCTTTCTCTTTACGTTGATCGCACCGAGCAGATCGAGCCAGACGACATCCTTCTGTTTTCGACGATCCGCAACGAAGATATCCGCCTTCCCTATTTCCTGAAATACTACCGCGATCTTGGGGTCCGGCATTTTCTGCTGGTCGACAATGATAGCGACGATGGCGGCGCCGAGTACCTTGCCCGCCAGCCGGATGTCTCGCTCTGGCGGACGAGAGCGAGCTATAAGCGAGCTCGGTTCGGGATGGATTGGATCACCTGGCTCCAGAGGAAATACGCTCACGGGCACTGGACGCTGGTCGTCGATCCGGACGAGTTTCTCGTCTACCCCTTCTGCGATACCCGCCCCCTCAAGGCACTCACCGACTGGCTCGACGCCTCATCGATCCGCTCGTTCGGGACGATGCTGATCGATATGTATCCCAAGGGGCCGATAGAAAGCGCAGAGTATGAGCGGGGCCAGGATCCGTTCGAGGTTGCGCCGTGGTTTGACTCCGGGAACTACACGATCTCGAGAAACTTCATGTTCGGGAATCTTTGGATACAGGGCGGTCCACGGGCGCGGGTATTCTTCCGCGACGAGCCGGAACGCGCGCCGGCCCTAAACAAGATCCCGCTGGTCAAGTGGGATCGCCGGTACACCTATGTGCGTTCAACGCATATGCTTCTGCCGCGCGGCCTCAACCTCGTTTATGACGAATGGGGCGGCGAGAAAATGAGCGGGGCGCTCTTGCACGCCAAGTTTCTCCAAAGCCTAACCGAAAAGGCGAGGGAGGAGCTGGAGCGAAAGCAGCATTTTGCGAACAGCAAGGAATACAAGGCCTATGTCGAAGGCTTTGAACGGCGTGAAGAGATTTGGTGCAAGTGGTCAGAGAAGTACATCAACTGGCGCCAGCTTGAGATTCTCGGCCTCATGTCGAAAGGCAATTGGGCATGACCGTCGGGATCGTCATGCTTGTTCATACCTCGCTCGAACGTGCCGAGCAGGTAATCCGTCACTGGGTCGCCGGACGGTGCCCGGTCGTTGTTCACGTCGACAAGAATGTTGACGACGAGAGGCATGATGCATTCGTTTCGCGGTTCGATGGCCTTTCGAACGTTCGGTTTTCCAAGCGGCATCGCTGTGAGTGGGGGACTTGGGGGCTTGTTGCCGCGTCTCAGGATGCCTCGCAGCTGATGCTGGAGACCTTCCCCGAGGTTCGCCATGTCTATCTAGCGTCTGGCTCTTGTCTTCCCCTGAGGCCCGTGAACGAGCTTGTGAGTTATCTCGCCAAGCGCCCGCGCACCGATTTCATCGAAAGCGCGACGACGGCCGACGTGCCTTGGACGATCGGTGGCCTTGATGAGGAAAGGTTTACCCTGAGGTTCCCCTTTTCCTGGAAGCGGCAGAGATACTTCTTTGACAAATATGTGGCCCTTCAGCGCCGGCTCGGCGTTCGGCGCAAGATTCCCGCCGGG
The DNA here is from genome assembly GCA_937138255.1 of uncultured Paracoccaceae bacterium. Classification (GTDB taxonomy): domain Bacteria; phylum Pseudomonadota; class Alphaproteobacteria; order Rhodobacterales; family Rhodobacteraceae; genus RFZI01. The sequence continues at coordinate 13,803 of CAKZOU010000026.1, forward strand.
CTTGTACCGCATATGGGATCTCAGTGGTGGTGTCTTACGCGGCAGACGCTTTCTGCGATCCTCCAGGATCCGGAGCGCGAGACATATGACCGCTATTTCAGCAAGGTCTGGATCCCGGACGAGAGCTATTATCAAACACTCACCCGCCTTTATTCGACGCATATCGAAAGCCGGTCGCTGACGCTTTCAAAGTTTGATTTTCAGGGCAAACCACACATCTTTTACGATGACCACTTGCAGCTTCTGCGGCGATCCGATTGCTTTGTTGCCCGCAAGATCTGGCCACGAGCCGATAAGCTCTATGAGACTTTTCTGGGCGACAACGCCGCCGCAATGAAAGCGTCAGAGCCAAACCCCGGCAAGATTGACAGGATCTTTTCCCGAGCCGTCGACCGGCGAATTCGCGGACGTTCGGGCCTTGTTATGCAGGGGCGGTTTCCCAACAGGGGCTGGGAAAATGGTTTAACAGCTGCACCCTATTCCGTGTTCGAAGGCTTTTCGGAGCTGTTCGAAAATTTCGAGCCTTGGCTCGCCCGTGCGACAGGGACCAGGGTTCACGGCCATCTTTATGCGCCTGACCGGGCCGAGCTTGATGGACGCCAGACCACTTTCGCCGGTGCCTTGTCTGACAGCAGCGCCCTGCGCGATTATGACCCCAAAGCCTTTCTGACGAGCCTTATCTGGAATACGCGCGGCGAGCGGCAGTGTTTCCAGTTTGGCCCGGCTGATAATCAAGCGGTTGGATTCGATATCGCCTATGATCCCAATGCTCAGATATCTGTCATAACCGGCGCTTGGGCGATCCCACTTTTTCAGTCGAACCGCAATTTCGCAGACCTACGCCTTGAGGCCGCCCGCCTGCAGAAGATTGAAAGCGATCATCTCGATGATCTTCGGTCGATACACGCCAAGGCAAAGATCCGCATTTGGTCGCTTGCAGAGTTCATCGAGTCTCCGATGGAGGCATTGCAAACCGTGATCGACGAGATTTCGGTCGCTGGTGGCCGGCGACTTTCCGAGGCGCCTCGCATCATCGATCTGAGCGGGTTTGGACGGTTCCTGCAAAACCTCAAGAACCAGGGGATGCATCCCTATCTTATGGGTGATTTCCCGGTCGATCCCGCCCCACAGAACGCGCGCCCGAAAGCGCGCCGGCCCTATCTGGTGCGCTAGGATATGGCGGGCTTCGATTATTTCGTCATTTTCGCCGAGATGCGGACCGGCTCGAATTTCCTTGAAGCCAACCTCAATGCGTTTTCCGGGCTTCGCTGTCATGGGGAGGCGTTCAATCCGCATTTCGTCGGCTATCCCAATGCGACCGAGATTCTCGGGTTTGATCTTGGGCTACGCGAGGCGGATCCTCACCAATTTCTCGGCGCGATCAAGTCCGAGGATAGTGTTCTTGGTGGCTTTCGCTATTTCCGCGATCACGATCCGCGCGTGCTTGACGCGATCCTAGACAATCCCCGCTGTGCCAAGGTCATCCTCACCCGCAATCCTGCGGAAAGCTATGTGAGCTGGAAGATTGCCAGAGAGACCGGTCAATGGAAGCTGACCAAAGCGAAACACGCGAAATCAGAGCGGATTTCCTTCAAAGCCGCCGAGTTTGAGACGTTCCTTGCTGAGCTGCAGGATTTTCAGGTTCTTCTTCTCAACCGTTTGCAGCGCAGTGGTCAGACGGCCTTCTATATCGACTACGAGGACTTGCAGGACGCCGAGGTTATCAACGGACTTGCAGCCTGGCTCGGGGCAGAAGAGCGGATCGAGGGGCTCGACAGAGAGCTCAAAAAGCAGAACCCGGAGCCGCTAGAACACAAGGTATCCAACTTCGAAGACATGGATAAGGCGCTCGCAGCGCTTGACCGCTTCAACCTCTCGCGCACCCCGAATTTCGAGCCGCGGCGCGGGCCCGCCATTCCGAGCTATGTCGCGTCAAAAGGGGCGCCGCTGCTTTATCTGCCGCTCAAAGGGACGAAGGATGAGGATGTCCGAGGTTGGCTTGCGAGCCTTGGAGGCGGAGCAGGTCTTGAAGAGGGTCTGACCCAAAAGACGCTGCGCCAGTGGCTGCGAAAGACCCCAGTGCATCGAAGCTTTACAGTTCTCGGCCATCCGGTTGCGCGCGCGCATTCGGCGTTTTGCTCCTATATCCTCGCGGTCGGGCCGGGCACCTTTGGCGAAATCCGCGAATCTCTTCGCAAACATTTCGCTGTGCCGCTGCCAAAAGGCGCACCGGACGATACCTACGATGCCGCTGCGCATCGTGCTGCCTTTCTGGCCTTTCTCAAATTTCTGAAGGCCAATCTCGGCGGGCAGACAGGCATTCGTGTCGACCCGTCCTGGGCGACCCAATCAGCGCTTATTCAGGGATTTGCCGGGTTTGGCTCGCCGGATGTGATCCTGCGGCGGGGGCGTGTGGCCGATGGGATAGGTTTCCTTGCCGGTGAAATTGGCTTGGATCTGGAGCCGTTCAGCGAGGTGGCCAGCCCTGAAGAGGCTCGCCTTCGGTCCATCTATGATGACGAAATCGAAGCCGCAGCGCGTGCAGCCTATCATCGCGACTATGTCGGATTTGGGTTTGGGGATTGGGACGGTCAGGCGGCCTGAGTCGTCGGCGCCTCTGTCAGGATGGCATGGAGCGTCGCGGCATCATGGTTGGCGCGGAGCTTGGCACAGATTGCCGGATCACGAAGCGTTCTGGAGACAAGAGCCAGCGCCTTGAGATGATCGACACCCGCCGTTTCGGGCGCAAATAGTGCAAAGACAAGATCGACGGGCTGGCGATCAACGGCGTCAAAGTCCATCGGCTTTTCCAGTTTAAGGAAGATGCCACAGATCTTTTCGACGCCTTGCAGGCGCGCATGGGGCAGCGCGACGCCCTGCCCCACTCCGGTTGGTCCCAGGTTTTCGCGTTCGATCAGCGCGTCGATGACGGTCTGTTCGCTCAGGCCATAGTTTGCCTCGGCGATTTCTCCAAGATCATGGAAAAGCCGTTTCTTGCTGGTGGAGGACGCAATGACCTTTACCCCAGCGGGCTTCAGAATGTCTGAGAGCTGCATTGATCCTGCCTTCTGGCGCCCTGCCTTTGGGTCGCCCCTACCGTGGGTCTACCCAGCCGATATTTCCGTCGTCCCGGCGGTAGACAACATTAATGCCGCCGTGTTTCTCGTTGCGGAAGACCTGCACCGCACCGTGAGCCAATTCCATCTGCATCACGGCCTCGCCGACTGATAGCGAGGGGATCTTGGTTTCGGTCTCGGCGATGATCATGGCGCCTACTTCGTCAACGCTGGCATCATCGTCCGACTCTTCCGTCGGGGCGAGGATATAGGCGGAACCGAGCGAAAGTTCAACCGGTTCGACGCGGTCCTTGTGGTGGTCTTTCAGCCTGCGCTTGTAGCGACGCAGCTGCTTGGCCATCTTCTCGTTGCATCCATCAAATGCGGCGTAAATATCATTGGCATGATCCCGAGCCTGACAGGTCAGGCCGGTCGAAAGGTGGACGATACATTCACAGACAAATTCGTGTCCTGACTTGGAAAAGATCACGCTCGCGTCGGTCGGACGCCCCGCATATTTTTCGACGGTCTCTCCAAGTTCGGTTTTGACATGGGTCTGCAGTGCCTCACCAATATCAATCTGCTTTCCGCTGATCTGATACCGCATCGTCTCTCCTTTTCTTAACAAATGTGCAAACACACCGCACGACCGCCAGCCTATGCGCGGAACGAGGTTGTGCTTGCGGGATTTGATGATTTTCCGGCTTGGCCCCGTCCGTCTGGCGGAAACGCCAGCGCGGAAACGCGAGGGTGGATCGGGTCTTTCATCACCCCTATTTGGCGTCAGATGGCGGCGGTTTGTCAATGAGTCGCTGGAGCAGCCAGTGGAAATCAGTAGGCGCGGAAATTGGCGCCCAGATAAACGCGGCGGACGTTTTCGTCCTTCACAACCTCGTCCGTTGTGCCACTCATCAGCACACGACCATCGTGCAGAATATAGGCTCGGTCGACGATCTGCAGGGTTTCCTGAACGTTGTGATCGGTGATCAGAACGCCGATGCCGCGGTTTTTGAGATCAGCGACAAGGTGGCGGATTTCACCAACGGCAATCGGATCGACCCCCGCGAAGGGCTCGTCGAGCAAAACGTATTTCGGCCCAGCCGCGAGGCAGCGGGCAATCTCTGCCCTGCGGCGTTCGCCACCAGAGAGGGCGAGGGCAGGTGCGCGGCGCAAGTGTTCTATCGAAAATTCGGACAAGAGCTGTTCCAGGCGCTCGCGGCGCGCCTTCCTGTCTGGCTCGGTGATTTCAAGGATCGCCAGAATATTGTCTTCGACGTTCAGACCTCTGAAGATCGACATCTCCTGCGGAAGATATCCGATCCCAAGCTGGGCGCGGCGATACATCGGCAAGGCCGATACATCCCGTCCATCGACGATAACCTGCCCGCCTTCGGCAGTGACCAGCCCGGCAATCGAATAGAAGCACGTCGTCTTTCCCGAACCATTCGGGCCAAGCAGAGCCACGACCTCGCCGCGCCCAAGCTCAAGACTAACGTCGCGAATAACGGGCCTGCGGCGATAGCTCTTGCGCAGGTTTACGACCTTTAGGCCGACGCTTCCTTCGGTGAGCGTAAGAGATGGTGCGGTGTCCATCAGGTGCCGCTCGGCGCCAATACGGTGCGGACATTGCCCTCAAGCATGGCTGTCCCGTCCTCGAGCGAAACGGTCATGGTATCGGCGGAAAGTGCTGAAGCGCCCATCTTCAGAAGAACGGAACCGGTCAGCACGAGCATACCGGTTGTCAAATCATAGTCGGCGCTTTCGGCTTCGGCTGCTTCGCTCTCGGTCACGAAGGTAACGCCTCCAGCGGCAACAAACCGGGCGATCTCTCCGGTTTCATCGGAATAGATCACCTGAACCTCGCTTGCAGAAATCCGGATCGAGCCCTGTCCGATGATCACGTTGCCTTTAAAGGTGGCGATGCCGGTGTTTTGATCGACCGCAAGACTATCAGCCGTGACCTCAACCGGCGCGGAACCGTCGAACTCAAAGCCGCTCAGGGCAAGACTTGTGGATTGCGCCACGGCCAATAGAGGCCAGAGCGCCATTATGCCGACAGCAAGAATTTTCAGCGACCGCACGTCCAACTCCCTTAATTCCTAGGCTGATATACCAGCCGCACACCGTTTTGGAAAACCATTTGCTGGCCACCTTCGGCCGCATTTCTTTGGATTACGAGGCTTCCTGCGCTGATCGACCCAAAAGGCGCGCGGACCTCAAGTTCGCTATCTGTCTTGACCAGACCGCTCCCAATATCGGCGGTCACGCCGCGTGTTTCGAGGCTATAGCCAACCGAGGACACAAGGCGTGTAAGGCCGCTAAGGCTCACGGTGTTGGTCGTTCCGTCATAGGTCGCACGGCTCGCCGTAATCTCAACTGACGCACCCTTCGGGTCCGAAAGCAAAAGCCGGATCTTGTCTATGTCAACGATCCTGATGTCTGCCGGATCAGGAACTGCCACGCCGGCGGAAACGGTGAATATCGTCCCGTCATCCGTGACGCCGGAAAAGGTTGGCCCGCTGAGGCGGGCGGATCGAGCCATCTCTTCCAGTTGGGCAAGGGGGAGGCTGCTTTGATCCGTGGCGCGGGCAAACAGGAAAAGCGTTGACAGAAGGGCGATCCCTGCCATCGGCAGGATGATCTTGGCCCAGCTCACATAAAGAGAATAGAAGTTGTCCTTCGGCGTCACGGATGCAACCTCGCCGCCATCTGCTCTAATGCGCGAATATGTCGATCTCGGGCCAGCCCTCGAGATCGAGACGCGCCCGAGCCGGCAGGAAATCGAAGCAGGATCGCGCAAGCTCGGTCCGCCCTTCGCGGGCCAGCATCTCGTCGAGCGCCTCTTTCAGCCGGTGCAGATAAAGGACGTCGGAGGCCGCATAGTCGAGCTGGGCGTCGGAAAGGTTCTCAGCACCCCAGTCGCTTTGCTGCTGCTGCTTGGAGATATCGACGCCGACAAGATCTTGCAGAAGATACTTGAGCCCGTGCCGGTCGGTGAAGGTGCGGGTCATCTTCGAGGCGATCTTGGTGCAATAGACAGGTGCCGCCAGCGCGCCGAAGGCATGATACATTGCGGCGATGTCGAAGCGGCCAAAGTGGAAGAGCTTGAGCACCTTCGGATCGGTCAGCATCCGGCAAAGGTTGGGCGCTTCGGTCTGGCCCTTTCCGACCTGCACGAGATGCACATTGCCGTCGCCGCCCGACATCTGGATCAGGCAGAGGCGGTCGCGGTGGGGGTTGAGCCCCATGGTCTCGCAATCGATGGCGACCACCGGCCCCATATCGAGATCATCGGGAAGATCGCCCTTGTAGAGATAATTCGCCATGCGCGTGCCTCGTGTGTTTCCACAAGGCAATACGCCCTGCACGGCCCCGGTGCAACAGAGCGGTTCCCGGCACCGGCGGAGGAAAGCCGGTGCCGGGCCGGGAGGATCAAAGCAAGGCTTCGATCATGGCGCGGGTGTTGTCATAGGTCATCGGCATCGGGTTGCCGCCGACGCTGGGATCGTTCAGCGCCGATTTGGTGAGCGCATCGGCATCGGCATCCTTGACGCCGATACCCCCCAAGGTCCGGGGAATGCCGAGGCTTTCGTTGAACTCGTCGACGAAGGCGCAGAAGCCGTCAAAGCCGCCCTTGATGCCGAGATAGGCGGCGACCATGTCAAAGCGATCTTCGATGGCGGGGCGGTTGAACTTGAGCACCTCGGGCATACAGACCGCGTTGGTCGTGCCGTGGTGGGTGTTGTGCACCGCACCGACCGGATGGCTGATCGCGTGGATCGCGCCGAGGCCCTTCTGGAAGGCGGTCGCGCCCATGGCGGCGGCGCTCATCATATGGGCGCGGGCTTCGATATCCGAGCCATCGGCATAGGCGCGGGGCAGGTATTCCTTCACAAGCCGCATCCCTTCGAGCGCGATACCTTGGCTCATCGGGTGATAATGCGGGCTCGAATAGGCCTCGACACAGTGGGCAAAGGCATCAAGGCCGGTGCCGGCGGTGATGAACTTGGGCATTCCCACGGTCAGCTCGGGATCGCAGATCACCACGGAGGGGAGCATCTTGGGGTGGAAGATGATCTTCTTCTCGTGAAGCACGGAATTGGTGATGAGGCCCGCACGGCCAACCTCGGATCCCGTGCCAGCTGTCGTCGGCACGGCGACAATGGGATGGATGCCTGCGGGGTTGGCACGGGTCCACCAATCGCCGATATCCTCGAAATCCCACAAGGGGCGCGTCTGGCCGGCCATGAAGGCGATGGTCTTGCCCAGATCGAGCGCTGAGCCGCCGCCAAAGGCGATCACGCCGTCAAAGCCGCCTTCGCGATAGACCTTGAGGCCGGCGGCGACGTTGAGGTCGGACGGGTTGGGATCAACCTCGGAAAACATCGCATTGCCAAGGCCCGCGGTCTCGACCAGCGCGCGGGTTTTGGCGGTGATCTCCATGCTGGCAAGGCCGCGGTCGGTGACCAGAAGCGGCTTGCGGACGCCTGCCACGCGGCAGGCTTCGGCGATCTCGGCAATGCGCCCGGCGCCGAAGCGCACAGAGGTGGGATAAGACCAGTTACCGACGAGTTTCATCATTCATGCTTTCTTGAGGTGATAGGATTTCGGCCGTGTCAGAGCCTGATATGCGAGGATCGAGAGGCCCGCGCCGCGGCCGGTATCCTTGCAGCCGGTCCAGCACAGGGCGGGATCGAGATAATCGCAGCGGTTCATGAAAACGGTGCCGGTTTCAAGCCGGTCGCCGATGGCCTCGGCGGCGGCGGGATCACGGGTCCAGATCGAGGCAGTGAGGCCATACTGGCAATCGTTCATCAGGGCGATGGCCTCGTCATCGTCCTTGACCTTCATGATGCCGACCACGGGGCCGAAGCTTTCATCGCGCATGACGCGCATGTCGTGGGTCACGTTCGTGAGAACCTGCGGCGTGAGATAGGCGCCGCCATCGTCGGCATTGGAAAGCGGGATATGCGCGACGGCGCCCATCGCCACGGCCTCGTCGATCTGGGCGCGGACCTCGGCGGCAAAGCGCACATTGGCCATCGGGCCGATGGTGGTGTCGGGGTCGAGCGGGTTGCCGAGGCGATAGGTTTTCACAAGGTCGACCGTCTTGGCGACGAAGGCGTCATAAAGGCTCTCGTGGACATAGATGCGCTCGATCCCGCAGCAGCACTGGCCCGAATTGAACATCGCGCCATCGACCAGCGTTTCGACAGCCGCGTCGATATCGGCATCAGCCCGGACATAACCCGGATCCTTGCCGCCAAGTTCGGTGGACACAGGGATAAACGTGCCTGCGGCGGCGCGTTCCATCGCCTTGCCGCCTTCGACCGAGCCGGTGAAATTGACGAAATTCACGGCCCGCTGGCTGATCAGTGCTGAGGTCGTGTCGTGATCGAGCACGATGTTCTGGAAAACGCCCTCGGGCAGGCCAGCGGCGGCGAAGGCATCGGCGAGGTGTTCGCCCACTTTCAGGGTCTGGGCCGCGTGTTTGAGGATCACCGTGTTGCCCGCCATGAGCGCGGGTGCAATCGTGTTGATCGCGGTCATGTAGGGATAGTTCCACGGCGCGACGACCAAGACGACGCCCATCGCCTCGCGCTTGATCATCCGTTTGAAGGCGCCACTGTCTTCGACGAGATAGGGCTTGAGCGACTCTTCGGCGATCGAGGCCATGTAGGTCAGCCGCTCGTTGAAGCCACGGAATTCGCCGCCATAGCGGATCGGGCGGCCCATCTGGTGGGCCAGCTCGTTTGCCATGCGATCGACCGTCTGGCCGATATAGTCGTTGGCCTTGAGCACGAGATCGACCCGCTCCTGCACCGGCCGCGCGGCCCAGTCCTTTTGGGCGGCGCGCGCGCGGGCGGCGGCGGCAAAGGCCGCCTTTTCGCTCAGCGCTTCACGTTCGAGATAAACCGATCCGTCGATCGGCGAAATACAGCGGACAGTCTTGCCCATGTCAGGCCCTTTCAAAACCGCGGGCGATCTCCCAATCGGTGACCACCTTGTCAAACTCTTCCTGTTCCCACTCGGCGCAGCGGACATAGTGGTTGACCACCCAGTCGCCCATCGCCTCGCGCAGCATCTTCGAGCCGCGGAGCGCCTCGGTCGCGTCGCGCAGGTTCGAGGGGATATGCTGCACGCTCGCGTCGTCGTAAATATCCCCCTTGGTGGGGCCGGCGAGTTTCAGCTTCTCCTCCATCCCCTTGATCCCGGCGGCCAGAAGGGCGGCCTGCGCGAGGTAGGGGTTCATGTCCGAGCCGCCGATCCGGCATTCGATCCGAACCGCCTTGGAGCCCTCGCCACAGAGACGGAAACCCGAGGTGCGATTGTCGATCGACCAGGCGATCTTGGTGGGGGCGAAGGTGCCCTTCATGAAGCGCTTGTAGCTGTTGATATAGGGCGCGAAGAACACGGTGCTTTCGGCGGCATAGGCCAGAAGGCCGGCAACGAAGCTTTCCATCAGCGCCGACATTCCGTGCGGCCCTTTGGGATCGTGAAACACGTTCTTGCCGTCTTTCCAGAGCGACATATGCACATGGCTCGAGCTGCCGGTCCGCTCATGGTGCCATTTCGGCAGGAACGTCGCCGCAACACCATTGGCCCAGGCGATCTCCTTGACCGCGTGCTTGGCGATCGTGTGGTGATCGGCGCAAAGGACGGCCTCGGCGTATTTGATGTTGAGCTCCTCTTGGCCCGCCTCGGCCTCGCCCTTGGTGTTCTCGACCGGGATACCGGCGGCGAAGAGGTGATTGCGCAGCGGGCGCATCACGGCCTCTTCCTTCGAGGTCTGGAGGATGTGGTAATCCTCGTTATAGGCGCTGATCGGTTTGAGATCGCGGAAGCCCGTGGCGGCCAGTTCCTTGTAGGTCTGGTCGAAGAGGAAAAACTCAAGCTCGGTCGCCATCATCGCCTCAAACCCCATCGCGGCGAGCCGCGCGGTCTGGGCCTTGAGCACCTGACGGGGCGAATGGGCGATGGGTTCGTGATGGTGATGGTCGAGAATATCGCACAGGACCAGCGCGGTGCCCTCAAGCCACGGAACGCGGCGCAAAGTCGAGAGATCGGGCTTCATCACATAGTCGCCATAGCCGGCGCGCCAGCTTGTCGAGGCATAGCCATCGGGCGTCGCCATCTCGAGGTCGGTGGCGAGGAGATAGTTGCAGCAATGCGTTTCGTCGTGGGAGCTGTCGAGAAAGTTCTGGACATGAAAGCGCTTGCCCATCAGGCGGCCCTGCATATCGACCATGCAGACCAGAACCGTATCAATGATTTCCTCGGCCGCCATTTCACGCAGCCGTTGCAGGGTGAGGGTTCCCGACATCTAATTCTCCCGAAACTCAAATTGGGGGCGTCCGGGAGCGAACCCCCGGACGCCGGATTGCATCACGAATAACGGTAGGGCCGGCCGGCCTTGTCCATATCCGAGTTATACTTCTTGATGATATCGACGACCTTGGCCTTCGTCTCGCTTTCTGCGGCGATCTCGTCCCAGAAAACGCGCGCGGCGGCTTCAACGGTCGACCATTCGGAATCGGGGATCGAGGTAAGCTGCATCTTGGTGCCGTCGACACGCAGCGAGGCCTCGCCGCCCCAATACCACCACTGGCGATAATAGTGCGACTGGTCGGCGCAGACGCGGAAGAGGGTCTTGAGGTCTTCCGGCAGCTCGTTCCAGCGATCCTGATTGGCGAAGAAGTGGCCGATCCAGGCGCCCGAGATGTTGTTGGTCAGGAAGTAGTTGGTCACATCGGCCCAGCCAACGGTATAGTCTTCGGTGATGCCCGACCAGGCGATACCGTCAAGCTCGCCGGTTTGCACGGCAACCTCGATGTCTTCCCACGGCAGGGTGACAGGCACCACGCCGAACTGTGACAGGAAGCGGCCGGCGGTCGGGAAGGTGAACACGCGCTTGCCGTTGAGGTCGGCCAGCGAGTGGATCGGATCCTTGGTGGCAAAGTGGCAGGGATCCCACGAACCGGCGCTGATGTGTTGGACGCCGACCTTGGAATATTCCGCTTCCCAGATTTCCTTCAGGCCATACTGATTGAACAGCACCGGCACGTCGAGGCTATAGCGGCTGGCGAAGGGGAAGTAGCCGCCAAAGACGGTCACTTCGGTAGGCGAGGCCATCGAGTCGTCGTCCGACTGGACGGCGTCGATGGTGCCGCGTTGCATCGCCTGAAAGAGCTCGCCCGTGGGAACCAGCTGATCGGCGAAATAAAGCTCGATCTGCATCCGGTCGCCGGCGATCTGATTGAACATATTGATGGCCGGCACGATGACGTGCTCGGCGAGTGCCGGGCCGGCATAGGTCTGAAGCCGCCAACGTATGGTGGATTGTGCAATGGCAGGTGCGGCAAGAGCCGCCGGAGCAGCAGCTGCCGCACCGTACAGGAACTTACGTCTGGTAGTCATTTTCAAGTCCTCCTAGTTGCTATGTTTGGGCTCTTGCCCGGCGCCCCTTTGCGGGGTCTTGGGGTTATTTGTTGTAGACCAATTCAGGCAGCCAAAGCGCGATCTGCGGGAAGATCATCACGAGGGCCAATGCGCCAACCATCACCAGAACGAAGGGAACAATGGACGCATAGATATCGCGCAGGCCGATCTCGGGCGGGGCCATGGCGCGCATGAGGAAGAGGTTATAGCCGAAGGGCGGCGTCATATAGGCGATCTGGGTCGTGATCGTGTAGAGAACGCCATACCAGATCAGATCGAACCCGAGGTGATCGACAAGCGGCACATAGAGGGGCGCAACGATCACGAGCATCGCCGTATCATCGAGGAACGTTCCCATGATGATGAAGCTCAGCTGCATGAGGATCAGGATCACCCAAGGGCTTAGGCCCAGTTGCTCGGTGAAGAGAAACTCGATCGCGCGAACCGCGCCGAGCCCGTCGAAGACCGATCCGAAAGCAAGCGCCGCCAGAATGATCCACATGAACATACAGGTGATGGCGAGGGTCTGGCGCACGCTCGTCTCGAAAACCTCGCGGGTCATCCGGCCCTTGAACACCGCCGCAAGGAAGGCGGCGATGGCGCCAATGGCCGAGCTTTCGACAAGCGAAGTCCAGCCGTTGATGAAAGGCACCATCATCGAGGCGAAGATGAAGAGCGGCAGGATGCCCGCGCCGAGCAGCCGGTATTTTTCCTTGCGGCCGATGGCCAGATCTTCTTCCGACAGAACCGGCCCGAGAGAGGGCGTGATGCGGCATCGGATGACGATATAGAGGATGAACATCGCCGCCATCATCAGGCCCGGTACGACGCCGGCAAGCCAGAGCTGGCCAACCGGCTGGCGGGCGATCATCGCGTAGAGCACCAGGACCACCGAAGGCGGCACGAGAATGCCGAGCGAAGAGCCGGCCTGAATCACCCCCGTGACCATCTTCTTGTCGTATCCTCGTCTGAGGAGTTCGGGCAGCGCAATGGTGGCACCGATTGCCATGCCAGCCACCGAAAGGCCGTTCATCGCCGAGATAAGCACCATGAGGCCGATCGTGCCGACCGCCAGTCCGCCGGGCAGGCCGCCCATCCAGACATGGAACATCTTGTAAAGATCGTCGGCGATGCGGCTTTCCGACAGGACATAGCCCATGAAGATGAACATCGGCAGCGTCAGCAGCGGATACCATTTCATCAGCTTCATCGCGGCCGCAAAGCCGAGGTCATAGCCGCCCCGGTCGCCCCAAAGGAGCAGGGCCGCGACAACAGCGACAAAACCGATGGCGCCGAACACGCGCTGACCCGTCAGCAGCATCAGCATCATGGTCGAGAACATCAGGATGGCGATCATTTCATAGGACATCAGGCGATCTCCTCGTCGCGGATTCGCAGGATGTCTTTAAAAAGCTCAGAGATAGCCTGAAGCAGCATGAGCGCGATGCCAGTGACCATGATGACCTTGATCGGCCAGAGATAGGGCCGCCAGGCGGTCGGGCTACGCTCGCCGCCGTATTTGAAGGAATATTGGGTGCTTTCGAGGCCGCCCCAAAGCAAGATGCCGAGATAGAAGATCAGGAAGAGAACGCTGAAGCTGTCGACCCAGGCTTTGCGGTGGTTCGATAGCTCGCCATAGACCAGATCCATCCGCACGTTCGAGCCAAGCTGGATCGAATAGGGGCCGCCAAGGATGTAATAGGCCACCATCGCGAACTGGGCCATTTCAAGGGTCCAGAGCGAGGGGTTGATATCAAACCCCAGATCGCTGCCGACCTTCGAAAAGGTCGACCACAGAAGGATCCCCATCATTACGAAGATCCCATACATCACGATGCGCCCTATCCGGCGGTTAAAGCCGTCGACGATCCTGATGTATCCTTTCATCAGCCCCATCACGTTGCTCCCTGTCGCGTGGTGGTTGGAAGGTTGAGCGCCTCGGCAAAGACCGAGGCAAGCATTGCGCCGATCCGGTCTGCGCCGGCCTGATCGGAAACGAGGTCGTTGCGGACCTCGATCATCACGTTCTCGATGCCGCGCGGAATAGCGTGTTCGCGCAACGTATGTGTGACACCATCTACGGCAGCATAGGGCTGATTCATCTCGGCGTGCAGCGTTGTTTGAGACAGCGCCGCGGCCAGAACGGATTCGGCCAATTGATCGTCAGCATCATGTAGGACACCGAGTTCGGTCGCGCGTGGGGCGCCAAACCATGTGGGCGTGAAGGTATGGATCGTGATGAGCGCGGGCCTTGCGGTAAATCCGTCGAGGGTCGAGGCGACAAGTTGACGGAACGGATCATAGATCTCGCGCGTCCGTGTTGCCCGATCTGCGTCGCTCAGGTTGCGGTTGCCCGGAACTTCGATCGTCTCGGATTTCTCCGGAAAAGCCGAGGCGGCGCTGGGCGGGCGGTTGCAATCGTAAACAAGCCGCGAGACGCGCGAATGAACCAGCGGAGCATCCAGAAGGTCGGCGATATGCATGGCCATGTCGATGGCGCCGATGTCCCAGACCGCGTGGCTAAGCCTGTCGGCCGCTGTGAGGCCGAGATCGGACAGCGAAGCGGGGATGAACGAGCTCGCGTGTTCGCAGACAAGAAGCGCCGGCGCCCGCCCGTCCGCACGGTAGACCGCGGCGGCGGGGCCCTCTTCGGGGGCAAGAATGGAGGCGGCAGCAGGGCTTTTCATAGAAGCATTAGCTACAGCCCATTTTCACCTGTCAAGAAATTTTCGTAGACGATGCTTCGGAGTGAGACTACTCTGTAGAGAAAATTACAGAGTGCACCATGAAGCCGCGCAACCACCGCATCGTCAAAGAGATCATTCAGGATAACACCGGTGCTCTGACACCGGCCGAACGGCAGCTGGCCGACGTTCTTTTGCGCGATTATCCGATTGCCGGGCTGCAATCTATTACCAAGCTGGCGGCGGTCGCCGGTGTCTCGACCCCCACCGTGATCCGCATGGCGCGCAAGCTTGGGTTTGACGGGTTTCCCGAGTTTCAGGGCGCATTGCGCGAAGAGGCTTCGGCGCAAATCAAGAAGCCGATCCGCAAGCGCGATGGTTGGCTCGCCAACCGGTCAGATTCCCCCGCTTTTCGCGATTTTGCCGAAGCCGTGTTTGACAACCTCCAGCACACGATCGAACGGCTTGATCCCGCGACCTTTAACGCTGTGGCCGAAATCCTCGCCGACCCCTCTCGTGCAGTCTATCTTTCGGGCGGGCGCATCACCCGCTCGAACGCGGACTATCTGTTCAACCATCTTCAGATCATCCGTCCCAACGTCACGCTGCTTGCGCAATCGCCCAACGTCTGGCCGCAGTATCTTCTCGATATGAACGCGGGCTCGGTTCTGATCCTCTTTGATATCCGCCGCTACGAATCCGAGCTTGCCAAGCTTGCCAAGCTTGCAAAAGAGCAGGGGACCACGATTATCCTCTTCACCGATCAGTGGGGCTCGCCTGTGGGCAAGATCGCGAACCATACGTTCAATGCGATGGTCGAGGTTCCCTCGAGTTGGGATTCGACCATCGCCATCAACCTCATTTCCGAGGCCTTGATCGCCGATGTGCAATCGCGCGACTGGGAAGAGTCGCGCGAGCGGATCGAGAAGCTGGAAGAGATTTTCCGCTCGACGCGGATCTTCCGAAAATCGCCTTAGGCGTAGGCGATTTCCTGCATCGCGGCGAGGAACTTGGCCACTTCGGCCTCGCTGTTGTAGTGGCACATCGAGACGCGGATGCAGCTATCAAGGCCCATCGGGTCAAGGATATTGCCGGAATAGTGGTCGGCCTTGCGGGTATGCACGCGCACGCCCTTGAGGCGCAGCGCCTCGACGATCCCGGTCGAGGCCTTGCCCTTGATGGCGAAGGAAACGAGCCCCTCGCGCGCGGGATTATCCACGCCGCCAACGATGATCACCTCGGGCAGATCGGCAAGGCCCTTGAGGTTGCCATAGCCGTGCAGCATCGCGTTGGTCAGCCGCGCCTCGTGGGCATGGATCGCCTCGCCCGCGGCGCGAATGCGCTCGCGGCGGTCGGTGCTGTCGGTCACTTGGGCGCCGAGCCATTCGAAATAGCTCACGACGTCCGAGAAGGCCGCATAGGCGCCGGTATCGCGGGTGCCCATCTCCCAAGGTCCGCCGGGGGCGTTGAGAAGATGGTTGTGCGGAAGCTTGGCAAGCCGGTCGGAGACCCAGGCCACGCCATAGCCGTGCCGCGAAAAGACCTTGTAGGGCGAGATCACATAGCCGTCGATGCCATAGCTTTCGATATCGAGGCGGCCGTGGGCGGCGTGCTGGATGCCGTCAACGATAATCAGGCAATCGGGCGCGACCTTGCGGATCGCTTTCGAAATCGCGGCCACATCGACACCCATTCCAGTGACGGGCGAGGTATGCAGGATCGTGGCGACAACGGTGTCGGGGGTGATCTCGGGCAGGTAATGCTCGGCGGTGACGATGCCGTTCTCAACGTCATGCGGCACGACCACATAGGGCTTGCCCGCGATCTTGGCCCAACGGTCGCAGGCGCTGCGCGAGGCGGGGTGTTCGAGCGTCGAGCCAAGGACGCGACCTTGCGGCGCGGCGAGGATGGCGGCGCTGATCAGGCGGAAGAGAAGCTCGGTCCCGCTTTCGCCGACAAAGAACGATCCCTTCGGCGCGCCAAAGAGAACCCGCATATCCTCTTTCGACTGGTCGATGATCGCCTGAAGCGCCTTGGCTGCGGGGTTGTCGCGGCCCTGATTGTCGGGGATCGCGGCAAATTTGGCCGAGGTCTCGACCACCGAATTCAGCGTCAACGCGCCGCCTGCGTTCTCAAAGAACACCCGCTCGCCCTCGAAGGGGCAGGTATCCACATGGGCGAAACGGGCGCGGATTTCGGAAAGAAGCTCGGGCGAGATATCGTGCATTTTTGGCGAGGTCCGTGATTGGCGGTTAGGAAGCGGTCCTGCGCCCGGCCGACCAGTTGAGGCCGAGGACACCGAGCATCACGATCACTCCGACGAGTTCCAAGCGGAAATCCGGCCAGAACACAAGCACAATAGCGGGCGCCAGAAGCACGCGGAGTGCGACAGACAGCGCCGCGAAGAGGAAGCCCTCGAGCATGGCCGCGAAAGCCACCAGCGCGATGATCGCGAGGAAGCCGTTCCACAGGACATAGTGCAGTGGCCCGCCAAGAATGATCGAGTCGTTGAACACCATGAAAAGCGGGATGAGGTAGAGACCCTTGGCATATTTCCACGCCTGGAAACTCGTCTCCATCGGCTTTGATCCCGAAATGGCCGATGCCGCAAAACCGGCCAAAGCCACAGGTGGCGTCACGTTGGAATCCTGCGAATACCAGAAGACGACGAGATGCGCGATCAGAAGCGGCACGCCGAATTCCTGCGTCAGCGCGGGGCCGACGAGGATGATGAGGACGATATAGGCGGCCGTCACCGGAAGGCCCATGCCGAGGATCAGGCTGGCGAGGATCACGAGGAGAAGCGCCAGAACGATGTTGCCGCCCGAGAAGGCGAGCATCATCGCCGAGAATTTGAGGCCAAGGCCGGTGAGGCCGACGACGCCGACGATGATCCCCGCCACCGCGCAGGCCATCGACACGGCCACAGCATTGCGGGCGCCAAGCTCGAGCGCAGAGAGGTTGAGCTTTGCCGCGCTGACCATCATGGCCGCGAAGGCTTTGCCGCTCGGGCCTTCTGCAAGAAACCGCATAAACGCCCGCAGGCCGGCCGCAGCTAGGATCGAGAGCACGGCATAGAAGCCCACGCGCATGGGCGAATAGCCGACGACAAGGAACACGACGAGCGCGATGAGCGGCAAAAGGAAATGCCAGCCATCGGCCATCACTTCGCGAACCTTGGGAAGCTCGGAAGCCGGAAGCCCTTTCATGCCCAGTTTGACCGCCGCGATGTGAACCAGAAGGTAGACCGAGCCGAAATAGAGGAAGGCGGGGAAGATCGAAATCAGCACGATCTGCGAATACGGCACCTGCGTGAATTCACTCATCAGGAACGCACCTGCGCCCATCAAGGGTGGCATGATCTGCCCGCCGGTCGAAGCGGCGGCTTCGATGCCACCCGCCTGCGCGGGCCGATAGCCGAGCTTTTTCATCAAAGGGATCGTGAAAGCGCCCGTGGTGACAACGTTGGCAATGGCCGAGCCAGAGATCGAGCCCATGCCCGCGGAGGCCACGACAGCCGCCTTGGCCGGGCCGCCGCGCTGGCGGCCGGTGGCGGCATAGGCGAGGTCGATGAAGAATTTGCCCGCGCCGGTCGCCTCGAGATAGGCGCCGAAGAGGACGAAGACGAAGATGAAGGTCGAGGCGACGCCCAAGGGAATGCCGAAGATACCCTCGGCGCCAAGCGTCAGCTGGCTCGCCGCGCGCTCGATGGAATAGCCGCGGTGATTGAGGATGCCGGGCATGAAATCGGCCAGCCACGGCAGCTCGCCCCGCGATCCGGCAAATGCATAGGCCACGAAAACAGCACCGATGATTGTCATCACCCCACCAACGCTGCGGCGCGCACCCTCCAAG
The DNA here is from genome assembly GCA_937138255.1 of uncultured Paracoccaceae bacterium. Classification (GTDB taxonomy): domain Bacteria; phylum Pseudomonadota; class Alphaproteobacteria; order Rhodobacterales; family Rhodobacteraceae; genus RFZI01. The sequence continues at coordinate 31,837 of CAKZOU010000026.1, forward strand.
ACGACGATCACGGTCATGATCCCGATCCAGACGTCGATCTGGCGGGGGAAGATCGCGTTGGCGATCGTGTCGATGTTGAGCGGCACCCAGAGGCCGACCACGACCGATGCAACGATCAGCGCCGCATCCAGAAGCCAGCCGGGCCAGCGCCAAGGCCCCTTGAGATCAAGCGGGTGGATCAGGAAACACAGAACGAGAATGAAACCGAGGTGAATCGGGCGCTGATAGAACAGGCCAAGCGGCTTGATGCCGGCGGCGTAAAGCTGAAACAGCGAGAGCGCGATGCCGATGATCGTGATCAGCCGCAGGATCAGCTTGGGCGTATCGGGCTTGATGGGCTGTTCGATGGCGATGTCGGTCATGTCAGTCGTCCGGAATAAGCGCGATTGTCACGCGGTCGTGGTAGGCGGCGGCGGAAAGCGAGGCCTCGGCGGTGGCGGTGGTGATCCGATGATCGACCTTCGCGCTTCCGGGCCGCAAGATATAGGCGTTGCCGGGAACCGGCTCATTCAGATCGACAATCCAATAGCCGCCCATCCCGTCGGAAAGCTGGATGCCGCGGCCGGGGATATGATCGAGGCCAGCGGCGAAATCGGGAAGGTGGGATCGGTCAAGAACCATCAGGCCGCCTTGATTGAGATAGCAGTCCGAAACCTCGAACCCCTGCACCGAATGCCGCCAGTTGATACACCATCCCTCGCCTTCGGGGATGTGGAAGCGGGCGATCACGACACCGTCGGTTCGGGTGGCGATCAGGGTCTCGGCGAATGCTGGGGAAAGAGAAAGGAGGAGCGCGGTCAGCGCTCCTCCAAAGGCTACCCTCACGGGCGCAGACGGTCGGGGATCGCAACCCCGATCTCTTCATAGTAGCGGATCGAGCCCGGATGCAGCGGGATCGGCGTCGCGTCCATGGTGAACTCGATCGTCGTCTGGTTGGCCGCCGGATGGACAGCCTGCAGCTCGGCGATGTTTTCGAACATGGCCTTGGTGATCGCATAGGCCAGATCGTCCGACATATCGGCCGAAGCGACGAGCACGTTCGGCACGCCGAGGACGTTCACCGCGTTGTCGACACCCTGATAGAGGCCGCCCGGCAGGCTGGTGGCTGCAAACAGAGGCTCGGCAGCGCGGGCCGCGGCGATCTCGTCGGCGCTCAACTCGATCATGACGATCGAATTTGTGGTCGCGAGGTTGAGGATCGACGAGGTCGGCGCACCGACGCTCCAGAAGCCCGCGTCGATATCGCCGTTGGCCAGCGCATCTGCGGTTTCGTTGAAGTTCAGACGTTGCTCGTCCATGTCGTCATAGGAAATGCCGACAGCGCCGAGAATGGCGTTGGCATTGACCTCGGTACCCGAACCCGGCGCACCGATCGAAACGCGCTTGCCCTTGAGATCGGCGATCGAGGTGATGCCGCTGTCGGCAAGGGTCACGATCTGGACCATGTTGGCATAGAGCGAGGCGATGCCGCGGATCATCGAGAGGGGCTGGCCTTCGAAGCGGCCGGTGCCCGACTGGGCCTGATAGACGGTATCGGCAAGTCCGATGGCGAGGTCGGCGTCACCGGTGGCGACGAGGCCCATGTTCTCGACCGAGGCGCCGGTGACTTCGGCAGTGGCCGAGTAGCCCTCGATATGACGGTTGATGATCTCTGCAAGGCCGCCGCCCATAGGATAGTAGACGCCGCCGGTTCCACCGGTCGCGATGGAAAGTTGCTCTTCCGCAAGCGCCGGGCCGGCCATAAGCACGGCCGAGGCCGCAAGTGCCTTGAATAGTTTCATGATGTCCTCCCAAGTTTGACGAGGGTAGTCTTGGGCAAAATGCCGCTGGGTCAACCGAAAATCTCGGCGGGGAGGGGAAATAGGCTATATGCCGGAAGTACTTGCCATTTTTCGCGGCGAGCCTGCGCGTGGAGGCGGCGCAGGCGGGCGCTATGTGCGGATTTCCGCATGGTTGCTGTGGGCCTCCGCCGAGTCCGGTGGTATGAGCAAGCGGACAGGCACGAAGGAGAGCGACGCAGATGCAGGAACCGAAGATCAGGGTTGCGATATTCAGCTATAACCGGCCAGAACATCTGGCGAACCTTCTGACCTCTATTCGTGATCTTTGGCCGCAGGCTGATGTTGTTGTCTATGATGACAACAGCACTCATCGGGGAATGAAGTCGGTGCTTGAGTCCTGTGGTTTTCCGGTTCGAACCGGTCCCGGGGGAAGCGGTCGACATGGGGGCCTATATTCAAACATGCAGCAAGCCTACGAAGAGTCTATGGCCGAGGGGTTTGAGTATCTTCTGACGCTTCAGGACGACATGCAGCTGGTCCGACCGGTGACGGAGGAGCTTTTGGGGAAGTACTTTCAGGACTTTGGCAGGGACCAAGCCCTCACACAGATTGAGCCCCGGTTTGCGAAGACCCCACTCAAGCGACGAAAGAAATCAAAGACGTCGGGCAGCAGCAGCCAAAACAAGCCGATAGCTTTCAAGGCATATCTTGATGTCGGAATATTCAAGATCAGCCGCCTAAGCCGTTTGGGTTGGTCTTTCAACGTCGAGGGAAGCCAGATCATTTCGGGCGAACAGACGCTTTCCATACGAGCTGCCAAACTGGGGATGAAAAAGGGCGATCCCGCTACCCCGTTTGTAATGCACCTTCCGTTTCCGCACCTCTACCGGCACCGGGTGAGATTGCCGCGACTTTCGGGGTTGAGCCGCAAAATCTTTCGATTTGAGTATATGTCGCCCGGGGATATCGAGCGAATGGATCGCAGACCGGCTGGAACCCCCGCCTACTGGCGTAAGTATCTTAGGATTGACGGGGCGACGTGGTTCGATCGCTTGCTGTTGTCGGGCAAAGACGATTCAAAGATTCTTGCCTGAACTTGATGCGAACAAGGTCTTTTTCCGTATCAATAGCTGACGTTTGGGCAAGGAAAGTCTCGGAAACCTGGTTCGGGCCGGAATGAATAGACAAACCTGTACAACGCAGCTGGGCAACTTCGCTGGGCGCTACTTCACGCTCAGCCCCAGCATTCGCCAGGCCTGCATCCCGCCGCGATAGTAGAAGATCCTCTCCGCAGGATATCCGACCTCCAAGAGGTTGCGTATCGCTGTCGGCGATTGTCCACACCAGTTGCCGTTGCAGAACAACGCAACCTGTCGGGCGTTTTGGCAGTCCCAGCCGTCGAAGTCGGGCTCGCAGCCCAAGATCGCAAGACGATCAAGGATTTCATTGTAAGGAATGTTGATCGCGCCGGGGATCGTGCCGCCTTGGAACCAGCTGTTGGTCCGGCTGTCGATGATCACCGTTTCGCCATCTTGCAGGAAATCCAGCAACTCCAATTCGCCGATCGTGGTTATACCGTCGGCGACGATCATCGGTTGGATGCAATAGGGCGGGCATGGCCGCGAGGTCAGCGCCCAATCGCCGAAGATCTCATTGGAATTGTCGTTTTCCCGCTCGATACGGAAAGGTCCGTCCTCGGTTGGGATATCTAGGTATGGCACGCCGTCTCGGATATTGACCGCACCCTCCTCGGCAACAGCGCCAAAAGCGGCCAAAAGGGGAAACAGGATCGTCAAGATGGATTTGAGATGTCGCGCGATGTGAATGGCCCCGGTAACAGATCGAAACGTCTTGCCCTCATCGTGGCGGCTGCGCTTGCGCAAAACAAGCGACTTGTCTTGCTGATATGTCTGCCCGCTTCTTTTCGCTCATCCGTCTTGAGGAAGGGATTGAAACTTGCCCCGCCAGATGCCCCGCGAATATCGACCCTATATTGGCCCAATGGCGATATTTCATGTGCTGATAGCCATCTAATCTGCGATTGAACTGACGGTCGTCTCTCTTAGGTCGGCTGCGAGCTTTGCCCGATCCGCTGCAAAGTCTTTTGTGATCGAGGCGCTACGTTGGCGGGTTCTCCACTCGGGGTCAGCCAGTAGGGGGGCATCCGCGGCCTCCGGCAGATGGCGCCCACGGATCAGGTCTGAAAGCCTTTCGGCGAGGGCCAAGGTTGGCGCGTTAAGGTCGCCTGCAGTTGCCTGCGGCATGAGCGAGGCATCGGCAACTCGCAAGCCCTCGACCCCGCGCACCCGTCCGTCGGCCGTTGTCACCGCAACTTCGTCCGTTCCCATACGGCAAGTGCCGCAAGGGTGATAGGCGCTCTCCAGTTTGCGCTTCAGAAAGGCATCAAGCGCGGCATCTTCCTGAACCACCTCGCCCGGAGCGAGCTCTTTGCCCCGAAAGGGAGCAAAGGCTGGCTGGGCAAATATTTCGCGGGTCAGCCGAATACAGGAGCGGAACTCATGCCAATCGTCGGAGTGGGTCATGTAGTTGAACCGAACCTTCGGCAGGCTTTCGGGCCGTGCATCGCGCAGCCGCACCCAGCCCCGGCTTTTTGAACGTTTCGTCCCGACATGGACCTGAAAACCATGCCCCGAGGCCAATGTTTTGCCATCGTAGGAAATCGCGAGCGGCAGGAAGTGATACTGAATATCGGGATAGACGATCCCCGCCCGGCTTCGGATATGGCCGCCGCTCTCAAAGTGATTGGTTGCCCCAAGGCCCTTGTGCGTCGCGAGCCATGCCATGCCAATCTTGGCTTTGCCCCAGAGGCTCTGTGTCGGATAAAGCGACACCGGCTGGCGGCACTCCATCTGGAGATAGATCTCCATGTGGTCCATGAGATTCTCACCGACATTCGGGGCATCGTGAACCACCGCAATCCCGTGACTTTTAAGTTCCTCCGCCGGCCCGATGCCAGAGCGTTTGAGGATCGTCGGAGACATGATTGCGCCCGCAGAGAGGATGACCTCGCGCCGCGCAGTAGCGCGGTGGTCAGTGCCTGCGGCCCGATAGGCCACGCCTACAGCCCGCTTGCCCTCGAAGAGCACCCTGTCAACCGCCGCCCCGGTTACAACCTTCACATTGCCGCGCGCCATGGCGGGGCGGAGGTAGGCGCGCGCCGCGCTCATCCTCCGTCCGCTCCCGACGTTCATCTCCATCGGGCCAAAGCCTTCGTGTTGGCGTTCGTTCATATTTGCGCTGCGGGCATATCCCGCCTGCACACCAGCTTCGACAAAGGTGTTATAAAGCGGATTGCGCTCCGGCCCTCGCGTCACCTCGACCGGCCCATCGGTGCCACGAAATGGCCCGCCACCGCGCACGGCCTCCAGCCGCTGAAAATAAGGAAGCACATTCGACCAGCGCCACCCCTCGGCACCGAGCGCTTCCCACAGCTCATAATCCATCGGATTGCCGCGCACCCAGCACATGCCGTTGATCGACGACGATCCTCCAAGGCCCTTACCTCGCGGCAAATTGACCTGGCGACCGTCCAGACCCGGCTCTGGCTCTGTCTTCATGCCCCAATTGAACCGTTTGCTATTCATAGGGATCGACAAGGCCGCAGGCATATCAACGATCACGGCTTTCTCGGATCCACCGGCCTCGAGAACCAGAACCCGCACGGCCGGGTCTTCACCCAGTCGGTTGGCCAGCACACAACCAGCCGACCCGGCACCGACGATCACATAATCAAACCCGCCAATTTCAGACATGACTTAGCCGATGATCACATAGAATTTGAGCATCGGTCCGGGCTGGGTCCAGGTGCAATTGAAGCCCTTGGGGACAAAGAAACAGTCACCCTTGCGATAGGTATCCTTGAAACCCTCGCCCTCGATCGTCACTTCGCCGTCGAGCACGACCATGAACTCGTCCGCCGGATAGCCGTCGTAGCGCTCTGAATAGGCCGTGCAGCGCCAGATCCCGGTTTTGAGCCGCCCGTCCGGGCGCTCGAAATAGGCGTGATCCAAGCCGAACGGCACGCCCTTCAGCAGCTCGGCGTGCTCCAGCGGTTGATCTGGCTGGTCCATCCAGCCCTGAGGGCCGGTCGGTGAAAATCGAACGGGAAACGGCAAGGCATGATCCTCCTGATTTGCCCGCGCAGGTTCACAGGAAACCGGAGTCTGCACAACTGGCGAGTGGGGTGCTTTGAATGGGTACACTGATACCCGCATCCAATTTCAGCAATGTAGGGGAAATGGTGCCCAGGAGAGGCACTCGAACTAGTCGGAAAGCCTATAAAATATATATACTTGGCTAAACTATTTGGAAGAAAAGCGGTCCCAGAAGTGGTCCTCATTCATCCGAGTTTTGCTTTAGTCTTTTTGTGCTCGAAACACTGGGTTGGCGGGTCCTCGACTTGCGGTCGGCCAATAGCCAGCGCCCGCGGCCTGTGCCGCCACCGCGTAGTCGGTAGATCCCGTCCGGCATGTGCCGCGAGGCCGGTGTAATGTGCTTGAAGTGTGATTTTATGCCTTCCGAGGCTATTCTTTCTGGGTTCTCGGATTGACGGCGGTAAAGCCAAGTCCAGAAAGTGATCTTGAAATTGCAGGTCGGATCCAGAGAAAGCCCCGGTAGAGCATCTCCAAGACCGCCACAGCCGCAGGAAAGGACGCCAACTTGGCCAGCCATCTCCAGTTTGGAAGTGATCGCCATATCTCGACGAAAGCAAGGGCTCCGGATGTCAACTCACCGTCCTGACAGCGGACATGAAAGCGACGCAAAGCGTCGTCGCTCGTAAGGTCGTGTGCCGGATCATCAACTTCTTGAGATACATCCACAAAAACAAGATGGTCGCCCCCGGTTCGCGAAGCATAGAATGCGATTTCCCTTGAGCACAGTGGGCAAGATCCGTCGTAATATACGGTGGGCCCGCCTGCAGCGCACGAACTAGCGACTACGGATTGTGATGCGGTCGGCTTTTGGCGGACATGGGTCATCTGTCGTCTGATTGCTTTCTTGGGCTTGGCGTGGCTTGACCAACTTCAGCGGACCAGCCTCGGCTTTGGTAGGCTTCCAGCGCCCGAAACCGTCCTTCCGATATTCCTACGATTGGCTTTGGGTAGTCGCTGTTGGAGGAAAGGTTCCAACTGCGCGGGCAAGCCTCAAAATAGGCTAGCGCCTCTGGTGGGGGATTGGGCACGAGCTCGGCCACAAAGCGATGAATATATTTGCTATCGGGATCAAATTTGGCCGCCTGAGTTTCGGGGTTGAAGATACGGAAGTAGGGGGAAGCGTCGGGGCCCGAGCCAGCTACCCATTGCCATCCCAACGCATTCGCCGCGGGATCCCAGTCAATCAGGCACTCTTCAAACCACTTCTGTCCAACCCGCCAGTGCGTCATCATGTGCTTGGTCAAATAGGAGCCTGCAATCATACGCCCGCGATTATGCATATGTCCGGTGACATACATCTCACGCATTGCGGCGTCGACAATCGGGACGCCGGTTCGGCCCTGCTTCCAGCGAAGAACGGCCTCACCGTCCTCTTCTGACCAGGGGAAGGCATCCCATTCAGGCCTCCAGTTTTCGGTCGTTATGCGCGGTGTGTGAAAGACAAGCTGATAAGAAAACTCGCGCCAAACGAGCTCTTTCAGGAAATGCTCGGCGCCAGGACTGCCCTCCAGAAGCGCACGCATACCAGCGTGCCAAATTGTGCGCGGCCCTATCTCCCCCCAAGCCAAATTCTCGGAGAGTTGGGATGTGGCATGATTGGCAAAAAAATCCCGACCGTTCCTGTAGCCGTTGATCCGAGACGCCAGAAACTGGGCCAAGCGAAGCAATGCCTTTTCCTCGCCCACGCACGCATAATGTTTCAGGAATCGCCCTCCTCGGCTCACCCCTTCCTGCAATTGCCAATCTTGAAGATTGGCACTCTGCGGCCATACATCAGGTGCTCGAATGTCTTGCGGAGCCAGCTCTGGCGCTGAAACAGAACGGTTCCTGACAGCACGCCACATGGGGCTATAGACTTTATAGAACTCGCCCGGTTTTGGCCCGACCGTCCAAGGCTCAAAAAGAATGTGGCCTGGAAAGCTCTTTGCCTCGTAGCCACAGCTTTTGAGCCGCTGCTTGGCATTCGTATCTCTTTCGATTGCTTCGGGATCGTAGGCCCGTGTCCACCAGATGTCCTGTGCGCCCGTTTCCCTCGCGAGGGCCAACAGAGTTTCAGCTGCAATTCCACGCCGCAGAACAAGTCGTGAGCCAATCTTTTGGAGAGAATGCTCAAAAGCAGTCAACGCCTCGGCGAGCCGCCATTTCGGGGCCGCGCCATAGCTTTCGGCAACCTCATCCAAAATAAATACGGGGATGACCGAACGACCGCTACGTCGGGCCTCGGCAAGGGCTGGATGGTCGGCGAGCCTGAAGTCCCTCCGAAACCACAAGATGATCGGCGATGAATTTTCCACGTCTGTTCCTCGGTGTATGAGGTTAATACGTGCAAGTGCGCGTTTCGATCACACAAAAAGAAAGATCTGCCCACTTGGCTGATCTCTCCGCGTCTAGGGCGCGCTTGGTCGTTCCATGACAAGACGAGTAGTGCTGCGGCCCTGGCCGTCCCAACGGGGCGTTTTGAGGCCCGAGGATTGACTGATCCGTGACTGAACCTTGGACGTATTGAGGGTAGAACTCTTAGGTAGCATACGGTTCGAGAGAGAAGCAGGGCGAGATGGCCAAATACTCAAAACATAAGGGAAATCTTCCAGAAAAAGTCTGTTCTGTATGCGGCCGACCTTTTTCATGGAGACGGAAATGGTCCGCCTCATGGAACGACGTGAAATACTGCTCCGACAAATGCCGAAAAACACGCGGAACTGCCCTGAAATGACAGGTCGGGCGCTTGTCATAGGTGCATCAGGTGGAATTGGAGGGGCGCTATCCAGCGAACTTGTGGCCGCTGGCAATGAAGTTGTCGAAATTTCAAGGTCGAAAGATGGTTTTGATGTCACCGACCCAGGAAGTGTGGCCAATAATCTGGCAAGCATAAGTGGCACTTTTGATAGGATCCTTGTTGCGACAGGTATCCTTGCCCCCTCTGCCAAGCGACCAGAGAAGTCGTTGTCCGAGATCGAGGCTGAAGATATGGCGCGGGTCTTTGCGGTCAACGCCATCGGACCGGCGCTTGTCTTGCGTCATATTCCTAGCCTGCTCCCGCTGAAAGAACGGGCCGTTGTCGGGGTGCTGACTGCGCGGGTCGGCTCGATCGGAGACAATGGTTTTGGCGGATGGTATAGCTATCGAGCCTCAAAGGCGGCGGCCAACCAAATCGTCCGAACTGCCGCAATTGAAATCGCCCGAAAACGCAAGAACGCGATTGTAGTGGCTCTGCATCCCGGAACGGTGGCCACATCGTTTACGGATGACTACCCCAACCATCCCAAAGTCTCCCCTGAAGCTGCGGCCAAGAATATCCTTGCGGTTCTGGACGGACTCGAAAGCTCAGACACTGGCAATTTCTTCGATTGGGCGGCGAGGCCTGTGCCCTGGTAGGATGAGAACACTCACGTTATGGTGGCATCCTGGCAAGGCAGCCGCTTCTGAACCCCAAATGCGTGGGACAGACCTATCCAAGTTTGTCTGGCCCGTTCAGGGGGTTAATCCAAAGATTCGATGGCCAACAGGATTAGAGTCGGGGGAAGTGCGGGCTTCAAAGCTCCGATGTTTCTACGGTCATTTTCAGCCAGTTCACAGCAAATATGAACCGTTCTTGAGTCTCAAGCGTATCAAGTCCGACCATATAGGAGATACCAATGTCAGATTGCACTTGCGGACGTAGTCCAACCGGAAAATGTGTTGGATGGCATGATCTAACCGAGAAACAATACGCTGAGAAGAAAGCCGCCTACGAAGCGAGGCAGGCTTCAAAGGCGCAAGCAACTCTATTTCTGCAGGCTAGTGATACAGGGCAGAAATAGCAGATTTTTAACCCGGGCCTCATGAAGTCCGCGAGGCATCGAGGCCATGGTTTAAAGCCCACTTTTGGGACTTTGAAATGTACAAGAGTTTCTCTCTTTCATCGCTCATCAAGTCGCTAGTTGTGCTCACTGCCCTGCTGACGGGATCACAATCAATGGCATACGAAGAGCCCTCATATCGCATCGTACACCAAGGCGACGGTTTCGAAATCCGTAAATATGAAGATCGACTTGCGGCACAAGTCAGCTCCAGCGGAGGCCAAAATGGATCATTCGGATTGCTGTTCCAATACATCTCGGGCGCAAACTCTGGTTCAGAGAAAGTGTCCATGACCGTCCCGGTGGCGCAATCAGAGAAGATCGAAATGACTGTGCCTGTAGCTCAGTCCTCTGATGACAAATCAGGCTACATGCAATTCTTTTTGCCTGCAAAATACACGCTGGAGACTGCGCCGAAGCCGACAAATCCACGTGTGGAAGTTGTGATCGTGGAAGGTGGCTTCTTTGCTGTGAAAACTTATAGCGGTAGCGCGACGGAAAGAAACTTTTTGAAGGCACAGTCAGAATTGCTGAGCCAGCTGGCAAAAGATGGCTACGCTACCTCCGGCGAAGTGATTAGAGCAACTTACGACGGTCCATTTACTCTGCCCTTCGCCAGAAGAAACGAAGCAATAATAAGAGTGAACTGGCAAGATTAAGAACGTTGATCACTCATCGCGCTTCAGACCGAGAGCCGCCCTCCTGGAAAGGAGGAACTATGTAACAATTTTCTACGGTTAATTGTATTCTATCTAAACGGGGTTCTACGCGCACCCTTTTGCGGTCCCAGAAGCGGTCCCAAAAATGGTCCCGCAAGAGCCAATACCCTAAGTTTCCTTAGGTTTCTTCAGCTTATCTGAGGGGAAATGGTGCCCAGGAGAGG
>CAKZOU010000027.1 GCA_937138255.1 uncultured Paracoccaceae bacterium
CACTTTGACAACTGGCTGGCGGCGGATACGAAATCCGCGGGCGCGATCCTCGATTTCCTCGTCCTGCGCGCCGAAGAACGCCTGCGTCGCAGGCAAGAGAAGGAAACCGCCCGCAAATCGGCAACCAAACGCCTGCGGCTGCCGGGCAAGCTCGTTGATTGTTCGGCCACCGCCCGCGAGGGGACCGAGCTGTTCATCGTCGAGGGCGACAGCGCGGGCGGCAGCGCCAAGATGGCGCGTGACCGCCGAATGCAGGCCCTTCTGCCCCTGCGGGGCAAGATCCTCAACGTCCTCGGCGCGGCTTCATCGAAGCTTGGCACCAATCAGGAAATCAGCGACCTGACCCAAGCGCTTGGTGTCAGCCTCGGCACCAAGTTCAACGTCGATGATCTGCGTTATGACAAGGTCATCATCATGACCGACGCCGATGTGGACGGAGCCCACATCGCCTCGCTTCTGATGACCTTCTTCTTCACCCAGATGCGCCCCCTGATCGACCACGGCCACCTCTACCTCGCCTGCCCGCCGCTCTACCGCCTCACCCAAGGCGCGCGGCGCGTCTATGTGGCGGATGACGCCGAGAAAGAGGTGATGATGGCCAAGGGGTTGGGCGGCAAGGGAAAAATCGATGTGCAGCGGTTCAAGGGCCTGGGCGAGATGGACGCCAAGGACCTGAAGGACACGACGATGAACCCGGCCAGCCGCAAACTCATCCGCGTGACCATCGACGAGGACGAACCGGGCGAGACCGGCGATCTCGTGGAGCGTCTCATGGGCAAGAAGCCCGAGCTGCGGTTCCAGTATATTCAGGAAAACGCGCGGTTTGTTGAGGAGCTGGATGTGTAGCCCGGTTTGAAACTGGGTCAACGCCACAATTATTGTTTCCAAATCTGCGCTTGAGCCGCCACATTCCTGCCTCTATCTTGACACTATGATTTCGAAGTCGAATTGGGGACTTGGTGTGTTCAAATGGATCGCCATCGTGCTTGCAAGTTTGCTTGCTGCACCGGCGACGGCGACAACCGTCGACACAACCGACGCTTGGAGCGGGGCGATTACCTATGGCTGGTTTGGCAGCGGCACTTCGCTGATAGCGCCGGACGGCGCCACGAGTTTGGATTCAATCAGCTTCTTTTTTGAAGGTGATGCGGCGGGCCAGACCTTCGATTTCTGGATTGCCTCCGATTTCTACAGCGCCAATGTCCTTTTCGAACAATCGTTTACAGCCGTTTCGGGCCAAAAGACCTTCCTGATTGATTTAGCACTGGAGCCGGGTGATCTTCTCTATACTTTCATGGATTTTGGCGATTATGCCGGCTATTCGACGCTGTACACTCCGTACGACACCTATTCCGGAGGGTTGGCCTATTTCCTCGATTCAAACGGATATTGGATATGGGATTTCTCTCAGGCCATCTGGGAAGGCGGTTCCGGGGGCCTCGACGAATATTATTCCCAAATCGAAATATTTGGCGACGACCTGAGCTATCTTTTGCGGGCCGCGATGTATTGGATTTGGGGGCTACCGGGTGATTTCGTGCCCCCAGAGGAATTCAATCTCGAGCCGGATCTGACCTTTGTCGCCAATTTTTCGACGCCGGTTCCCGTCCCGCTCCCAGCGACCGGCCTAATGCTTCTCACAGGCATCGGCAGCCTCGTTGCCTTCCGCCGCCGCAAGGCCGTTGCCTAGGCGCTAGTCCTGCAAAGTTCCGATGTAGTTCGCCAGCGCCAGAAGCCGCGCGGGGATCGGTGTTGATCCGACCATGACGATCCCACCCATATCGCCCGCACCAAATTCGGGCATCTCGTAAGAAAAGCCTTCCTGCCGGTGCAGGCCGTCGATCGTGCTCATTACATAGTCACGGGGATAGATGCCGTCATAACGGGCTGACAACGTTGTAAGGTCGGCCGGAGCTTTGGCGAGATCCCGCGCCAAAGGGCCGTCGCCCTTGCCGCTCGTGCCGTGGCAGGCCGAGCAATCCTCAAGATACGCCTGTTTGCCGTCGACAACCTCGGTGGCGCATCCCGCAAGGGCCAGAAGCCCCAGTCCGATCAGTCCCAATCGCTGTGTCATTCCGCACTCCCTACCTTCGTTCATCTTCCGGCGTTTCCCGATGCATTTCCAGCGCGAAGGTGCCTAGCTGGCCGGAATGATCCGCCCCGCGTCCAGCCGCACGACCCGATCCATCCGCGCGGCCAATTCGAGGTTGTGCGTGGCGATCAAAGCCGAGAGGCCGGTCTCCCGCACGACATCCATCAGCGTAGCGAAAACGCGCTCCGAGGTCTCGGGATCGAGGTTGCCTGTGGGCTCGTCGGCGAGGAGGAGGCGCGGCTGGTTGGCCAGCGCCCGGCAAAAGGCCACGCGCTGTTGCTCGCCGCCCGAAAGGGCCGCGGGGCGGTGATCGGCGCGGTCGGCGATGCCGACGCGGGCCAGAAGGTCGGCGGCCCGCGCTGCGGCAGCGGCTTGCCCTGCCCCATTCGCAAGCTGTGGCAGGATCACGTTTTCGGCGGCCGAGAACTCGGGCAGAAGGTGATGAAACTGATAGATGAACCCGACCTCGGAGCGGCGCACCGCCGTCCGCCGGCGGTCGGACCGGCCCGACATTTCCTCGCCGCCGATCCTGACCTCGCCGCTATTGGGCGTATCGAGAAGCCCGGCGATATGAAGAAGCGTCGATTTGCCCGCCCCTGATGGCGCGACCAGCGCCACGACCTCGCCGCGACCGATGGTCAGATCCGCCCCCCGCAAGACGCGGACCTCGCCGGGCTTGCCAAGCTTGTAGCCCTTCTCGATCCCGCGAAGCTCCAGCACCGGCTCATTCATAGCGCAGCGCCTCCACGGGGTTCATCCGCGCCGCACGGCGGGCGGGAAAGATCGTCACGATCCAGCTGAGGAACAGCGAGAGAGAGACCGCCGACATCACATCGCGCAGGTTTAGCTCAGCGGGCAGGTAATAAATGCCGCGGATCGACGGATCCCAGACGCCGCCGCCCGAGACATAGTTGATCGCCGAGAAGATCGGATCGACGTAGATCGCGAAAAGCGCACCAAGGCCGACCCCCATGATCGTCCCCAAAGTGCCGATCGACGCCCCGCAGATGAAGAACACCCGCATCACGGAGCCTTCGGTCAGGCCCATGGTCCGCAGAATGCCGATATCGCGGCCCTTGTTCTTCACCAGCATCACGAGGCCCGAGATGATGTTGAGCGAGGCTATGAGCACGAGGATCGACAGAAGGATGAACATCACGTTGTCCTCGACCGTCAGCGCCCGCAGGAAGGCCCCCGCGCTATCGCGCCATGTCCAGATCAGGGTGTTCTCGCCCGCCGCCGCGATGATCGCCGGGATCATCGCCTCGACCTCTTCAGGGTCTTCGACCATGACCTCGATCTCGTCAGCTACGTCATCCTTGTCGAAAAACCGCTGCGCCTGCGCGAGCGGCAGATAGACCCGCGTGCGGTCGATATCCCAGCGGCCTGCCGAGAAGATATAGACGACCTCATAGGCATTGACCCGCGGCGAGGTGCCGAAGGCCGTTTTCACCCCATTGGGCGAGATGATCTTGATCTTGTCGCCAAGGCCCACGCCCAGTTGCTGCGCCACGCCCGAGCCAATGGCGATGCCTTCGTCAAAGCGGGCCAGATCGCCCATGCCGGTGGCCGGATCGACGATGCGGCGCAGCGCGGCGAGATCAGCGCCGCGAATGCCGAAAATCTCGACCCCCGAATTCGCATTGCCGAAATTCGCCATCACCTGCCCGCGCGTGAGCGGCGCGGCATGGGTCACGCCGGGGACGGCGGCAAGGGTCGCGGCCAGCGCGTCATAATCGGCGATGGTGCGATCCAGCTGCCCGTCCGCGCCCACGGTGGCGCTGCGATAGACGGTGACATGGGCGTTGGCCCCGAGGATCGTGTCGACGAACTCCGACCGGAATCCCGACCGCACGGCAAGCGTCGCCACAAGGGCGAAAACCGCAAGCGTGACACCGATCAGGCTGATCCAGGTCATCACCGAAACGCCGCCCTCCGACCGCCGCGCGCGCAGATAGCGCCAGGCGATCATCCATTCGAAGCGGGCAAAGGGGGCGGTCGTGCCGGTGGTCATGCTCGGGCCTTGGGCTGTTTTGCCTGATATAGCGCGTTGCGGCTGCCGCGGCTAGCGCTGCGGCAGTTTCGCCCGTCCGGTAGGCGGCGATCAGATCCCGGCGTAGATCTGGGCGATCCGCTCGATAGCCTGCTCCGGCGGCAGCTCGACGCTTTCGCCGGTGCGGCGCGAGGTGAGTTCGACCACGCCGTTCTTGAGGCCGCGCGGCCCCACGGTGATGCGCCACGGCAGGCCGATAAGGTCCATCGTCGCAAACTTGCCGCCCGCCCGCTCGTCGCGGTCGTCGTAAAGCGCCTCGAGGCCCAGCGCCGCGACCGATTTGTAAAGCGCCTCGCAAGCGGCGTCCGCCTCGGCGTCGCCCTGCTTGAGGTTGACGATGCCCACATGGAACGGGGTCACGCCCTCGGGCCAGATGATGCCCTTGTCGTCGTGGCTGGCCTCGATGATCGCGCCGAGAAGGCGGCTGACGCCGATGCCGTGCGAACCCATCTCGACCGGAACCTTGCTTCCGTCCTTGGTGACAACGGTCGCGCCCATGGCCTCGGAGTATTTGGTGCCGAAGTAGAAGATCTGGCCGACCTCAATGCCGCGGCCCACCTTGCGGTGCTCTTCCGGCACGCCGTTGAAAACGGCCTCGTCATGGGTCTCGTCGGTGCGAGCGTAGAGGGTGGTGAACTCCTCGCAAACCTTCGCCACCTGATCCCAGTTGTCATAGTCGATGTCGCGGGCGCCGAGTTTCAGCGCGGTCACGCGGTCGTCGTAAAAGACCTCGCTCTCGCCCGTGGAGGCCAGCACGAGGAACTCGTGAGTGTTGTCGCCGCCGATCGGGCCCGAGGCCGCGCGCATCGGGATCGCGGTCAGGCCCATCCGCTCGTAGGTCCGAAGATAGCTGACCATGTGGCGGTTATAGGCGTGGAGCGCGCTCTCGCGGTCGACGTCAAAGTTATAGCCGTCCTTCATCAGGAACTCGCGCCCGCGCATCACGCCGAACCGCGGGCGGACCTCGTCGCGGAATTTCCACTGGATGTGATAGAGCGTCATCGGCAGGTCTTTGTAGCTGCCCACATGGCTGCGGAAGATATCGGTGATCATCTCCTCGTTGGTCGGGCCGTAAAGCATATCCCGCTCGTGCCGATCCTTGATGCGCAGCATCTCCTGACCGTAATCGTCATAGCGCCCGCTCTCGCGCCAGAGATCAGCGGGCTGGAGCGTTGGCATCAGAAGCGGGATGTGGCCGGCGCGGACCTGCTCTTCATGGACGATCTGCTCGATCCGCTTCAACACGCGATAGCCGAGCGGCAGCCAGGAATAGATGCCCGCCGCCTGCTGCTTGATCATGCCGGCGCGCAGCATATAGCGGTGCGAGACGATTTGAGCCTCGGCGGGGTTCTCTTTCAGAACGGGCAGGAAATAGCGGCTGAGGCGCATGGGATCGGTCCTTGCAGGAAATCTGGTCGTCCAGCGGTTTAAAGGGGCATGAGGGGGCAGGCAAGCGCCCAAACGCAATTGGCAGGGGCCATTTCCTGCGGTCTGGGGTTGATCTGCGCGGCAGATGTGACGAGATAGACCCAAGAGGAGAAGTCGATGGCCCTACCCGTAAAGGAACAGGCAAAATATTGGGGGATCGCGGCGGCGGTTTTCTTTGTCGTGCTATATGCGTTGGGCAATGTGCTTTTGCCCTTCGTCCTTGGCGGGGCTATTGCCTATCTGCTCGATCCGATTGCCGACCGCCTCGAAAAGATCGGCTTCAGCCGCGTTCTTTCGGTCGCGACGATCACCCTTGTCGCTGCATTGGCTTTTGTTGTGGCGTTCCTCCTGATCATCCCGACCTTGATCCAGCAAACCACATCGCTGGTTGAAAGCGCGCCAACGATCGTCGCGCAGCTTCAGCACTGGCTGACCGAGCGGTTCCCCTCGCTGATGGACGCCGACAGCACGATCCGCCATCAGCTGACGGCGGTGGGGCAAACGATCCAATCCAAGGGCGGCGATCTGTTGAACGGGGTTCTGAGTTCGGCGCTCAGCCTCATCAACATTATCGTCCTTCTGGTCGTCGTGCCGGTTGTGGCCTTCTATCTTCTCCTCGACTGGGACCGGATGGTCGCGGTGATCGACGACCTTCTGCCGCGCGATCATGCGCCGGCGATCCGTCAGGTGGCCGCCGAAATCGACAAGACGCTCGCCTCGTTCATTCGGGGCCAAGGCACGGTCTGCCTGATCCTCGGGACCTATTATGGCGTGTCGCTCATGCTCGTCGGCCTCAACTTCGGTCTCGCCGTGGGCTTTGTCGGCGGGATCATCTCGTTCATCCCCTATGTCGGTGCCCTCGTCGGCGGGGCACTGGCCATCGGCCTTGCGCTTTTCCAGTTCTGGGGCGACTGGCTCTGGATCGGCATTGTCGCCGGCATCTTCGGCATAGGTCAGCTGATGGAGGGCAATGTCCTGACGCCCAAGCTCGTCGGCGGCTCGGTCGGGTTGCATCCGGTCTGGTTGATCCTTGCCCTGTCAGTCTTTGGCTCGCTCTTTGGGTTTGTCGGGATGCTCGTCGCTGTGCCGGTTGCCGCGATGTTCGGCGTTCTCGCCCGTTTTGGCCTGACCCAATATAAGGCGGGCCGCCTCTATCGCGGGTTGGCCGGTAAAGACTGATGGCCGAGCAACTTGCCTTCGATTGGCCGGTGCGCGTGGCGCTGGGGCGCGAGGATTTCTTCATCTCGGAGGCCAATGCCCGCTCTTTCGCGATGATCTCGGCCCCCGAGGGTTGGCCCGAGGGCAAGCTCGCCATCGTCGGGCCCAAAGGCAGCGGCAAGACCCACCTCGCCCGCGTTTTCGCGCAAAACAATAGTGCAGTTCTGCTCCACGCTTCCAAGGTCAACGCGGACTTTGCCCCGCCCAAGGCCGCCTGCGTCGTCATTGAGGATATGGAGACCCTGCCCCGCGAGGCGGAAGAAGCGGTGTTCCACCTCCACAACCACCTGCGGGGGCGCGGCAAGCTTCTTCTCACCTCCGACCGCGCGCCCTCGCGCTGGGCTATCGCCCTGCCCGACCTTGCGAGCCGGATGCAGGCCACCACCGTAAGCCACATCGACGATCCCGACGACCGCCTTCTGGGCGCGGTGATGATGAAGCTCTTTCAGGATCGCCAGATCGCCCCGCCCCCGGCGCTGATCGCCTATCTGGTGAGCCGGATCGACCGCTCGTTCGCCGCCGCCGCGCGGATGGTGGCCGATCTTGATGCCGCGGCCTTAGCGCAGGGGCGCGAGGTCAATGTGCCGCTGGCGCGGGCGCTTCTGGACAATCCCCCCCCAAGCGGCGGATAACTGGTGTCAACGACACAGGAATTCCAGCCCGCTATGCGCAACGCCGATTTTCTCGAAAGCCCCTTTCCCGAACCGGTCGGGATCGACACCGACCTGAGCGGACCGGGCCGCTTTTATAACCGCGAGCTGAGCTGGCTTGGCTTCAACTGGCGGGTTCTGGAGGAATCCGAAAACCCGCGCGTGCCGCTCTTGGAGCGCCTGCGGTTCCTGTCGATCTCGGCCACCAACCTTGACGAGTTTTACACCGTCCGCGTCGCCGGCCTGCGCGAATTGGCCCGTGCCGGCAATAGCTCGCCCTCGCTCGATGGCCTGAGCCCCGCCGAACAGCTTGCTCTGATCGACGAGAATGCCCGCCGCCTGATGGCACAACAGCAGGTGATCTTTTCGCAGCTGACCGGCGAATTGGCCGAGAACGGCATCCAGATCTGCGTGCGCGGCAAGCTGACCGAAGAGGATGAACGCCACCTTGAGGATGTGTTCCTCAACAAGGTCTTTCCGGTCCTCTCGCCGCTGGCGGTGGACCCCGCCCACCCCTTCCCCTTCATCCCCAACGAAGGCTTTGCGCTGGCGCTCCAGCTCGAGCGCACCCTCGACAAGCGCCCCCTGCGCGCGCTTTTGCCGGTTCCGGCCCAGATCGACCGCTTCATCCCGCTCCCCTCGGAGAGCGGCCACCGCTTCTTGCCGCTCGAAGAGCTTTTGATCCTGCATATCGGCCAGCTCTTCCCCGGCTATGGGGTGAAGGGCCACTGCGCGTTTCGCGTCTTGCGCGACAGCGATCTCGAGGTCGAGGACGAGGCCGAAGACCTCGTGCGCGAGTTCGAGACCGCGCTCAAACGCCGCCGCCGGGGCGAGGTCGTTCGAATGAAGATGTCGGCCGGCGCCCCGCCCGCGCTCAAGGCGATGATCATGAGCGAGCTGCACGTCCGCGAGGATGAGGTGGTCGAGGTCGAAGGCATGATCGGCATGGCCGATCTGGGCGAGTTGGTGCTCGACGCCCGCCCCGACCTTCTCTGGCCGCCCTATTCACCCCGCGTCCCCGAGCGGGTGCAGGATTTCGACGGCGATATGTTCGCGGCGATCCGGCAGAAGGATATGCTGCTGCACCACCCCTACGAGACCTTCGACATGGTGGTGCGCTTCCTGCAGCAGGCCGCCCGCGATCCCGATGTGGTGGCGATCAAGCAGACGCTCTATCGCACCTCGCGCAACTCGCCGATCGTCGAGGCGCTGTGCGAGGCGGCGGAGGATGGCAAATCCGTCACCGCGCTGGTCGAGCTCAAGGCCCGCTTCGACGAGGCCGCCAATATCCGCCAGTCGCGCCGCCTCGAACGTGCCGGGGCGCATGTGGTCTATGGCTTCACCAACTACAAGACCCACGCCAAGATCTCGACCGTGGTGCGCCGCGAGGGCGATCAGCTGGTGACCTATACCCATTTCGGCACCGGCAACTATCACCCGATCACCGCCCGCATCTATACGGACCTCTCCCTTTTCACCTGCGACAAGGCACTGGGGCGCGATGCGACCAAGGTGTTCAACTATCTCTCGGGCTATGCCCAGCCGGAAAGATTGGAAAATCTCGCCATCTCTCCGATCTCGCTCAAACCCCGCCTCCTCGAGATGATCGAGGCCGAGGCTGAGCACGCCCGCGCGGGCAAGCCTGCGGCGATCTGGGTCAAGCTCAACAGCCTGATCGAGGGCGATGTGATCGACGCGCTCTATGCCGCCTCGCAAGCAGGTGTGAAGATCAGCCTCGTGGTGCGCGGCATTTGCGGCCTGCGCCCCGGCGTGAAGGGCCTCAGCGAGAATATCCGTGTGAAATCCATTATCGGCCGCTTCCTCGAACATTCGCGGATCGTCTGCTTCGGCAACGGCCACGGCCTGCCCTCGAAGAAGGCCCGTGTGTTCATCTCGTCCGCCGACTGGATGGACCGCAACCTCAACCGCCGGGTCGAGACGCTGGTCGAGATCACCAACCCCACGGTCAAGGCCCAGATCGTCAGCCAGATCATGGCCGCGAACCTGCACGACGTGGCGCAAAGCTGGACCATGGGTGCCGATGGCAGCTTTACCCGCGCTGTGCCGCCGGAAAGCGGGCCCGCGTTCAACTGCCACCGCTTCTTCATGGAAAACCCCTCGCTGTCGGGCCGAGGCTCGGCGGGCGCCAAGGACGTGCCGGAGCTGACCCATACCGACGATTGACAGGCCCCGCCCTGCCGCCAAGACTGCCCAAAGACCCTAGGGGAATCTCATGACCGAAGCCGAGACGCGCGACACGACCGACTGGGGTGGCTTTGGTCGTCCGATCTTCGACGATCCCAAGGCACGCGCCCTGTCGCGGGTGGGCGTGGTGGACGTTGGCTCGAACTCGGTGCGCCTTGTGGTGTTCGACGGCGCGGCGCGAAGCCCTGCCTATTTCTACAACGAAAAGGTCATGGCGGGCCTCGGCGCTGGCCTTGCCGAAACTGGGCGGCTCAATCCCGTTGGCAGAACCCGCGCCGTTTCGGCGATCCGCCGCTTTGCGGCGCTGGCCGAAGGGATGGGCATCCGCCCGTTGACCGCCGTGGCCACCGCCGCCGTGCGCGAGGCCGAGGATGGCGAAGAGTTCCGCGCCGAGGTCGAGCGCGAGACAGGTATCAAGCTCTGGGTGATCGACGGCCGTGAAGAGGCGCGGCTCTCGGCGCAGGGCGTGCTGCTCGGCTGGCCGGGCAGCTATGGCATCGTCTGCGACATCGGCGGCTCGTCGATGGAGATCGCCGACCTCGAAGATGGCAAGGTCGGCCGCCGCGAAACCTCGCCACTTGGCCCCCTGCGCCTGAGCCACTTCACCACCAAGAAGGCGCTGAAGGACCATATCCGCGCGGTCATCGCCGACCTGCACGCGAAGATGGACCACGAGACGGGCAAGCGCCTGTTCCTCGTCGGCGGCTCGTGGCGTGCCATCGCCCGGATCGACATGGAGCGCCGCGGCTATCCGCTGACGGTTCTGCACGAATACCGGATGTCCTCGCAGAACGTGTCGCTCACCCAGAGCTATATCGAGGCCACGAACCCCGAGGTTGTGCGCAACCGCGCGGGAATATCCGCCGACCGTATGGCGCTTGTGCCGATTGCCATTGTCGTGCTGCGCGAACTGGTCAAGGCGTTCCGGCCCAAGGATATCACGGTCAGCTCCTACGGCATCCGCGAGGGGATGCTCTACGAGCAGATGCCGGCCGATCTCCGTGCCCGCGATCCGCTGATCGAGGCCTGCCGCTTTGCCGAGGCGAAAGACGCGCGGCTCCCGGGCTTTGGCAAGATCCTTTATGATTTCGTCCTGCCGCTTTTCCCCAAGGCCGACTGGCAGAAGAAGCGGATCATCAAGGCAGCCTGCCTTCTGCATGACGTGACATGGCGGGCGCATCCCGATTATCGCGACGAGGTGGCCTTCGACAACGCGACCCGCGCCAATCTTGGCGGGCTCAAGCACCGCGAGCGGGTTTTCCTCGGGCTATCGCTCCTGCACCGCTATTCCAACAAGCGCGAAGGCTCGCGGTTTGAAAAGATCTTCCAGTTGCTCACTGTCGAAGAGTTGCAGCAGGCCGAGGTCTTGGGCAAGGCGATGCGCCTTGGCGCGATGCTTTGGCTCGGGGTCGACGAAGCGCCGGGCGAGCTTAGGTGGCAGCCCAAGAAGCGGGATCTGGAACTTGTGCTGAGCGATCACGCGCGCCCGCTCTTTGGCGAGGTTGCGCAGAACCGCCTCAACGCACTGGCCTCGTCTTTGCGCGCCACTGTCAGCGTGCGGTTTCTCGACAGCTAGAGCGCGATATCGAGGGTGACGGGGAAGTGATCCGAGGCGGTGAGAAGCGCCTCGCGCAGATCTGTGTCGGCATAGATCAAAGGATCGTCGAACGGGTGCCAGATGCGCCAGACCGGATCGAGGTCGTGCAGCTTGGGCGAGACCATGATGTAGTCGAGCATGGCCGACAGATAGCGCCCGCCCGGCGGCAGGCGAAAGCGCGAGCTTGTGGGGCTCGCGCCGATCCGCTGGCTGAGCGCCAGCCGCGCGTGTGGATCGAAAAGCCGGGTCGCGCCCTCTTCGCCCATGATGATCTCGACACTCGAGCGCCCGAAGAGCTTTTCATAATCGTCCAGGCCGGGGCCGTCATTCAGATCGCCCAGAACGATCAGGTCATCGCCATCTTCCAGGTGCTGTTCGATCCGCTGGCGCAGCCAGATGCACTGGGCAAGCTGCTTGCGGCGGTTCTCGATCGAGATGCGATATGCGGCGTGCCCTTCCTGCGCCCCATGCGGCGCTTTGGACTTGGCGTGAACCCCGATCAGCCGAACCTCGCGCCCGCCCTTTGTCTTGAGCACCGCCTCCAGAGGCGGCTTGGACCAACGAATGAGATCGGGGGCTGCGTCAACATCCAGGTCGAGCCGGAACACCCCGTCAAAGCGCGGCGCTTTGGCCGAGCCTTTCTTGCTGGTGCCATCGCCTTTCGGATCATGCCGCGCCGTCACGATATCGGGATCGTAGAGCAGGATGATCTCTTGCTGGGTCTCGTTCGGAAAACCCGCAAGCGCCTTTCGCGTGCGAAGGCCCGCGTAGGCGGCGAAGGTTTCCAGCGCGACGCGCCCGTCGCGGTGCGGCGAGATGTCGGGGGCTTCGATGATCATGATCGCATCGGCATCAATCGCCTGAAAGACCCGCGCCAGTGCAACCGCCTGCTCGGCCTTGGTCACATCCTGCCGGCCCGACCAGCTGTTGTTGTCGATGAGGTTGCCCGCATCGTCGAAGAGGTTGGCAAACCATTCTACGTTGTGGGTGGCGATCCTCATGCGGCTTTCCCGCTGATCTGCTCCCAGGCGCGGTTGATCGCGACGAGCCGTTTTTCGGCCAGCCGGATGGCCTCTTCAGGCAGACCACGGGCGATCATCTGGTCGGGGTGGGTTTCGCGGACGCAGGCGCGCCACGCCGCCCGCACCTCGGCCATCGGCGCGTCATGGGCCACGCCCAGAACGTCATAGGGATCACGCTCGGCATCGGGGACGAACTGGGCGCGGATGCGGGAAAAGCGTCGTTCGTCGAAGCCGAAGATGCGAGCGACCTCGCGAAGGAAGGCGTTCTCCGCCGGATGATATTCCCCGTCCGCCATGGCGATGTGGAAGAGCCCCTCCATCAGATCGCAGAGCGGATCGATTTCCTCGGCATACATGGCCTTGATCCGGCGCGCATATTCCTCGAAACCCGCCACGTCTTGACGCGCAAGATTAAAGACCTTGGCGGCGTTGGCCTCGTCGTCGGGGGCGATGAAGAACACCTCGCGGAAGGCCGAAACCTCGTCGCGCGTCACAAGGCCATCGGCCTTGGCCATCTTTGCCCCAAGGCCAATCACCGCGATGGCGAAGGCGACCGACCGCTCGGGCGGCGTGCGGAGCTTCTCGAAAACGGACGAGAGCCCCTCGCCCTTGGCAAGCGAGGAGAGGGCATCGGCAATTCGGGTCCAGATCGACATGGGGGCGAGCCTAGCGGTTCGGGGCGCGGATGTCAGAGGCGTTTTTGCATGAGGACGAGATCAATCCAGCGGCCGAACTTGAAGCCCACCTCGGGAAGGCGGGCAACCTCCGCAAAACCCAGCGCCTTGTGGAAGGCCACACCGTCGGCATTCTCGCCGCTGACGCCGGCCCACATGGAATGTTTTCCCGCTTCCGCCGCATGAGCCATGAGCGCCCTCATCAGGTCTCGCCCATATCCGCGCCCGGCAGTTCCCGGCGCAAGAAGAACGGTGTGCTCGACCGTATGGACATACCCCCTGCCCCCGCGGAACTGAAAGTAGCGGGCAAAGCCCTGAACCCCGCCATCATCGGCGACGAGGCAAACATCCGTGGCGATCATCTTCTTGGCGTCTTCGACCGATTTCTCATCGGGCAGGAAGGTCACCGTTGTGTCGCGAATATAGTGGTTCCAGATTGTCGCTATGGCCTTTGCGTCGGCGGTGGTGGCGTGCCGGATAATCATAGGTATCTTTCGACGCCCTGAGGCGCATGGAATGTTGCGGACAAAGACGGGGCGGTCGCCGCGTCAAACACGATGCGCGGGTCAATGAGTTTGGTCGCAAGGCGAGATGATAGGGTGGCGGCATCGGGATGCCCAATCGTCAGTCGCTCGAGACGCAGCCCGCTGTCGTCAAGACGGGAGGCCGGATGGCGTGTGCCTTGGGCCCACTCGATCAGCGTTGGCCACCCGCCACCCACGGGCAGACTGCCATCCACAGGCACAGAGATACGCCATTTCAGATCGCCGCGTTGCAGCTCGATAGAGTCTCCCGATCCTTCGGGGCTTTGATCCAGCGCCTCGTCCAACCTGTCACAGGCCACGATCCAGTTTCCAAGACGCGGCGGGCCTGTGAAATCATCGAGCCCGAACCATCGTGGCCCGGAAAAGGCAGCCTCGGGATCAATAGCAATCACCTCGAGATAGAGCTCAGCGCCAAGGCCAAGCAGCCTGTTGTGAGTGCCGTAGCGTGCGTGCTTACCACCCCTCTGAAATCGGACACCAAGGGCGGATTCAGCCCATGCCGTTCCCTCATCGAGGTCGGCACAGACGACAGCCAGATGATCGAGATGCCACATGAGGTTTCCCTGACACAGTCGGCGCCACTTTCGACCAATCCAATCTTGATTCAAGCCCGTATTGACCTAAGTCGAACGAAACATAACACAAACAGTCAGGAATAGGGATGTCACTCCTCGCCGCGGTCGACCGGTTCTTCAAGCACGATGCCTTTGGGGGCATCCTTCTTATGGCCTCTGCCCTCGCGGCGCTGATGGTCGCCAACTCGTCGCTTCAGCCCTTCTACGACGCTTTCCTCGGCGCCAAGCTGTCGATCACATTGAATGGCGACGGCCTCGCCAAGCCACTGATCCTGTGGATCAACGATGGCCTGATGGCGGTGTTCTTCTTCCTCATCGGCCTTGAGCTGAAACGCGAGATGCTGGAAGGCAAGCTCAAGAACCCGCGCGACGTTGTGCTTCCGGGCATGGCGGCAGTGGGCGGCATGATCCTTCCGGCCTTTGTCTTTGTGGCCCTCAACTGGTCGAGCCCCGCCAACCTTGGCGGCTGGGCCATTCCGGCGGCGACCGATATCGCCTTTGCCCTCGGCATCCTCGCCCTTCTGGGCACCCGCGCGCCCGCGTCGCTCAAGGTGTTCCTGCTGACGCTGGCGATCCTTGATGACCTTGGCGCGATCGTGATCATCGCCCTCTTCTATACGGCCGACCTCAAGGTCGATTACCTGATGCTGGCCGCCCTGCCGCTCGCGGGCCTTCTGTGGCTCAACTGGAAAGGCGCGCACCGGATTGCGCCTGCGCTTCTTCTGGGCACGATCATGTGGTTCCTCGTGCTGAAATCGGGCGTTCATGCGACCCTTGCGGGTGTTGTCACCGCCTTCACCATCCCGCTGACCGACAAGTATGGCAAATCGCCGCTTCACAGCCTTGAGCACGGCCTTTCGCCCTATGTGCTCTATATGATCGTGCCGATCTTTGCCTTCGCCAACGCAGGCGTCGTGCTCACTGGCCTGTCGCTCTCCGACCTCTTTGCCCCCCTGCCCCTTGGCATCGCGCTGGGCCTGATCATCGGCAAGCAGATTGGCGTTTTCGGGATGACATGGGCGATGGTCAAACTTGGCTTTGCCCGCCTGCCGCATGGCGCAAGCTGGATGCATATCTATGGCATCGCCTGCCTTGCGGGCATCGGTTTCACCATGTCGCTTTTCATCGGCTCGCTCAGCTTTGCCGACGCGGCGCAGATGAACGCGGTGCGGCTCGGCGTCCTCTCGGGCTCGCTTGTCTCGGCGATCCTCGGCTATGGCGTCCTGTTGCTGGCGGCGCGGCGCGAAGCCGCGCCCGCCGATGCCTAGGCGCGGGCCTGACGGATCAGGCCGAGGATGTTCTTGGCGGCCTCGGGGATATTCGTCCCGGGGCCGAAGATCGCCTTTACCCCGGCCTTCTTGAGAAACTCATAGTCCTGCTGCGGAATGACGCCGCCGCAGATGACGATGATATCCTCCGCGCCTTGATCCTTGAGCGCCTGCACGAGCTTGGGCGCGAGCGTCTTGTGCCCTGCCGCCTGTGACGAGATGCCGACGACGTGCACATCGTTGTCGATTGCGTCCTGCGCGGCCTCTTCGGGGGTCTGGAACAAGGGGCCCACATCCACGTCAAAGCCGATATCGGCGAAGGCCGTGGCGATCACCTTTGCGCCGCGGTCGTGGCCGTCCTGCCCCATCTTGACGACGAGCATCCGCGGGCGGCGGCCTTCGGCCTCGGCAAACTCTTCCACGGCCTTCTGGATCGCGGCGAACTCTTCGTCGCCCTCATAGGCCGCGCCATAGACGCCCGCGAGGGTCTTGACCTCGGCCCGGTGCCGCCCGAATTCCTTTTCCATCGCCATGCTGATTTCTCCCACGGTGGCCCGTTGACGGGCCGCCTCGATAGCCGCCTCAAGAAGATTGCCGCCCTCGCTCGCCCGCCGCGACAGCTCGTCCAGCGCCGCCTCGCAGGCGGCGGCGTCGCGGGTGCCGCGCACGCGCTGAAGGCGCGAGATCTGGTTGGCCCGCACGGCATCGTTGTCGATATCAAGGATGTCGATCGGGTCTTCCTTGGCGAGGCGATACTTGTTGACCCCGACGATCACCTCTTCGCCACGGTCGATCATCGCCTGCCGCCGCGCCGCACTTTCCTCGATCCGAAGCTTCGGCAGGCCCGAGGCGACGGCCTTGGTCATACCGCCCATCTCTTCGACCTCTTCGATCAGCGCCCAAGCCTTCTCGGCCAACTCAGCCGTCAGGCTCTCGACATAGTAGGAACCAGCGAGCGGATCGACGACATTGGTGATGCCGGTCTCTTCCTGAAGGATCAGCTGGGTGTTGCGGGCGATGCGGGCCGAGAAATCGGTCGGCAGAGCAATGGCCTCATCCAGCGCATTGGTGTGCAGCGACTGCGTGCCGCCCAAGGCCGCCGCCATCGCCTCATAGGCGGTGCGGACGACGTTGTTGTAGGGGTCTTGTTCCTGCAAGGAGACGCCCGAGGTCTGGCAGTGGGTGCGCAGCATCGAAGAGCCGGGCTTCTGCGGATTGAACTCGGCCATGATCCGGTGCCACAGAAGCCGCGCGGCGCGGAGCTTGGCGGCCTCCATGAAAAAATTCATGCCGATGGCAAAGAAGAACGACAGCCGCCCCGCGAAATCATCCACATTCATCCCCCGCTTGATCGCGGTGCGAACATATTCGCGGCCGTCCGCCAGCGTATAGGCCAGCTCTTGGACGAGGTTCGCCCCCGCCTCCTGCATGTGATAGCCCGAGATCGAGATCGAGTTGAACTTGGGCATCTCTTGCGAGGTGTATTCGATGATGTCGGCCACGATCCGCATCGAAGGCTCGGGCGGATAGACATAGGTGTTGCGGACCATGAACTCCTTGAGGATGTCGTTCTGGATCGTGCCGGAAAGCACCGCACGCGAATGGCCCTGTTCCTCGCCGGTGACGATGAAATTGGCGAGGATCGGGATCACCGCGCCGTTCATCGTCATCGAGACCGAGACCTTGTCGAGCGGGATGCCGTCGAACAGGATCTTCATGTCCTCGACGCTGTCGATCGCCACGCCTGCCTTGCCCACATCGCCCTCGACGCGGGGGTGGTCGCTGTCATAGCCGCGGTGGGTGGCAAGGTCGAAGGCGACCGAGACGCCCTGCTGGCCGGCGGCAAGGGCGCGGCGGTAGAAGGCGTTGCTCTCCTCGGCGGTCGAGAAGCCCGCGTATTGGCGGATCGTCCATGGCCGGCCCGCATACATCGTCGCGCGGGGGCCACGGGTGAAGGGAGCGGCACCGGGGACGGTGCCAAGGTGGTCGAGGCCCTTCACGTCATCCTCGGTATAAAGCGGCTTGACCGGAATGCCCTCGAGCGTGTTCCAGATCAGGCTATCGGGTTCGGCGCCGCGCAGTTCCTTGGCCGCCAGTGCGCGCCATTTCTCAATCTTTTCCGCCATTTGCAGAGCCTTTCTCAAGTCTTCCGTCGCAGGTCATTCAATTCACTTGGGTCAGCGTCGCGCCCTCGGGCATCGACGGGGCATGCCGTTCGATCACGGCACGCAGGTCATCTTCTATCGTCGGGTCGATGGCATAGATCGAGACAACCTCGCTGCCGAGGATGCCGATGGGCGCGGGCGTGGCCAGGGTTGCCACCAGCCGCCAATCCGCGCCAATCCCGTCCTTGAACCAGTCGGCATAGACCATCGCATAGCGCGCGCCCTTGGCATCCGCCAACGCCCCGGCCCAGCCCGGCTCGGGCCCGCCCTCGGCCTCGGCCTCCTGCCGGGCGCGGCGAGCGTTGGCGTAGGCGAGGCCCCAGAGATCGACGACGGCTGCATCCTGTGCCCAAGCGACCCTGCCGATATCGTTGACGGCCACCGGAACGCCCGGCAACTCTGCCTCGATCCGGGCCATCTGGGCGTGCTGGAGATAGACGCCGCGGGCCGTCCAGTTGTAGACGGTGGCGTTCATCCAGAGGAAATAGGCGGCGCTCGCCAACGCAGCGATCATTCCGACGGAGCGAAAGGCCCCGCCACGGGCCAGTGCGGGGATAAGAGCGATAGCCGAAATCACCAGAACATAATGCTCATACCGCGCCGCCCAGCCGATGCGGCCTGCAAAGAGGTGCCCCAGAACGGCCAGCCAGACCACGAGGGTGAAAAGGCGCAGGTTCTGATTCTCGCGGTTGAAGAGCGCGGCGGTCAGAAAGGCGAAGGCTGCCAACACGACAAGGCCGCCGACCGAAAAGAGATTACGCAAAAGGCGCGAGAGCGGGTCGCTGGAATCGGACGCAGCGCTGAGTTTGGCGAGGACTGAGCTTGGAACAGGGTCGAGACCCTGAGATGTGAGGAACAAGGCGAACAACGCAACTGGAACCAGCGCGAGCGCCGCCAGCATTGCCCCCGCCCGAAGGTGCCCGCGCAGGGCAACCACGGCGGAAACCGCCAATGCCAGCCCGATCCCCTCGAAGCGCAGCACTGGCGCGAGGAGGACACCGGCGATGAGCGCCAAGCCGACCTCGCCCTTCGACAGGAACCGCCAGAAGCCCAACAGCATCACCGCCATCGCCAGCGCGTGCAGCGTGTGCTCCATCCCGAGGCTGGCGACGCCCGCCATGTTGGTCGCAAAGGGCAGAACCAACGCAAGGATGACGGCCACCTTGCCGGTGCTCCATTCCTCGATCCAGCGCCCGAGCAACCAAGCCAGCGTCAGAAGTCCGCTAAGGTTCCAAAAGAGGGGCAAGTACCGCTGCATTTCCGCCCCCGGGAACGGGGTCAGCAGAAGCGGATAGAGGATCGACGAGGCCGCCGAGGCGGGCTCCCCGGGGTTGATACCATAGGTGCCGCCCGCGATCCCCTCGGCCATGGCGAGGTGGATATAGACGTCGTCGAGCGGATATTCGAACGTGCCGATGCGGGCCCAGGTGAGGGCAAACCAGATCGCAAACCCAAAGCCGGCCGAAAGCGCGGAAAGGGCCGCGAGGCTGATGCCCCCGCGGGCTGGCATCATTCGAACTCCATGATCACTTCGTCAACGGCAAGGCTGTCGCCCGCCGAGGCATTGACCTTCTTGACGATCCCCTTGCGCTCGGCGCGGAGGATGTTCTCCATCTTCATCGCCTCGACGGTGCAAAGCGCCTGCCCCTCTTGCACCTCATCACCTGCGGCAACGTTCACCTTCACGATGAGGCCCGGCATCGGGCAGAGCAGGAACTTTGACGTATCGGGCGGCAGCTTTTCTGGCATGAGCCGCGCAAGCTCGGCCTGACGCGGCGTGCGGATCGTCACCTGAAGATCGGCCCCGCGGAAGCGCAGGCGGAAGCCTTGGGTGCGCTTGCCGACCTTGAGGACCAGAAGCGCCCCGCCCACGGTGAGCCGCGCCAAAGGATCGCCCGGCGTCCAGTCGCTTTCGATCCGCAGGGTCTTGCCCTCGATGGTCACATCGGCGCCCGCGCGGTCGGCGGTCATGGCGACAGGGAATTCCTGCCCCTGAAGCGTCACCACCCAATCCGTGCCGACGTGGCGCTCGTGATTGTTCATCCGGCCCGAGATGCGCGAGCGGCGGATTTCCGTGACCCGATGCATGGCGGCAGCGGCAGCGGCCACGCGCACCAGCGCTTCGCGCGGCAGCTCGACGCCCGAAAACCCGTCGGGGTATTCCTCGGCGATGAAGGCCGTGGTGATCGCACCCGAGACAAAGCGCGGGTGATCCATCACGGCGGCAACGAAGGGCAGGTTGTGGCCGATGCCCTCGACCTCGAAGGTATCCAGCGCCACCCGCATCTCTTCGATGGCCTGCGCCCGCGTAGGGGCCCATGTGCAGAGCTTGGCGATCATCGGGTCGTAATACATCGAGATCTCGCCGCCCTCATAAACGCCGGTATCGTTGCGGACGATGCCGCCCGTCTCCGTGTCGCCCTCGACAGGCGGGCGATAGCGGCTGAGGCGGCCGATGGAGGGCAGGAAGTTGCGATAGGGATCCTCGGCATAAAGGCGGTTCTCGATCGCCCAGCCGTTGATCGTGAGGTCTTCTTGCTTGAACGGCAGCGCCTCGCCATTGGCCACGCGGATCATCTGCTCGACCAGATCGACGCCGGTGATGAGCTCGGTGACGGGATGCTCCACCTGCAGGCGGGTGTTCATCTCGAGGAAATAGAAATTGCGCGCGCCATCGACGATGAACTCGACCGTGCCGGCGCTGGCATAGCCCACGGCCTTGGCCAGAGCCACAGCCTGCTCGCCCATGGCCTTGCGGGTGGCCTCATCGAGGAAGGGCGACGGGGCCTCTTCCACGACCTTCTGGTTGCGCCGCTGGATCGAGCATTCGCGCTCGTGCAGATAGACGCCGTTGCCGTGCTTGTCGCAGAGCACCTGAATTTCGATGTGGCGCGGTTGCGTCACGAACTTCTCGATGAAGATCCGGTCGTCGCCAAAGGAATTGGCGGCCTCGTTCTTGGACGACTGGAAGCCCTCGCGCGCCTCGGTGTCGTTCCAGGCAATCCGCATCCCCTTGCCGCCGCCACCCGCAGAGGCCTTGATCATCACCGGATAGCCGATCTCCTGGCTGATCTTCACCGCCTCCTCGGCATCGCCAATGAGGCCCATATAGCCCGGAACGGTGCTCACGCCCGCCTCTTGCGCGATCTTCTTCGAGGTGATCTTGTCGCCCATCGCCTCGATGGATTTCGCCGGGGGCCCGATGAATGCGACCCCGGCCTTCTCCAGGGCCTCGGCGAATTTGGGGTTCTCCGAGAGGAAGCCATAGCCCGGATGCACCGCTTCGGCGCCGCTTTCCTTGATCGCGGCCATGATCTTGTCGATCACGATATAGGACTGGTTCGCCGGCGGCGGGCCGATGTGGATCGCCTCGTCGGCCATCGAGACATGGAGCGCGTTGCGGTCGGCATCGGAATAGACCGCCACCGTCTGGATGCCCATCTTGCGGGCCGTCTTGATGACGCGGCAGGCGATTTCGCCCCGGTTGGCGATCAGGATCTTCTTGAACATCAGGCGAGGTCCTTCAAATGCGAAACCGCCACGGGTGCGCGCAGGCGCCCGTGGCGGTCAGGATGGGTCTTGCGCCCCGAAGGGCGGATCAGGTTATTGGCAGGCTTTGGCGCCGAGATCGTCGCAGGTCGCGCCAGCCGCGCCGCCGATGAGCGCGCCGGTGAAGGCGTTGCCGCCGACGGCATCGGCAAGCAGCGCGCCTGCCGCGGCACCGGCAAGGCCGCGCTCGAGATCGGTGTCGATACAGCCTGCAAGGCCGAGAAGCGCCGCGAAGGCGAGAGCGAAGAGTTTTCTATGCATTGGAGACTGCCCTTTTGCGTGTTTGATTTGGTCAAACAGTCACCGGCAAGGCGTGGATAGACAATATCAAGCGTCGGATATGGGCATAAACCCGCGCAATCTGCGGCGATCAATGGAAAAGGGGCCGGTCGGCCCCATGAGGGGGCTGACCGGTCAAGGAAAGGGGAACAATTTGGATGTTGGGCCTGCGTCGCATTACGGAGAGCGCCGACCCGAGGCTGAGACTGGCACAGCGCCAGACGCGCGCCAACAGGCTTGCAGGAAGGCCCCGCCGAATGCGCGCATTCCTGCCAAATCCCTGCCAACACAGGCCAATTTCCGCCCATCAATCCCAATCGTCGCCCCCCTCGAAGGGCGACGCTGCGCGGTCGTCGAAAATCTGCGGAAAGCTGGCCTTGGCCTTTGCCAGATTGATCTTCAGAAGCGCGTCGTAATCCTCTGGATCAAACGGCTCCTGAGCGGCCACGACCTCGCGGCCGAAAAGCCACGACAGCCGCCCCGCGTCGAGATTGCCGCGCACGAAGGGCTCTTCGCCGAAATGCTCCCATAGGGCCCATAGAAACAGCTCATCGGCCTTGCGATCCGGCGCGCGGCGATCCCGAAACCGCTCGCGCGCGATGATCTTGGTCGCGCCCTCCTTGTTGGCGCGGCGAATAGTGAACTGGAAATCCGAGCTCGGCATCCGGCCCGGGAATCCACGGTGCTTTTCCATCAATGTTTCTCCCGGCTGTCGGCAAAATTGATCGTCATGTCAGCGCCCCGGCCATCAAAGCGGGATGTTGTCGTGCTTCTTCCACGGGTTCTGAAGCTGCTTGCCCCGAAGCGAGGCAAAGGCGCGGCAGACGCGGCGGCGGGTCGAGTGGGGCATGATCACCTCGTCGATAAAGCCCTTTTCGGCGGCGACGAAGGGATTGGCGAAGCGATCCTCATAATCCTTGGTCCGCGCCGCGATCTTGTCTTTGTCGCCAAGCTCGCTGCGATAGAGGATCTCGACCGCACCCTTGGCACCCATGACAGCGATCTCGGCGGTGGGCCAGGCATAGTTGAAATCGCCACGCAGATGCTTGGAGGCCATCACATCATAGGCGCCGCCATAGGCCTTGCGGGTGATCACGGTGACCTTGGGCACCGTGGCCTCGCCATAGGCAAAGAGAAGCTTCGCGCCGTGCTTGATCACGCCGCCGTATTCTTGGCTGGTGCCGGGCAGGAAGCCGGGCACGTCGACAAGCGTCAGGATCGGGATCTCGAAGGCATCGCAGAAGCGGACAAACCGCGCGGCCTTGCGCGAGGCGTCGATATCGAGGCACCCCGCCAGAATCGTCGGCTGGTTGGCGACAATGCCGACGGTCGAGCCTTCGAGGCGGACAAAGCCTGTGATGATGTTCTTCGCGTATTCCGCCTGAATCTCGTAGAAATCCCCCTCGTCAGCGATCTTGTGGATCAGCTCTTTCATGTCATAGGGCGTGTTGGGATTGTCGGGGATCAGCGTGTCGAGGCTATCTTCCACCCGCGCCACATCGTCGAAGAAGGGGCGCACAGGCGGCTTTTGCCGGTTGTTCAGCGGTAGGAAATCGACAAGGCGGCGGATCTCGGCCAGCGCCTCGACGTCATTCTCGAAGGCACCATCCGCGACCGATGATTTGCGGGTGTGGGTGGACGCGCCGCCCAGTTCCTCGGCGGTGACGATCTCGTTCGTCACGGTCTTCACCACGTCGGGGCCGGTCACGAACATATAGCTCGAATCCTTCACCATGAAGATGAAGTCGGTAATCGCCGGCGAGTAGACCGCACCACCCGCACAGGGACCCATGATCACCGAAATCTGCGGAACAACGCCTGACGCCAGGATGTTGCGCTGGAACACCTCGGCATAGCCCGCAAGCGATGCCACGCCTTCCTGAATGCGCGCGCCGCCCGAATCGTTGATGCCAATCACCGGCGCGCCGTTTTGCAGCGCCATATCCATGATCTTGCAAATCTTCTGGGCGTGGGTTTCCGAGAGCGAGCCGCCAAAGACGGTGAAATCCTGGGAATAGACATAGACCATGCGGCCGTTGATCGTGCCCCAGCCCGTCACCACGCCGTCGCCTGCGGGGCGGCTCTCCTGCATCCCGAAATCGGTGCAGCGGTGGGCCACGAACATATCGAACTCCTCGAACGAGCCCTCGTCGAGCAACAGCTCGATGCGCTCGCGCGCGGTCAGCTTGCCCTTGGCGTGCTGGGCCTCGATCCGGCGTGTTCCACCGCCCATCCGGGCCGTTTCGCGCCGCGATTCCAGTTCTTGCAGGATGTCTTTCATCGGATAGATTGCCCTTCGTTGCCGCTGCCACAGTTTAGGGAGGTGGAGCGGCAGGCAAAAGGCCAAACGAGCAAATTTGCAAACTCAATGCAATATAGTTCGAGCTAATTGCAAATCTGCGAAATTACTCTCCGAAAGGGCAACCCATGCCGCAGCTTCCGGTGCCTGTCCTGACCATCGGGCTTCTCCTGATGTCCAATCTTTTCATGACCTTCGCCTGGTATGGGCACCTCAAGTTCAAGGCCGCGCCCTTGATCGTGGTGATCCTCGTGAGCTGGGGCATCGCCTTCTTCGAGTATGTGTTGCAGGTGCCTGCCAACCGGATCGGCCACGGGCATTTCAGCGCCGCGCAACTGAAGACCATTCAGGAGGTCATCACGCTCACCGTATTCGCCGGTTTCTCGGTGCTCTACCTCGGCGAGCCGATCCGCTGGAATCACGCCGTGGGCTTTGTGCTGATCGCCGCAGGAGCCTGGTTCATCTTCGCCCGCTTCGGCGGCGAATAGCCGTGGACATCCCCTGCCGCGAGGCATAGCCAAAGCCATGATCTCGCATCCCGCCCCCCGCTTTTTCGACCGGACAACGCCGCCGCATATGTTCACGCTGGTGATGCTGGCGGGGCTTTCGGCGTTGAATATGTCGCTGTTCCTTCCCTCGCTGAACACGATCGCGGCGGAATACGGCGTGGATTATGGCGTGATGCAGCTGGCCGTTTCGGGATATTTCGCGGCCACCGCGATCATGCAGATCATCGTTGGCCCGATTTCCGACCGCTTCGGCCGCCGCCCCGTGGTTCTTGTGGGCTTCGCCATCTTCACGCTTGCCTCAGCCGGGGCGGCCCTCGCGCCTTCGGGCACGGCCTTCCTCGGCTTCCGGCTGGTGCAAGCGACTGTGGCGACGGGAATGGTCCTGAGCCGCGCCGTGGTGCGCGACCTCGTGAGCCAAGACAAGGCCGCCTCGATGATCGGCTATGTCACGCTTGGCATGTCGATCATGCCGATGATCGGGCCGTTTATCGGCGGCGCGGTCGATGAATTCCTCGGCTGGCGGGCGAATTTCTGGCTGTTGACGGGAATGGGCCTTCTGATGGTCGTCCTCGTCTGGGCCGATCAGGGCGAGACGGTGCGCGACCGGGGCCTGCCCTTCCGCGAGCAGGTGAAGCAATATCCGGCCCTCCTCGGTTCACCGCGGTTCTGGGGCTATGTGCTGTGCAATGCCTTCGCGGCAGGTGCCTATTACGCGCTTCTCGGCGGCGCCTCTCTCGTGGCGAGCGGCGTCTTTGGCCTGAGCCCTCTGCAAACCGGCCTTGCCCTTGGCTCGCCCACCGTGGGCTTCGCAGTCGGCAACTATATCTCGGGCCGCTATTCGGTGCGCTTCGGCGTCAACCGCATGACCTTTGTCGGCACCGGCATCGCCAGCGCGGGCCTTGCCGTTTCGCTGGCGATCAGCCTCTCGGGCAACGAGAGCGCCCTTCTCTTTTTCGGCTTCTGCACCTTCCTCGGCCTCGGCAACGGCCTCACCATGCCCAACGCCACCGCCGGGATGCTTTCGGTGCGGCCCCACCTTGCCGGCACCGCCTCGGGCCTTGGCGGGGCGATCATGGTCACCGGCGGCGCCGCGCTTTCGGCGGTGGCCGGGTCGAGCCTTTCGCCCGAGGCCGGCAGCCTGCCGCTTCAGGCGATCATGTTCGGCTCGTCGGTTCTGTCGGGCGTTGCAATTGCCTTTGTCATCCGGCGCGAAAGGCGGCTCGGGATCGAGTGAGGCTTGCCAGCGCGGGTTTGCAAAGCCTATGATTTTGATCGGCGAAGCTGCAAACCCGAGGGATCATGGCAATCCAGAAACTCTATGCGGGCGTCAAGCTGCGCGAGCTGCGCGGGCGGCTCGGCCTGACGCAAAAGGCCTTTGCCGACAAGCTTGGCGTTTCGCTGCCCTATCTCAACCAGATGGAAAACAACAACCGCCCGGTCTCGACCGCCGTGGTCCTCGGCCTTGCCCAGGAATTCGGTTTTGACGTGACCGAGCTGCAATCCGGCGACGAGGCCCGCCTTGTGGGCGATATGCGCGAGGCGCTGGCCGACCCTGTATTTGGCGACACCCCACCGGGCTTGGCCGACCTGCGGCTTGCAGCCTCCAACGCCCCGGCCCTCGCCCGCGCCTTCCTCGACCTGCACCGCGCCTATCGGCAGACGCACGAGCGGCTGGCCTCGCTCGACGAGGCGCTCGGGCGCGAGGATGCGCGGCTGCAACCGAGCCCGTGGGAAGAGGTGCGCGACTTCTTCCACTATTGCGACAACTACATCGACGCCGTGGATCGCTCCGCCGAACGCTTTGCCACGCAAAGCCCCGCCACCATCCGCGACGCCGCCATCGCCGCACTCGGCACCCGGGGCGTGGCGGTGCGTTTTGCCGATACGGATGTGACCCGCCACTACGATCCCGACGCCAAGATCCTGACCCTCTCGCGCCGCTCGGCCGAGCAGACCCGCACCTTCCAGCTTCTCCTGCAGGTGGCCCTTCTGACGCAGGACAAGCTTCTTGAGGCGACCCTCGATCTCGCCCGTTTCCATTCGCCCGAGGCCCGCGCCATCGCCAAGGTGGGCCTTGCCAACTATTTCGCCGGCGCGGCGCTCATGCCCTACGAGCGCTTCCACACCGCCGCGCAGGAGACCCGCCACGACCTCGAACGTCTTGCCGACCGTTTCGGCGCCTCGCTCGAACAGGTGGCCCACAGGCTCTCGACCCTGCAACGCCCCGGCGCCAAGGGCATCCCCTTCTTCTTCGTCCGCGTCGATCCCGCGGGCACGATCACCAAACGCCATTCGGCCACCACCCTGCAATTCGCCCGCTATGGCGGCGCCTGCCCCCTTTGGAACGTGCACCGCGCCTTTGAGACGCCGGGGCGGTTCCTGCGGCAGCTGGCCGAGACGCCCGATGGCGTGCGCTATTTCTGCCTTGCGCGGGATGTGACGAAATCAGGCGGCGCCTTCGATGCGCCCACCCGCCGCTATGCCATCGGCCTCGGCTGCGAGGTGCGCCACGCGCCGGCGCTGGTCTATGCCGATCACATGGATGTCGATACGCCCGAGGCCTTCGAGCCCATCGGCATCTCTTGCCGGATATGCGAACGGCGCGACTGTCACCAGCGCGCCGTCCCGCCGCTCGAGCGGCGTTTGAAGGTCGACCCCGATCATCGGGGTGTGTTGCCTTATCAGGTCGACTGAGCCGCCCGAAGCGCCGCGGCGATCTGGTCTTTCAGGGCCATCCGCTCTTTGCGCAACTCGGCCATATGCAGATCGTCGGTCGGTTCCACATCGGTCTCGGCCCGGTGCACCGTGCGGTTGATCTCGTGGTAGCGGTCGGCAAGGGTCGCGAAATGGGCGTTCGTGGTTTTCATCTCGTGGATCAGGTCGGCCTGACCGGGGAAATCGTCGCCAAGCTCGTGCGGGGTGTTGGACATGGGTCACCTTTCATCGAAGTTACGATGTGATCCTAGCGGGCGGAATCGCCGCCCACTTTGACACGCATCAAATCTAGCGCTGCGAGGTTTTCCAGTTCGGGTTGATCCAGGGCTCGTCATTCGACGGCGACAGCATATCGCGGCCAAGGATATGATCGGCGGCCTTTTCGCCCGTCATGATCGAGGGCGCGTTGAGATTGCCGTTGGTGATGCGCGGGAAGATCGAGCTGTCGGCCACGCGCAGCCCGTCGACGCCGATCACGCGGCATTCGGGGTCGACCACCGCCATCTTGTCGCTCGCCGCCCCCATCTTGCAGGTGCCGCAGGGGTGATAGGCGCTCTCGACGTGCGCGCGGATGAATTCGTCAAGCGCGTCGTCCGACTGGCAATCTATGCCGGGCTGAATTTCCTTTCCGCGATAAGGCGAGAAAGCTTCCTGCCCGAAAATCTCGCGGGTCAGGCGGATGCAGGTGCGGAAATCCTCCCAATCACTCGCCTCGCTCATATAGTTGAAGAGGATCTTCGGCGCGTCCTTGGGATCGCCCGACCGCAGCGTGATCGCCCCGCGCGAGGCAGAGCGCATCGGCCCGACATGGGCCTGAAACCCGTGCCCCTCGGCCGCCGCCTGCCCGTCATAGCGGATGGCGATGGGCAGGAAATGGTATTGGATATCAGGATATTCGACGCCGGCCTTGCTGCGAACGAAGGCCGCGCTTTCAAACTGGTTTGACGCGCCAAGGCCCGTCTTGGTGAAAAGCCAGCGCGCGCCGATGATCGCCTTCGACCAGAGGTTCCAGTATTTGAACAGGCTCACCGGCTTAGTCGCGGCCTGCTGGATGTAAAGCTCGAGGTGGTCTTGCAGGTTCTGGCCGACACCGGGGCGGTCGGCCACCACCTCGATGCCATGCTCTTTCAGATGCGCCGCCGGGCCGATACCCGAAAGCATCAGGATCTTGGGCGAATTGATCGACGAGGCCGCGACGATCACCTCGCGCCCCGCCTCGATCACCTCGATCTTGCCGCCGCGCGCGACCTCGACCCCCGTTGCGCGTCCGTCCTCGATCACCACGCGGCGGGCGAAGGCGCGGATCACCGTGCAATTGCCGGTCTTCATCGCGGGCCGCAGATAGGCATTGGCCGCCGACCAGCGCCGCCCTTTCCAGATCGTCGCGTCGAAGGGGCCAAAGCCTTCCTGCTGCTGGCCGTTATAATCGCCCGTCACCGGATAGCCCGCCTGCCGCCCCGCCTCGACAAAGGCCCGCGTGAGCGGATTGGTGCGGGGGCCGCGTGTGACGTGCAGGGGGCCGTTCTTTCCGCGCCAGTTCTTGTCTCCGCCGTGGCCGCCGCTGTGCCAATGCTCCATCCGTTTGAAATAGGGAAGCACGTCCGCATAGGCCCAGCCCGCCGCGCCGCTTTCGGCCCAGTGGTCGTAATCCCGCGCATGGCCGCGCACATAGATCATGCCGTTCACCGAGGACGATCCGCCGATCACCTTGCCGCGCGGCGTGGCAAGCTGGCGGCCGCCCAGATGCGGCTCGGGTTCGGTGTGGAAGCCCCAGTCATACATCGCCATGTTCATCGGATAGCTGAGCGCGGCAGGCATCT
The DNA here is from genome assembly GCA_937138255.1 of uncultured Paracoccaceae bacterium. Lineage (GTDB taxonomy): Bacteria > Pseudomonadota > Alphaproteobacteria > Rhodobacterales > Rhodobacteraceae > RFZI01. The sequence continues at coordinate 28,664 of CAKZOU010000027.1, forward strand.
GGATGAAAGGGCCGGCGTCTGTGCCGCCATGCTCGATCACCAAGACCTTTTTTCCAGCCTCCGCCAACCGATAAGCCATGGCGCAGCCCGCGCTGCCCGCGCCGATAATCACATAGTCAGCCGCAGCGCTCATTCTTCTTCCTCGTCGTCGCCCTCGAGCCAGCGCTCATGCCTCTGGCTGAGGAAATCTTCTGTTATGGGGTGGCCCGAGCGATCCCCGATCACCGTGTCCATGCCGCAACGCGGGCAGAGGGCCGTCCACTCCGCCTCGGGCTTGCCGGTATCGGCCCAGTCGGTGATCTCGGCGGGGGTGAATGTGGAGAGGCAATCGAAACAGCCGCAGCGCCCGCTCGCCTTGATTTCGGCGCGGTGAAAGATGCTGCGGCGGTGCGCAATTTCAAGGTCGTTCACCTTGCCCATGCTCGCAGCTTTCAAAACGTGTCCCTCAGAGAATCGTAGGAGACCATCACGGTCTTGATGAATGCCGGGCGCGCGCAAAGCCGTGCGTAGTAGCTTCCGAGTTCTGGTAGAATTCGCCGGTCGAGGTCGGTGTCGAAATAGCGGTAGAGAACATGGCCGAAGTGGATATCCGCCAGCGAAAGCTCCTCACCGCAGAGATAGGCAGATTGCCTCAGAATAGGCTCTGCTTTTTCAAGTTCAGCCTCGAACCGGTCAAGATTGGCGCGAATTCGCGCAGGATCCCGCCGTTCCGGCGCCGTTCGGGTGTTGAGCCAAAATACTGGTCCGGTGAAATTGTCCGCGACAGACCACTTGGCCCATTCCGCCCACATATCGACCTTCGCCCGTCTCACTGGGTCAGAGGGCCAAAAGCTCTCGGACCCGTGCTGAGCGGCGAGATAGCGCAGGATTGCGGCACTCTCGAACAACGCCTGGCTTCCAATTTGAAGAACCGGGATCAGGCCGTGAGGATTCAGCTTTCGGAAATCCGCGGTGTCGAGACCGCCGAACTCTCCGCCGAAGTCTAGCCTTTCATAGTCGAGACCAAGCTCTTCCATGCCCCACAAAAGGCTCTGAGCGTTGGACGAGGTAGCCCTTCCGTAAACCCTGTACATCACTCGCCCCTTGGAAAGCGCTGGTCGCCTTCAAGCGTGTCGAGGTTCATGTGGTTGCGCATATAGCGCTCGGAAGCCTGTTGGAGCGGCTGGTAATCCCACGGGTAATAGGCCCCGTTGCGCAGCGCCTCGTAGACGACCCACCGCCGCGCCTGACTTTCGCGCACCTCGGCGTCGAAGGCGGCGAGATCCCAGCGTGCTTCGGACTTGGCGCGGAGCTGGTCGAGCGTGCCCTTGTGCGCCGGATCGTCCGCAAGGTTGCCAAGCTCCTGCGGGTCGGCCTCCAGATCGAAAAGCTGATCGGGATCAAGGGCGCAGCGGGTGTATTTCCATTTGCCATAGCGCAGGCCCACGAGCGGCGCGTAGGAGCCTTCGGCGGCGTATTCCATCGCCACAGGCGAAAGGCGCTCTTGCCCGTTGGCAAGGCCGATAAGGCTCTCGCCATCCGTCCACGGCAAAACCTCATCAAGCGATATCCCCGCAAGGTCGGCCAAGGTCGGCGTCACGTCGAGGGTCGAGACGGGCGTGTCGATCCGCCCCGCCTTGAGCCCCGGCCCGGCGATCATCAGGGGCACGCGGGCCGAACCCTCAAAGAAGGACATCTTGAACCACATCCCCCGTTCGCCCAGCATATCGCCGTGGTCGGAGACAAAGAGGATCACCGCCTCTTGCCGCGTGCGTTCGAGGATATCGAGAAGCTCGCCGATCTTGTCGTCGATATAGGAGATATTGGCGAAATAGGCGCGGCGCGAGCGGCGCACGTCTTCGTCCGAGATGTCAAACTTGGCACGGTCGCAGCTGTCGAGAAGCCGCTTCGAGTGCGGGTCCTGCTCGGCATAGGGAATGGGCGGCACCTCGGGGTCGAGATGGGCGCAATCCTCGTAGAGATCCCAGTATTTGCGGCGGGCGACATAGGGGTCGTGCGGGTGGGTGAAGCTGACCGTCAGGCACCACGGGCGCGGATCGTGGCCGCGAGCGAGGTCATAGAGCTTGCGGCCCGCGTGATAGGCGACCTCGTCGTCGTATTCGAGCTGATTGGTGATCTCGGCCACGCCCGCGCCGGTGACCGAGCCCATATTGTGATACCACCAGTCGATCCGCTCGCCGGGCTTGCGATAATCGGGCGTCCAGCCGAAATCGGCGGGATAGATATCGGTCGTCAGCCGTTCTTCAAGCCCGTGCATCTGGTCGGGGCCGACGAAATGCATCTTGCCCGAGAGGCAGGTCTGATAGCCCGCGCGGCGCAGGTGGTGGGCATAGGTCGGCAAGGACGAGGCAAATTCGGCCGCGTTGTCATAAACGCCGGTGCGGCGCGGCAACTGCCCCGACATGAAGGAGGCCCGTGCAGGCGCACAGAGGGGCGAGGCGGTATAGGTGTTGGCGAAACGCACCGACCGGGCGGCGAGGCGCTTGAGGTTGGGCGCGTGGAGCCAATCGGCGGGGCCATCAGGGAATAGCGTCCCGTTCAGCTGGTCAACCATGAAGATCAGGATATTGGGCGCGGTCATTGCGCGGCTCCTATCTCAAGATCGAGTGCTTCAAGAACTTGCCGTGTGGCGTCCTCACCGCTCGGGATTTCGCGGCCCAGCGCCTCGCGCAGATAGAGCCCGTCGATAAGGCCCGCGATCCGCTCGGCGGCGCCTTCGGCGCGGTCGCCGACAAGCTGGCGCAGATCATGGACAAGGTTCGACCGCATCCGGTTCTGATAGATCAGGAGAAGCGCCCGCGCTTCGGCGTTGGTCTGGGCGAGGACGTAGAAGTTGAGCCAAGCCGCCACCACCTCGCGCCGGAAGTTGGTCGTCGAAAAACCGGCGCGGATCACCGCCTCGATCCGCCCTCGCGGACCTTGGGCCATAGCCAGCGCGCCGCGCACGCCTGCCCCGTAAAGCGAAAGCGTATGGCGCATGGCGGCGATAAAGATCTGTTCCTTCGAGCCGAAATAGTGATGCGCCAAGGCCGACGACATCCCCGCCCGCTTGGCGATCTGGCTCACGGTCACATCGAGCGTGCCGGATTTGCCGATCTCGGTGATCGTCGCATCAACCAGCGCCGCGCGCCGGATCGGTTCCATTCCAAGTTTCGGCATCACGTTTCCGCAATCGGGGATTGCGGCACCCTAGGTGGGTTTTTATTGACTCGTCAATCAATGAAAACTCAGGTCGCCACCGCTGGCGGTGTTTTCCGCCGCAAGCGCGCCTCGCGCCAGGTGATGAAGCTCACCGCCGCCATGATGATCCCCCCGCCGGTGATCACCCAGTGATCGGCCGGCTCGCCGAAGAAGAGCGCCCCGATGCTGACCGACCAGACAAGCTGGAGAAAGGTCACGGGCTGGGTCACGGAAAGGGGTGCTGCGCGGAAGGCGAGCGTCATGGTGTAATGCCCTGCCGTGGCGAAACAGGCGACGAGGAAGAGCCAGCCGCATTGTGCCAGCGTTGGCGTGATCCAGACAGCGGCGGCGAAGGGGGCAAGGCCGATCGTGACCGTGACCGAGAGCATCCCCACCACCACGGTGGGCGAGAGATCGTCGCTCAGGCGCTTGGCGATGAGATAGCTCGCGGCAAAGAAGGCAGCCGTTCCAAGCATGGCGATATGGCCCGGCATGATCTCGCGCGCGCCGGGGCGCAGGATGATGAGGGCGCCGATCAGGGCCACCACAATCGCCCCGATCCGCCGCATCTGCAGCTTCTCACCAAGGAAAATCGCGGCGCCGAGGGTCGTATAGACCGGACTGAGATAGTTGAGCGCCGTCACCTCGGCCAAGGGAATCCGCGCCATGGCGAAGAACCACAGGATCACCGCCAGCGTATGCACCACCCCGCGCGCGGCAAAGAGCTTCATCTGTCGCGAGGTGAGATGCGCCCGCAGGATCGGGCGGATCATTGGCAGGAGGAAAACAAGACCAAGCCCATAGCGCAGAAACGCCGCCTCGGCCGCCGGAACGCCGGCGCCGACGTGTTTCACAAGCGCCGTGACCATCACGAAATTGAGGCCCGTCGCCACCATCCAGAGGATGCCGGCCAAGGGGCGCGGGTGGGTCGATGGGCTGCTCATGCCGCGACAGGACAGGATCGCAGCCGCGACCTCAAGCCCAAAAAGAAACGGCTCCCGGATGGGAGCCGCCTCGGTGCCTTGGGTGGCAGGAAACTTAAAGTTGCGCGGCCACGTCCTCGGGGACGTCGAAATTGGCGACAACGGTCTGCACGTCGTCGTCGTCCTCGAGCGTGTCGATCAGGCGCATCAGCTTCTGCGCGGTCTCGAGGTCGACGTTGGTGCGGCTTTGCGGCTTCCAGATGAGCTTGGCTTCCGTGGCTTCGCCCAATTCGCCCTCGAGCGCTTCGGAGACCTCGTTGAGCGAGGTGTCGCCGCAATAGATCCAGTGGCCCTCGTCGTCGCTTTCCACATCGTCGGCACCCGCCTCGATGGCGGCCATCATCACGGTGTCGGCGTCGCCGGCCTCGGGGCCATAGGTGATCTCGCCCACGCGGTCGAACATGAAGCTGACCGAGCCGGTGGTGCCCAGGTTGCCGCCCGACTTGGTGAAATACGACCGCACGTTCGAGGCGGTGCGGTTGATGTTGTCGGTCAGCGCCTCGACGATGATGGCGATGCCGTTCGGGCCATAGCCCTCATAGCGGATCTCGGTATAGTCCGCCGCGTCGCCCGCCATTGATTTCTTGATGGCGCGGTCGATCACGTCTTTCGGCATCGATTGCGATTTGGCGGCCTTCACGGCCAAGCGCAGGCGCGGGTTCTTCTCGGGATCGGGGTCGCCCATCTTGGCGGCGACGGTGATCTCTTTGGAGAGTTTGGAGAAGAGTTTCGACCGGGCAGCGTCCTGGCGGCCTTTGCGGTGCTGGATGTTTGCCCATTTTGAGTGGCCGGCCATGGTAACCTCGTGCGTCTCGTTCAATTTCGGAGTCGCGCGTCAATAGCCCAAGGGCGCGGGGCGATGCAATCCCTGCAAGGAAAGGGTTGGTGGCCAGGCTGGGGATCGGTGATAGTGGCGGCATGACACAGGATCAGATCGTTCTCTTTGCCCTCTTCGCCGCCGTCTTCGGAATGATGCTTTGGGGGCGCTTCCGCTACGACCTTGTGGCCTTTGCCGCCCTGATGCTCGGGGTGGTCCTTGGCGTGGTCGAGACCAAGCACGCCTTCGACGGGTTCGGCCATCCGGCCACGCTTGTTGTGGCGTTGGTGCTGGTCGTCTCGGCGGGCTTGGTGCGCTCGGGAGCGGTCCTTCTCATCACCCGCACGCTCGTTGATTCCAGCCGCGGCCTTGGCGCCCATGTGACGCTGATGGGCGGCATCGGCGGGATCCTGTCGGCCTTCATGAACAACGTCGCGGCGCTCGCGCTTCTGATGCCCGTCGATATCCAGACCGCGCGCAAGGCGGGGCGGGCGGCGGGGCTGACGCTGATGCCGCTGTCATTCGCCACGATCCTCGGCGGCATGGCGACGCTGATCGGCACGCCCCCCAACATCATCATCGCCGCCTACCGCGGCGAAGCGCTGGGCGAGCCCTTTGCGATGTTCGATTTCCTGCCCGTGGGCGGGCTGACCGCCATCGCGGGCCTGATTTTCGTGGCCCTCGTCGGCTGGCGCCTGATCCCGCAGCGCGACGGGCCGGGGCTGCAGGGCGATCCGATGGCGGACTTTGCCGACTATATCGCCGAGCTGTCGATCCCGCGTGGCAGCGCGCTCATCGGCAAGCGCCTGTCCGAGATCTACCCCGAGGCCGACAAGGCCGATGTGGCCATTCTCGGCCTCATTCGCGGCGGCAAGCGGCGCTATGGCACATCGGCCAATGCCGAGTTGAGGGCCTCCGACCACATCGTGATCGAAGCCGCGCCCGAGGCTTTGGACGAGTTTCGTGCGGCCCTCGGCCTCAAGATCAGCGGCAAGAAGAACGGCGATGCGCCCAAGGCTGCGGCGGCGGGGATGTCTTTGTCCGAAGTCGTTGCGCCCGATGGCGCCCGGATCGTCGGCAAGACGGCCGAGGCCATCGGCCTTGCGTGGCGGCAGAACACCGTCCTTCTCGGCATCTCGCGGCGAGGCCGGCAGATCCGCACGCAGATGCGCAAGACGGTGATCCGGCCGGGCGATATTCTGCTGCTTCTCACCCCCAAGGATCGCTCTGCCGAGATCGTCGAATGGCTCGGCTGCCTCGCGCTGGCCGACCGTGGCCTTGCCGTGACCGCCGACAAGAAGGTTTGGCTCGCCATCGGCCTTTTCGCCGCTGCGGTTCTGGCGGCGAGCGTGGGGCTTGTCTATCTGCCCGTCGCGCTCGGGATCGTCGTTGTCGGCTATGTGCTGACCGGCATCCTGCCGCTTTCGGAACTATACAGCCACATCGAATGGCCCGTGGTCGTCCTCCTCGGCTCGATGATCCCGCTTGGATCGGCACTCGAGACCTCGGGCGGCACCGAACTCATCGCCTCGTCGCTCGTCAGCCTCACCCAAGGCTGGCCCGCGTGGGCGGTGCTGACCGTCCTGATGGTCGTCACGATGACCCTCTCGGACGTGCTCAACAACACCGCGACCGCCATCGTGGCCGCCCCTGTGGGCATCCAAATGGCCCAGAGCCTCGGCGTCTCGCCCGATCCCTTCCTCATGGCCGTGGCCGTCGCCGCCTCTTGCGCTTTCCTCACGCCCATCGGCCACAAGAACAACACGCTGATCCTTGGCCCCGGTGGCTATCGCTTCTCCGACTACTGGCCCATGGGCTTGCCGCTCGAAATCCTCGTGATCGCCGTGTCGATCCCGGCGATCTTGGTGTTCTGGCCGTTGTGAGCGGCTAGAGCGGCCAGACGAAGGGGATCAGGGCGGAGACCAGAAGGCCCATGGTCAGGTTCAAAGGAATGCCTACGCGCAGGAAGTCGGCAAACCTGTAGCCGCCGGGGCCGTAGACCAGCGTGTTGGTCTGATAGCCCACGGGCGTGGCAAAGCTCGCCGAGGCCGCGATCATCACCGCCACGACCAAGGGCCGTGCGTCGATGCCGAGGGCCGTGGCAAGGCCGATGGCGATAGGGGTGACAACCACGGCAACGGCGTTGTTGGAGACAAGCTCGGTCAGGATCGAGGTCACGAGATAGACCGCCCAGACCACCATGAAAGGCGGCAGCGCACCGAGCGCCGGTGAGACGCCCTCGACGATCATCGACACGGCGCCCGTGCTTTCGAGCGCCGCCCCGACGGCAAGCATGGAGAATATGAGCGCCAGAAGCCGCCCGTCGACAAAGCCAAAGGCCTCCTCCGCGTCGATGCAGCGGGTGCCAAGGACGAGGGCCACCGCCAGCACCGCCAACAGGAGGATCGGCGCGACGCCCAGCGCGGCCAGAACGACGATGCCCACGAGCGAGGCAATGGCAATCGGCGCATGGGCGCGGCGATAGGCGCGATCCGAGGGTTCGGACACCGAGACAAGCTCCATCTCGGAGGCGAGGCGCTGGATGTCCTCGGGCGATCCCTCAAGAAGCAGCGTATCGCCCACCCGCACGATCAGATCGTCGATCTGGCGGCCGATGTTCTTGTCGCGGCGGTGCACCGCGAGGGTGTAGACGCCATAGCTCCGCCGCAGGCGCATATCACCGAGCCGCCGCCCGATCATCTTGCAGCCGGGCGAGATCAAGACCTCGACCGTCGTCGTCTCGACCGACGAGACCTGATCCACGGGGCGCAGGTTCTTGTCTTGCTGCAGGCTCAGAAGCTCGGCCATCTGGGTGCGGACCACGACCCTGTCGCCGGCCCTGAGCGTGACCGAAGCGAGATCGCGCCTGAGCGAGACCTCGGCGCGGATCACGTCGATGAGGCGCACGCCGTCGCGCTTGAAGAGTTCCACGCCCGTCACCTGCCGGTCGATCAGGCTGCTGTCGGCGGGGATAACGACTTCGGTGAAGAAACGCATCTTCGAGCGGTCGGAGAGAAGCGTCGCCATGCTGTCGCGGTCGGGCAAAAGGCGCGGGCCGACAAAGCGCAGATAGATCATGCCCCAGGCCACAACGGCAAGGCCGATGGGCGTCACTTCGAAGATCGAAAAGGCCTCAAGCCCCCGCGCCCGCGCCACGCCATCGACGAGAAGGTTGGTCGAGGTGCCGATGAGCGTCAGCGTGCCCCCCATGATCGCCGCATAGCTGAGCGGGATCAGGAGGCGCGAAGCGGTGATACCGAGGGTCCGCGACAGCTGCACCACCACGGGGATCATCACCACGACCACGGGCGTATTGTTCATGAAGGCCGAGGCGACGACGACAAAGGCCAGAACCCCCGCCACCGCCAGCTTGGGCTGGGTCTTGGCCGAGCGGTCGGCGAACTTCGTCAATCGGTCGAGCGAGCCGGTCCGCACGAGCGCGCCCATGACGATGAACATCGCCGCGATCGTCCAGGGCGCGGGGTTCGAAAGAACCGACACCGCCGCCTCATAGGGGAGCGCCCCCGAGATCAGGAGAACCGCCACCCCGAGGATTGCCACGACCTCGGTCGGCAGGGCTTCGCGCAGGAAGAGGATGAACATGGACACGACGACGATGAGCGCGAGAGCCGCCTGACCGGACTGACCTAGGGAAAAGAGTTCAAACATGAAACCACCCGCGACTATTGATGCGGAGTCTCGCCTGCATCGGGCGCGGCTTCAACCCCGTCTGCTTTGCGCGGCTGCACGAGCAGAACGCCAACCATCATCGCCCCGAGCGCGGCCCAGACCCAGCCCGAATAGCGCTCGCCCAAAAGGAGCATCGCCCAGACGATACCGCTTCCAGTCACGATATAGGCCGTCTGCGCGGCAAAGACCGCCCCCGCCGCGCCAGCGATCCAGACATAGGTAGCGTAGGCCAAAGCGTGGATCGTGGCCGTGGCGACAAGCGACCACTCGGCAAGGCCGAACGAGACGAAGGGATTGATCCATTGCCCCATGCCGAGGGTCAGCGGCAGGGTCAGCACCACGCCAAAGGCCGACGACAGCGCCATCGCCTGTATCGCGCCGAGGCCCGCTGTCCCGTGCCAGGCGACGAAGTTGGATTCGAAGGCGTAAAAGAGCGGCCCCAAGAGCGCGACAGGCAGGGCCACGGCCATCGCAGCCGAGGGCAGGCTCGCCTCGGGCAAGGCAATCAGAGCCACGCCGAGAAGTCCCGCGCAGAGGCCCGCGAGGCGGGCATAGCTGAAGCGGTCCATGCCTATGAGAAGCGCAATCGGAAAGGCCATCATCGGCACGGCGGCGATGACGATCGACATGATGCCCGCAGGCAGGCGGGTGATCGCCCAATAGAAGGTGAAATTCGGGATGATCGTGCCGATGATCGCAATGACCACCGCGAAACGGATCGCCGGACGGGTGATCTGAAAGCTCCGCCCCCGCGCCACGGCAACGCCGCCAAGGACCAGCGTCGCGATCACGAACTGCCAGAAGATCAGACCGAAGGGCTGATAGCCCGTCGAGGTCGCCCATTTGCCAAGAACTTGAGTAGAGCCCCAACCGGTGCCGACCCCGCCCAACAGCAAGAACAGCGTGAGGTTCCGGTTCATGCAGGCCCCGCCGCAGCCAGACGTCCGCCTTGGCGCACCATCTCGACCCGTGTCGCCTTGCCGGTGCGGTCGTCGGTCTCGATATAGAGGCCGGAAACCGTTACCTCGCCCATCGCGGGCTCAAACCGCTCCTTCGCCATGCCGGTGATGAAGCGACGCATGGGCTCGTCCTTCTTCATGCCGATGACCGAATGGTAATCGCCGCACATCCCTGCGTCGGTCTGATAGGCGGTGCCGCCCGGCAGGATCATCGCGTCGCCCGTTGGCACATGGGTGTGGGTGCCAACCACCACGCTCGCCCGCCCATCGCAGAAATGGCCCATCGCCATCTTTTCCGAGGTCGCCTCGCAATGCATATCGACCAGGCTCGCCTGAACGAGGCCACCAAGCGGGTATTGCCGCAAGACGCCATCAATGGCCGAGAAGGGATCGTCGAAGGGCCGCTTCATGAAAACCTGCCCCAAAACCTGCGCCACCAAGACCTTGCGCCCGCCAGCCGCGTTGAACACCCGCGCGCCCTTGCCTGGTGCTGCCTTGGCATAGTTGAGCGGGCGCAGGATGCGCGGCTCTTGTTCGACATAGGCGAACATATCTTTCTGGTCGAAGGCGTGATCGCCAAGGGTGATCACATCGGCGCCTGCATCGAGGATTGCCTTGGCGTGGCCCGCGCTGAGGCCCATGCCTCCGGTCGCGTTCTCGCCGTTCACGACAATGAAATCGAGCTTCCACGCCGCGCGCAGACGCGGGATTTCACGCTCAACGGCGGCGCGTCCGCCGCGCCCCATGACGTCGCCAAGGAAAAGTATCTTCATGCCTCACCTCTAGGAGAGGGCGGGGCAAAGGGCAAGCGGGCGCGATCAGCGGCGCGGCTCGATGATCTCGGCCTCGGTCACGATCATGTCGAGCGGCTGGTCGGTGGGCTCGAGCGGCAGGGTCTCGGCCTCCTGTGCGCCGTAGGCAAAGCCGATCGCCAGCGTCGGCCGCGCGGCCCGCAAAAGCTCGAGCGTCCGGTCATAGAACCCCCCGCCATAGCCTAGGCGGCCGCCCTTGCGGTCAAAGGCCACGAGCGGCACGATCAGGATTTCCGGCGTGACCCACTCGCCCGTTGCGGGGATGCGCGCGCCAAACTCGCCGTCGATCATTTCGCAGTCCGGCTCCCAGCGGCGAAACTTTAGGGGCTGGGCCTTGCCAAGGATCACCGGAACGCCCACCGGCCCGTGTGCGGCGGCCTCTTCCATCGCGACCGTTGGATCAATCTCGGTCCGCATCGCCATGTAGCCCGCAACCGGCACGCCGCGATATCCCGCAAGGATCGAGGAGAGGAGCGCCGCCGAAGCGACACCCGCCTCGTGCGCGGTCTTGCGTCGGGCGAAGGCGGCCTTGCGGGCTTCGGCCTTGATGGCGGCAAGGTCTGCGCCCGTCATATGAGCACCAGAGCCGCAAGCCCGAGGAAGGCGAAAAAGCCCACCACATCTGTCACGGTTGTCACGAAAGCGCCCGAGGCCAGCGCGGGGTCGATGCCGAATTTCTCGAGGAGCACGGGGATCATCGTCCCTGCAAGGCCCGCGATGATGAGGTTGATGACCATCGCCACCGCGATCACGACGCCGAGCATCGGCGTGCCAAACCAGACCCAGCCGACAAGGCCCATGGCAATGGCAAAGATGAGGCCGTTCACCAGCCCCACCAGCGCCTCCTTGCGGATCACCCGCCAGACGTTGGCGCTTGTCAGGTCGCGGGTGGCGATGGCGCGCACGGCCACGGTCAGCGATTGGGTGCCCGCGTTGCCGCCCATCGAGGCGACGATGGGCATGAGAACCGCCAGCGCCACCAGCCCCGCGATGGTTTCCTCGAAGAGCGCAATCACGCCCGAGGCGATTACCGCCGTGACAAGGTTGACCGCCAGCCACGGCAGGCGCTGCTTGGTGGTCTCGATCACCGTATCCGAAAGGCTGCCTTCACCAACACCGGCGAGGCGGAGGATGTCTTCCTCGTGTTCCTCGTCGAGAAGGGTCATGGCGTCGTCGATCGTGATCATGCCCACGAGCCGGTCGTCGTTATCGACCACGGGGGCAGAAATCAGGTGATAGTGGTTGAAGGCATGGGCCACATCGGCGGCCGTATCTTCGACATGGAAGGTGCGGAAGCTGTCTTCCGTGATATCGCGCAGCTTCGCCGTCCGCTTGCTCGACAGAACCCGCCCGAGGGTCACATAGCCCACCGGCTTGATCTTGGGGTCGACCATGACGACGTGATAGAACTGGTCCGGCAGCTCGACATCCGAGCGCAGATAGTCGATCGCCTCGCCCACGCTCCAGTGCTCGGGAACCCAGACCACCTCGGACTGCATATGGCGGCCGGCGGATTCCTCGGGGTAGGCCAGAGCCTTTTCAACGGCGACCCGCTCGGAGGCGTCGAGCGCGTCAAGAACGGCTTCTTGCTGCTGCTCGTCGAGGTATTCGACAAGGTCGACAACGTCGTCGGATTCAAGCTCGCGCACCGCCTCGGCCAGCTCGGCAGGCTCGAGCGACTCGATGATCTCTTCCCGCAGGCCCTCGTCAAGCTCGGAGAGGATGTCGCCATCCATCCCGCCTTTCCAGACGCTCAGCAGATCGCGCCGCTCGCGCGGGTCGATGAGCTCGATGACATGGGCGACGTCGGCAGGGTGCAGGGGATCGAGAAGCGCATCGAGCGCCGCAGCGTCGGACGCATCGACGGCCTCGATCACCTCTTCAACAAGGCGGTCGGTGACGCCGAAGGCTTCTTCCTCGTGGTCTTCGTGCTCGAGAATCTGGTCGCTCATGCCGGCCCCCCGTTTGGGCGCAACATAGCGGCTCGGGGCCAAGGAACAACCATTGGCAGGAAAGAAAACCGGCCACGCACACTGCGGCGGTGATTATCCGCAGAATATTGAAACTGCCTCGTTCAATGCTCGATTTACCAAGAAGATCGGGACGGGTAATGTGGCCCCATGTCCAAGCATCTTCTTCTCGGCCAGACTTTGGCCTTCACCGGCGATCCGTTTCAGAGCGACTGGAGCGAGGTGGCGCGCGTCTCCTCTCGCGGCGGCGTTCTGATCGAGGGCGCCCGCATCGCCGCCGTGGGCGAGGCCGACGATCTTCGGCGGGCGCATCCCGAGGCGCAGGTGACGGACTATGGCAACGCCCTCATCACCGCAGGCTTTGTCGATGCGCATATGCACTATCCCCAGACGGGGATCATCGCCAGCTGGGGCAAGCAGCTCATTGACTGGCTGAATACCTATACCTTCCCCGAGGAAACCCGGTTTTCCGACCGTGCCTATGCCGACGAGGTGGCGGGCCGCACGCTCGATCTCGCACTCGCGCATGGCACGACAACGCTGACAAGCTTCTGCACGATCCATCCCGAAAGCGTCGATGCGTTCTTCGGCGCGGCGGCCACCCGCAACATGGCGGTGATCGCCGGCAAGACCTGCATGGATCGCAACGCCCCAGACGGGCTGCGCGACACGGCGCAATCGGCCTATGACGACAGCAAGGCGCTTTTGCAGAAGTGGCACGGCAAGGGCCGTGCGACCTATGCCATCACCCCGCGCTTTTCGCCCACATCGACGCCCGAGCAACTCGAGGCGCTCGGCGCGCTTTGGGGCGAGTTTCCCGATTGCCCGATGCAGACCCACCTCTCCGAGCAGATCCCCGAAATCGAGTGGGTTCGCAGCCTCTTCCCCGAAGCGCGGGACTATCTCGATACCTATGAGAAATTCGGCCTCCTCGGCCCCAAGGGCCTTTACGGCCATTCGATCTGGCTCGAAGAGCGTGAAAGGGCGCGGTTGGCCGAGGTGGATGCCTCGCTCATTCACTGCCCGACCTCCAACACCTTCATCGGCTCGGGCCTTTTCGACCTGATGGGCCTTGCTTCGGCAGGGCTGCGCGTTGGCCTTGCCACCGACACCGGCGGCGGATCGAACTTCTCGATGCTGCATACGATGGCGGCGGCCTATGAAATCGGCCAGTTGCGGGGCGTGTCGGTCCACCCCGCGCAGCTCATGTGGCTTGCCACCGAAGGCTCGGCCCGAGCGCTGCATATGGCCGGCGAGATAGGCCACCTTGGCGCGGGGGCGATGGCGGATATCACGGTGCTCGACCTCGGCTCGACCCCCGCCATCAAACAGCGCACCGACCGCGCCGAGCACCTATGGGATGCCCTTTTCCCAACCATCATGATGGGCGACGACCG
>CAKZOU010000028.1 GCA_937138255.1 uncultured Paracoccaceae bacterium
CTGTCTCTCCGCCACTTATCCCTTAAAGGATCAGGTTGGCACGACGCGCTCGCGGGATCAGTTGATCCCGTTTGCCCGCTGCAGTTCCCGCACATAGGCGATGATCGCCTTCACATCGCCTTGGGTAAAGCCCTCTTGCGGCGGCATATTGCCAAAGGGCCAGTGGTGAGACCGGACGCCATTTTCGACGGCCATCAGGAAGGCATAGTCGGCGTGGTGGGACGGTTCATAGATTTTGTGAACCAGAGGCGGGCCGAAGCCCTTCTTTCCTTCGGCATTCTGGCCGTGGCAGTTGATGCAGGCGCTTTCAAAAGCAATTGCGCCAAGGGCGGCGAGTTCGGAAAGCTCCGGCGGGACGGTGACCTCGACTATCGCGAGACTGTCTGAGCTGGCGTCAGACTCGGCGGCGTCTTGAGTGTCCGGCCGGAAGGCAAAATAGGTCAGGGTGATCAGTGCCGCAAACGCTGCGGCGGGGATAGCATATCTTTTCATCATGAGTTCCGTATCCAGGGTCGGCGCTGTTGCGCCAATGCAGGGTTCTAAAGAAAACCTGCAAGAATACGGGGCGGCTGGGGATCGGCCCCTTGCGACAGAGATCCGGCAGACCATGGCGCCGGCATTTCCGTAATTTGGGCTTCCAACGGAAGTTCCCCCGCCACGACGAAAAGCGGTAGATCAAGATACAACGAACAGATCAGGGCGTGCGGGCAAAGGTCGTGCCCATCAACCGCCTCGGCATCGCAATCAGGGCAGGCATGATGATGCAAGTCCATAGACGCCCCAGCCATATCATGCCCTGCCCCGGCCATCGGGGCCACCAAAACGCCAAAGAGGCACATCAACAGGATTGGAATGAATCTTCGCACGTCACCGCATCTTTCTAGCGGACGCAAGACTGCGGGCTGCGAAAGCGAAGGTCAATGGTTGGTAGGTTCGGCCAGCATCACATCTCGTTGCGTTGGGAAGGCTCTTGCCGCATCTTGAAGGCATGGAGGGTGCAAGATGAAACGTCTTGTCGGGACACTGTTCCTCGTTTTCGCCCCGCTGGCAGCTGCGGGCTTTGACGCCGCGAGCGCCAACCGGCTGGCCGAAAGCCGCGCCTGCCGCGAATGCGATCTTTCAGGGCTAGACCTAAGCGGCGCCCGGCTCTGGAAAGCCGAACTCGCCGGGGCCAATCTTTCCGGCGCGGATCTGAGCCGCGCAAACCTTGGTAATGCCAACCTTTCGGGCGCCGATCTGAGCGGGGCGGTTCTGACCAAAACCTATCTGACCCAAGCCAATCTTGGCGATGCGCGCCTGACCGGCGCAGACCTGAGCCAGGCAATCCTGACCGATGCCGACCTTTCCGGCGCCGATTTGTCCGGCGCTCAGATGGCCGGAGCCTATCTTGAACTGGCCAATCTTGCGGGCGCCAACCTAGCCGGCGCCGTTTTGACCGGGGCGAATTTCACCTCGGCCAATCTGACTGGCGCCAATCTGAACGGAGCCGATTTCACCGACGCTGTGCTGGTCGGCTCCGATCTTGAAGGCGCTACCTTAGAACAGGCCGTCTTCTGTCGGACAATCATGCCCGACGGAACACCCCGTTCCGAGGGCTGCCCTTAGCCAAATGCCGCTTCGAGGCCGAAAAAGACCACGGCCGACAGAACCGCGGAGGCGGGCACGGTAATCACCCAAGCCGCAAGGATCGTCATGAAGTGAGTGCGACGGACAAGCTTGCGCCGCTTGCGCTCTTCCGGCGCGCGCGTCTTTCCCGGTCCCCGCTGCCCCGCAAACTGACGTGCACGGCGTTCTGCATGCCATTCGCGGAAGAAGCCGACACCAAAGACCCCGCCCACGGCGATATGGGTCGAGCTGACCGGAAGGCCGAGCCAGCTGGCCACGATCACCGTGATCGCCGCCGAAAGCGCCACGCAATAGGCGCGCATCGGGTTGAGCTTGGTGATCTGGCTACCGACCATGCGGATGAGCTTGGGGCCAAAGAGCACGAGGCCGACCGAGATGCCGAAAGCACCGATCACCATGACCCAAAGCGGGATATGCACCTTGCCGGCAAACTCGCCGCCGGTCTCGGCAGCGTGGACGATGGCGGCCAGCGGGCCGACAGCGTTGGCCACATCGTTGGCGCCATGCGCGAATGACAGGAGCGCTGCGGAGATCACCAGCGGCAGGCCGAACAGCACCTTGAGCGAACGATTGCGGTTCTCAAGGCCGATCGACTTGCGCTTGATGACAGGCGCCGAGAGGAAATACGACAGAACCGCCACGCCAAGGCCGATCAGAAGCGCATTGCCCATTTCGATTTTGACAAGTTTCGAAAGGCCCTTCAGGGAAAGATACGACGCAAATGCCCCGGCCATGATGGCAACGAGCACAGGCACCCAACGACGCGCAGCAGCGATCTTGTCATCCTGATAAATGATAAACTTCTTGATGAAAGCCAGAAATGCGGCGGCGATAACACCGCCCAGAATGGGCGAGATCACCCAACTCGCCGCAATCGAACCCATGGTCGGCCAGTTGACCGCGCCAAAACCGGCCGCAGCGATGCCCGCCCCCATAACGCCACCGACGATCGAATGGGTTGTCGACACAGGCGCGCCGACCCATGTCGCGAGGTTGATCCAAAGGGCCGACGACAGAAGTGCGGCCATCATCGCCCAGATGAAGATACCCGGCCCCGAGACGCTCTCGGGAGAAACGATCCCCTTGGAAATGGTCGAAACCACATCGCCACCGGCCAAAAGCGCGCCCGCGCTCTCGAAGATTGCGGCGATCAGGATCGCGCCGCCCATGGTAAGCGCCTTGGCGCCAACCGCCGGGCCCATGTTGTTGGCCACGTCATTGGCGCCGATGTTGAGCGCCATATAGGCCCCAACTGCGGCCGCAAGAACTACGATCCAACGGGTGTTTTCTTCGCCAAAGAGGAGCGTCGCGATCAGAGACGCGACCACCACGAAAACAAGTGAAATCCCAAGACCAACCATCGGCTTCGAGACATAGGATGTCGCAGACTCCAGTGCTGCGATCCGGCCGAGGTCGCGATCCAAGGTCTTCCAATGATGGTTCGGTTGGTTGTTGTCGGTCATCCCCAATTCCCCGTTTTGGGGGGCGGCAGCCCCTTAAGTAGAAGGAGAGCGAATCTCCCTTGGCTCGTGCCCTACCCTCGCGCCGCCTCAATTTCAAAGATAAACCCTTGGGGGGGCGCATCTTCACGTCACCCTGAGGCAATCTCACCGCAATTCACAGGCAAGTGACAGCCGTCAGCGGGCGCTAGACAGACGCGTTGAGCCTCCCCATATCATGTAGCCCAAATGCAGGAGGTTTCATGCCGCGCTATTTCAAAGACCCGGACGCCATCGCCAAGCTCGACGCAGAGGAATTCCGCGTGACCCAGCAAAACGGGACAGAACGCGCGGGAACCGGCAAGCTTCTGAATAACAAAGCCGCTGGGATCTATGTCGATATCGTTTCCGGCGAGCCGCTTTTTGCGTCTTCGGACAAATACGAATCCGGCTGTGGCTGGCCGAGCTTCACGCGGCCTATCGAGCACGCGAATGTCGCCGAGTTGAGCGACCGCTCCTACGGTATGGTCCGAACCGAAGTCCGTTCGGCCCATGGCGACAGCCACCTCGGCCACGTCTTCCCCGATGGCCCGCGCGACCGGGGAGGTCTGCGCTATTGCATCAACTCGGCCTCTCTGCGCTTCATTCCTAAAGACAGAATGGAAGCCGAGGGCTACGGCGAATATCTCGATCAAGTCAAGGAGGTGTGATCATGGCACAGAAAACGGCAATTCTCGCGGGCGGATGTTTCTGGGGGATGCAGGATCTGATCCGCAAACGTCCTGGCGTCCTGAAAACCCGTGTGGGCTATACCGGGGGCGATGTCGCCGATGCCACCTACCGCAACCACGGCACCCATGCCGAGGGGATCGAGATCGTCTTTGACGACGCGGTGATCAGCTACCGGCAGATTCTGGAATTTTTCTTCCAGATCCACGATCCGACCACGCTCAACCGGCAGGGCAACGACCTCGGTATCTCCTACCGCTCGGGCATCTATTATCTCGACGAGGAGCAACACGCCGTGGCGCTCGATACGATCGAAGACGTGAATGCCTCTGGCATTTGGCCCGGCAAGGTCGTCACCGAAGTGAAACCCGCAGGCCCCTTCTGGGAAGCAGAGCCCGATCATCAGGATTATCTCGAACGGTTCCCGAGCGGCTATACCTGCCACTTCGCCCGCCCCGGCTGGGTCTTGCCCAAACGCAAAAGCGCCTAGCCGCGGAAGCCGGTCGCGATCACGAATTTCTCTGAGCTGTCCGACCGGCTCGACGGCGGCTTGACGTTGGCCACCTTGTCGAAGCGCTGTTTCAAGAGCTTCTGCAACTCACCCTCGGCGCCGCCGGCCAGAACCTTGGCGACGAATGTGCCGCCGGGGGTCAGAACGTCGAAGGCGAAATAGGCGGCGGCCTCGCACAAGGCGATGATGCGAATGTGGTCGGTCTGTTTGTGCCCCGAGCTTGCGGCGGCCATGTCGGACATGACCACATCCGCCGTGCCGCCCAGCCATTCCTTAACCAGAGCGTCAGCTGCATCAGCAAGAAAATCGAGTTGGTGGATCTCGGCCCCTGCGATCGGCTCGACTTCCTGCAGGTCGACCCCAAGAACCTTGCCAACCGCCTTGCCGGACTTCTCGCCAAGCGCATTCACCCGCTTGACCGCCACCTGACACCAGCCGCCGGGGGCGCAGCCCAGATCGACCACCCGCGCGCCGGGCACGAGAAAGCGGTATTTGTCATCAAGCTCCAAAATCTTGAAGGCCGCACGGCCGCGATAGCCCTCGGCCTTGGCCTGCTTGACATAAGGGTCATTCAACTGCCGCTGTAGCCAACGCGTTGAAGACAAGGTGCGCCCGCGCGCAGACTTGACCTTGACGGTCAGATCACGCTGGCCGCGTCCCGAAGTATTCTTTGTGGGTTTCTTCACCATGGCGCGCCTTTACCCCTAAAGCGACGGATCTTCCAAGACCCCGTCTGCGCTCATCTGTGCATAGAGCAAGCCTTCGCGCAGCCCACGGTCGGCCACCGACATCCGATCCGTCGGCCAAATCCTCATGAGCGCCTGCAGGATCGCCGCGCCCGACATGATCAATGTCTGCCGGTCCTTGCCGATGCGCGGATCGGCGCGGCGGCCGGCGGGACCGAGGGCAAGGTAATTGCGGATCACCGTGTCGATCTGGTCGGAGGTCATCCGCAGACCATCGACCTTGGTGCGGTCATAGCGCTTGAGGCCCAAATGGCTTGCCGCAACGGTCGTCACCGTGCCGCTGGTACCGATGATCTGAAACCCCTCGCGCACTTGTTCGGCCGCATAGGGCGAGAATTTGGAAAGGTTCTCTTCGAAATACCAACTCATCAGCGCAAACCGCGCGGCATCGTCTTCAACATCGACGAATTGATCCCGCAGCGTCGCCACGCCAAGCGGCACCGAGATCCAATCGACCACCCGCGCCGCCGCCATCTCGCTTGGCTCCTGCACGAAACCGCGATGCAGACGCATGATCGCGCCGGGGCGTTCCGCGGCGGGAACGCCCGTCAGGTCGATCCAGACCAGCTCGGTCGAGCCGCCGCCTATATCGACGACCAGAAGCTGCTCGGTCTTGGGCGAGACCAAGGGCGCGCAAGAGATCACGGCAAGCCGCGCCTCCTCCTCGGGCGTGATCACCTCGAGCTTCAATCCCGCCTCGCGGCGAATCTGCTGGATGAACTGGGCGCCGTTCTTGGCCCGCCGGCAGGCCTCGGTCGCCACAAGGCGCATATTCGTGACGTTGTGGCGGCTAAGCTTCTGACGACAGATCCTCAGCGCGTTGATCGTGCGGTTCATCGAGGCGCGGCTGAGCTTGCCGGTGCTCTCAAGCCCCTGCCCGAGCTGCACCGACTTGGAAAAACTGTCGATCACCTGAAACTGGCTACCCTTGGGTTGGGCAATCAGCATCCGGCAACTATTCGTGCCCAAATCCAGAGCCGCATAAAGCGGCCCTCGATCAGGCGTTTGAGGCGCGGGGCTCTCGACCGCTTCCGGGAACGCGCCCGCACCTTCGGGACGCATGGGCGTCATCGTCACGCCCTCCATTTCGTGTTGGATCCAACCTATGCTCCGCGACCTTTCGGCGCAAGGGTTGCTGGCTGTCCTGCCGCCACGGAATCACCAAAACGGCTTTGCGGGCTGTGACCTCAAGGCAGATGTTGCAATCAGGTCGGTCGCTCCATATTCCCACCATGTCGAAAATCGACCCTGTGTCGCTTTTGGGCCGCGATAGAAGCGAGCAGGAATGAAGGAATCACCATGCCCGACGTCACCATCGTTTACTGGCGCGATATCCCGGCTCAGGTCATCGTTGGCCCCGGCCGTCGCGGCGCCAAGGCCCCCCTGCCCGAGCGCTTCGAGCAGGCAATCGACCGCGCCGCGATGAAGGTGGGCGCGTCGGACACCGATGCCTATCTGGCCGAATGGCGCAAGGGCGAGCCCTATCCGGTAGAGGGCGATGCCACCGAGATCGCCGCCGCCGAAGCGGCCCGGATCGACCGCGAATATGATAAGGAGCGCCTCATCGCGCTTATCGCCAATGACGGCCGGGCCTGATCGCCCTGCCATGACTGATCGTATCAAGGAGGCCATCGTGTCGCTGCTCCCTTTCCTCAAGAAAAAAGAAACCGCTGAGGTTTCCACCTCCAGCCCCGCGCTCGAGGCCTTCCTGAAAGGCTATTCGATCGAGGTGATGCCGCGCACCGCCGAGAAGGTCGAGGATTTCCGCGAGCTTCTGCCCAAGGGCACGCGCGTCTATATCGCCAATATCGAGTTCCCGATCGAGGATATGGTCGCCACTGCCAAGCGCCTGCGCGACGAGGGCTTTGAGCCGATGCCGCACTTCCCCGCGCGGATCATCAAGGACAAGGCCATGCTGGCCGACTGGCTTGCCCGTTATCAGGGCGAAGCCGGCGTGAGCGAGGGCCTGATCATCGCGGGCAACCCCGCCCAACAGCTTGGCCAGTTCGACTCGTCGATGCAGCTTCTCGAAACCGGCCTTTTCGACAAGGCAGGCTTCAAGCGCCTCCACATCGCGGGCCACCCCGAGGGCAACAAGGACATTGATCCCGATGGCTCGGACAAGAACGTGATGGACGCCCTGCGCTGGAAGCAGAAATTCAGCGAGACCACCGACGCCAAGATGGCGCTTGCGACCCAGTTCTGTTTCGAGGCCAAGCCTGTGATCGCATGGGCCAATGCGCTGAAGGATGCGGGCATCGACCTGCCGATCCACATCGGCGTGGCGGGCCCCGCCAAGCTGCAGACGCTCATCAAATTCGCCATGGCCTGCGGCGTTGGCCCCTCTCTGCGCGTTCTGCAGAAACGGGCGATGGATGTCACCAAGCTGCTTTTGCCCTACGAGCCGGACGAGTTCCTGAACGAACTGGCCGCCCACGCCGCCAAGACCCCCGACTTCAACATCGAACAGGTGCACTTCTTCCCCTTGGGCGGGATCAAGACCAACGCCACCTGGGCCATCGAAAACGGCGGCGCCTCGGCCGTCCCCGCCTCTCACTCCTAAGGAATACCCATGACCCGCACGATCGTCGAATCCGCGACCAAGACCGCCATCATCGGCTTTGACCAGCCGTTCTGCGTCATTGGCGAGCGCATCAACCCCACGGGCCGCAAGAAGCTCGCCGCCGAGCTCGAGATGGGCGATTTCTCGACGGTCGAGGCCGATGCGCTGGCGCAGGTCGCCGCAGGTGCGACCGTGCTCGATATCAACTCGGGCGCTGTCTTCTCCAACAAGATGGCCGAAGACCCGCGCTATGCCGACAACAACTTTGTCGAGCCGCCCCTGATGAAGGAACTCGTCGAGCGCGTGCAGGCGATCACCGATGCGCCCTTGTGTATCGACTCGTCGGTTCCCGCCGCCCTCGAGGCAGGCCTTGCCGCCGCCAAGGGTCGCCCGCTTCTGAACTCGGTCACGGGCGAGGAAGAGCGGCTCGAGCTCGTTCTGCCGCTCGTCAAGAAATACAACGTTCCGGTCGTCGCTATCTCGAACGACGACACCGGCATTTCCGAAGATCCCGACGTGCGCTTTGCGGTCGCCAAGAAGATCGTCGAGCGCGCCGCCGATTTCGGCATTCCGGCGCATGACATCGTCGTCGACCCGCTGGTGATGCCGATCGGCGCGATGGGAACGGCCGGCCTTCAGGTCTTTACCCTCGTTCGCCGCCTGCGCGAAGAGCTGGGCGTCAACACGACCTGCGGCGCCTCGAATATCTCGTTCGGCCTGCCCAACCGCCACGGCATCAACAACGCCTTCCTGCCGATGGCGATGACCGCAGGCATGACCAGCGCGATCATGAACCCGATCGCCTTGCCTGTTCCCGCCTCGAAAATCGCCGAGAAGAAGGCCGAGATCGAAGCCGCCGGCATTTTCCTGCCCGAAGACATGGATGACGAGACCTTCTGTCAACTTTTCGGCCTCGGCTCGACCAAGCCGCGCGCAGGCAAGGAAATGGAAGCGATCCGCGCCGCCAACTTCCTCACCAACAACGATCCCTCGGGCGGCGAATGGATCCGCTTCAACCGCGCCCCTGCCAAAGACGGTGAAGAGGGCCGCGGTCGCCGTGGTGGCGGACGCCGCCGCGGCTGATCCCCTTCAGTCTGCCGCAATTGATGCCCGGCGGCCCTGCCCGCCGGGCATCTTTGTTTTCAGCCGCCCCAACCGGCCACCTCTGCCAGCTCGGGCACAAGCCGGTCGATCTGGTCCTGATAGCTATCCGCCAGCGCCCTCAGATTGCCGCCGGCCCCGCCATGAGCGAGAAGGTTGATGTGCTCAAAGGGATCGCTCTCGCTTTCGTAGAGTTCCTCGCCACCGTTCCAATAGCAGCTATAGCGATGGGTTTTGCTCCGCAGTGAAAAGGCGACGCGGCCGCTATCGGGCACGCCTTTTTCCCATTTACCCCAAACCGAAAGGACCGGATCTTTGCGCTGCCATTTCTCACCTGCAAAGACTGGTGAAAGGTCTTCGCCAGCCAGACGGTGTTTGGGGCGCGCGCCCGACAGGCTGCACAGGGTCGGATAGTGATCCGACCAGAACTGGAAATTGGTGTAGACCCCCGGTCTGCCACGGCGCCTGCCTAAAAAGTGTTGCGGTGCGAGAGGGTGAACAGGCTGGAACCGTCGCATAGGCATTTCGAAAGACTATTCCCCGCGCTGCAAGCCGGTTGAGGTTGGGGGTAAGCACTTGTGGATGGCCGCCGAGCGGCTCAATCCAGTCGTTGAGATCTTCAATCGAGGCAAAAAGGAAGTTCATGACGCGAGCCTAGCGAGAAGGTTTGACCCCGCTCAGAGGCTTCGCGCCGCAGCGGCGCAAGGGCGAAAAAGCGATCGAAATATTCCATACCTACTTTGAATGCTTGATGCCGACCCCCATTGCATCTTATCACGCGGGCCAATTACTCTTGGAATGTTACCGCTATCGGAGGTCGCATGGCGCACCCGGCAAATTCTCTCCTGCTTGTTGCCGATATCGGCGGGACCAACACCCGTGTTGCGCTTGCCGAAGGGCGGCAGATCCTGCCGGACACGATCCGTCGCTATAGCAATGCCGAGTTCCCCGGCCTTGAGAGCGTGTTGCGCCGTTATATCGAAGACGAAGGCGGTGTAGATCCCAGGGCCGCCTGTGTGGCTGTGGCTGGCCCTGTGCGCGACGGGCGTGCGACGCTGACCAACCTCGACTGGACCATCGACAAGACTACTCTGATGCGCGCCACGCGGGCCGAGACTGTCGCGATCCTGAATGACCTTCAGGCGCAGGGACACGCGCTAGGGCATCTGGATCCCGCCGTGATTCGTCCGATTCTTGCCGGTCCCGGCGTCCAGGCCCATGCCGCGCGGCTTGTCATAGGGGTAGGAACCGGGTTCAACGCCGCTCCGGTCTTTGAAACGGCAAACGGCCGTCTCGTGCCGCCGTCGGAAGCGGGCCACGCCAATCTGCCGATCAGGACCGACGCGGATTTGCGTCTGTGCCGCTATGTCGAGACAGCGCACGGCTTTCCGGGCGTCGAGGACGTCTTGTCGGGCCGTGGCCTTGAGCGTGCCTATGCTTGGCTCAGCGACGAAGCCGGTGATCCGCGCGAACGGTCGGCCCAACAGATCATGGAAAGCTGCGCCGACGGACAGGACGAACGCGCGATCGAGGCGGCGCGGATCTTTACCCGCATCTTGGGAACGGTCGCCGGAAATCTGGCCCTGATCCAGTTGCCCTTTGGCGGCATATTTCTTGTCGGCGGGGTCTCTCGGGCCTTTGCCCCCTATCTTGAACGCTTTGGGTTTGGCGAAGCCTTCCGCGACAAGGGCCGTTTTGCCGGTTTCATGAGCAATTTTTCGGTTTCGGTTGTCGAAGACGATTATGCCGCTCTGACCGGTTCGGCCGCCCATCTGGTTGACCTTTTAGGGGCCTAGCTTCCCGCCAGTTGCGCCGCCACGGTTTCCACCAGATCGTTGAGTGAGAACGGTTTCGGCAGAAAGACAGAGTTGGCGATCAAGGCCTGATGCTCGCCAAAGGCCTCTTCGGCATAGCCCGACACGAACACCACCCCCGTACCGGGACGCTCTTTGAGCGCCTCGCGGACCCTTGTCGGGCCGTCTTTTCCGGGCATGATCACATCGGTCACAAAGATATCGACCCTCATTCCCGGGTCTTTGAGCAACTCAAGGGCCGCCTCCGCGTTTTCCGCCTCGAAAACGGTATGGCCCTTCAGCCGCAGCGCTCGTGCAGCAAACGCGCGGACGGGCGCTTCATCTTCAACCAGAAGGATGACCCCGTGATCTGGGCCTGAACGATCTGCGGGCCGGGGAGCGATCGGAAGCACCGCCGCGGCAGGCTCGACGGGGGCGAGATGCGCCGGGAAGTACAGGGTAAAGATGGTGCTGCGGCCCTCCTCGCTGTCGACAAAGATGAAACCGCCGGTCTGTTTTACGATGCCATAGGCTGTCGAAAGCCCAAGGCCGGTCCCTTCGCCTGTGCGCTTAGTTGTGTAGAAGGGTTCAAAGATCTTCGGGATCTTGTCTGCCGGTATGCCGTGCCCTTCATCGGCCAGCTTCACCAAAACATAGTCGCCGGCCGGAACACTCGCTCGATCACGTTCGATGGGTCGTTTGAGTGTAAGGTTTTCTGTCTCGATAATGATCTCGCCCCCCGACGGCATCGCATCGCGCGCGTTGACCACAAGGTTCATAATCACCTGCTCGAGTTGCCGTTTGTCGGCTCTGATTGGCAGAAGATCGGGATCGTGATTGAGCGTCAGCCTGACTTTTTCTCCGACGAGCCGGTTCAAAAGATGGGTCAGATCCGCAAGCGTGTCACGCAGATCAAGCACCTCGGGGCGCAGGTTCTGCTTGCGGGAAAACGCCAGAAGTTGCCCCACCAGAGCGGCCGCGCGATTGGAATTCTGATGGATCTGAATCAGATCGGAATAGTCCTGATCCTCGCGGTCATGGCGGAGCAGAAGCAGATCGCAATGACCCGAAATCGCGGTAAGAAGATTGTTGAAATCATGGGCAACCCCGCCAGCAAGCTGGCCGATGGCCTGCATCTTCTGGCTCTGAACAAATTGTGCTTCAAGCGACTTGAACTCTGTCATGTCACTCAGAACCGCGATCAAGTGAGGATCCTTCGAATCCCCAGCTGGCTTGAGTATGATCTGCACGAAGAGCTCTGGGCCGTCACCGTGACTGCGTAGGAATTGCTTGTCACCAGAAGATTGGCCCCTGCCGATCTCCTCAAGCCAGTCGATGATAGGACGACCAAGCCCCTCAAAAAGATCCGAAAGCCGGGCATTTGGGCCCATCTCACGCTGAACCAATCCCCGTGCGGCCCGGTTCGAAGCGAGTATCTCTCCGCTGCGGGCTATCTTGAGCAGCGGCACCGGCAGCTCTTCGATGACGGACCATGATTCCGGCATCGGCGCTCCTGGCGATGTGGACGGAAAGAAGGCGATATTGCTTCCACCACCCGCTGTCTCGCGAACCCAGACCGCAACCTCGATGGCCCCAAGCCCAGACCTAAGCCTGTGTGTCGCACCGGCACGCAAAGGCAAGTCTTCGAACACATCTTCCAGAGTTATCGCATCACTTCCGATCAACTGACGTGCCGGGTCGTTGGTTTGAAGGATCGAACCCTCAGGGCCTGCGAAGATCGTCGGAATACCAGGGTCCGATACGCTGTTGGACAGTTCCTCAAGCCGCCAGAGGATGCGATCCGCACCCACGACTCGCGCCGATAGATTTAGTCGAGCACGGCGGGTCGTGAAGGTTTCGTCGGCCCGACCTGATTGTTTCGCCTTGTCTTGCAAACGGTGTTGAACCGCTCCGGGATTGGCAAGAAGCCGCGTCAGGGCCTGTTCCACCCTCGCCCCCCCCGACAAGTCCAATTTGCCCGCAGCTTCGTTTTGAAACAGGATGCGACCATCGTTGTCGGCAAGCATGACCAAAGCCTTGTCACCCGCAAAGAGCGAAGCGGCGAGCCTTACCAACAGACGCCCCCGTCGCGCCGACCAGATCGATCGAACCTGTTCATAGCCGGCAACTGAAATCAACATGACACCAAAGATGCCCAGCCCAAGTTTTTGCCAAAGCGGCGCCACCGAAACCGCGAGCAGAAAAGCTAGAATTCCAGACAAAATTGCTATCAACGGCGCGGCCCCGGATGATCGAGGCGTAGCGTTTCTTCGATAAAGCTGCGTCAAACTCATCCCGGAAGACCCCAATCCTGCAGATCTTTGTCGGGAGAGATGGTTAATTTTTGCCTAAATCTCTCCAAACCTCGTCCGAGCTTAAAGAAACCAAAATCTTTTGCAACTTAAGGTTGCTATCCGGAAAGAAGCAGATTGAGAAAGAACCCGTCCCCAAGAGGTCCGGGCAGAAACTCATGCGAACGAACGTTTTCAAACTTCCGATTCCGCGCAACAAATGCCTCGATCTGGTCTTCGTTTTCAATCCGAAGGATCGAGCAGGTGGCATAGGCCAGATAGCCGCCTGGACGAACCAGCTTGGCGGCTTTCTCAAGAACGTCCCGCTGGATTTCACGAAGCTCGCCCAAACGCTCCGGTGTCAGGGTCCATTTAGCTTCTGGTGTTCGCCGCCATGTGCCGCTGCCGCTGCACGGTGCATCCACAAATACAAGATCGTATTCCTTTGCAAGGGCTTGCGGGTCATTCCTTACAAATATTCCTACGCCCGCGCGCGCCGCACGTTCGGGGATATCTTTCATCCGAGCCGGTGCAATATCGTGGGCATCGACCGCATAGCCCATGTCAGCGAGGGCAAGGGATTTCCCCCCGCCACCGGCGCAATAGTCGAGCGCACTCGCACCTCCCGCCGGATCTGGCAATGCGAGAACCGCGGCTTGCGAAGAGGCATCCTGAAGTTCGACAAAGCCACCGAAATATGCCGAAGAGTTCATAATCTTTCTTGCGTTTTCTGTAACTTCCAACGCAGTCTTCACCTTCGGATGAGGTCGGGTCACAATGCCTTCAGAGAGCAACATGGCGGCCGCGTTCTCGCGGCTTCCCCGGCGCAGAGCGACCCTTAGCCAGACCGGCGCACGGCTTCGCAGCGCGTCGCAGGTCGCTTCGGCTTCGTCTTTGCCCATTTGTTGGGTCAGTAACTCATAGAGCCAATCAGGCATATCGAGGGCCTCGGCCCCGACTTCTGGCGCCCGGCAAGCGGCTTGCTCAGCCGCAGAAATGGCCGCTGGGGCGTGGCCTAATCCAGAAAATATGTCAGAAAGATCTGCGTTTGCGGCCCGAAGCTCACCTATCATCAGGCCGCGCCCTGTTTCGCCACCGCCCAAAGCCGCGAACGACCGGCGGCAGCGCAGCGCGTCGAACACATGATCGCGGATCGCGGCGCGGTCCTTGGCGCCGGCAAAGCGCGAGCGGCGCGCCCAGTTGGTCAGCGCCTTCTCGGCGGCGCTGCCCGCAAGGATTTCGTCCAGAATCTCGATGGCGGCAGAAACCCGCGCTGCCGGGGTCACGCCTTTGTCTCCTGAAGCGTGTTGGCCCCGTCGACGACGATCATCGCTCCATTGACATAACTCGCGCCTTCCGAGGCAAGGAAGGCCACGACAGCGGCCACTTCGTCCGGCGTTCCGGCGCGGCCTTGCGGCGTCGCCGCGGCGGCCCGCAGTTCCGCCTCGGTCGAGGCTTCGGTCGCGATCCAGCCCGGCAGGACAGCATTGACCGTCACCCCCGCCCGCGCCACTTCAAGCGCAAGGCCACGGGTCATGCCGGTCATTGCCGCCTTCGCCGCGCTATAGGCGGTGTCGCCCACGTTCGAAACGACGGGCCCCGTCACCGAGGCCATCATCACGATCCGGCCATAGCCCGCCGCCACCATGTCGGGCAGGAAGGCGCGGGTCGTCAGAACCGCTGTGTCGAGGCTCAGTGCCATCGCCCGCGCCCATTCCGAGGGCGGCAGGTCGAGGAAGCGGCGGGTATCGGCGGGGGCGGCCACCGTGCCCATTCCGGCGTTGTTGACGAGGATCTGCACCGGCCCCACGGCCTCGCGCAGCGCCGCCACCTGCACGGCATCGGTCAGATCTGCGATATGGCCCGTGGCCTTGAGGCCCTCGGCCATCAGCTCAGCCGCCCGCTCGTGGATGCGATCCGTCGTCGAAACCAGCGCCACCTCGCACCCCGCACGCCCAAGAGCGCGGGCCACGGCCATGCCGATCCCGCCCTTCGCGCCTGCGCCGGTGACAAGCGCCCGCATCAGCCGATCCTGTAGTTCGGGCTTTCGCGGGTGATCTGCACGTCATGGACGTGGCTTTCCTTCAGCCCCGCGCCGGTGATCTTCACGAAACGGCAGTTCTGGCGCATCTCGTCGACCGTGGCGTTGCCGGTATAGCCCATCGCCGCGCGCAGTCCGCCGACCATCTGGTGGATCACCGCCGAAACCGTCCCCTTGTAAGGCACCTGCCCCTCGATGCCTTCAGGCACGAGCTTGTCCGAGGCCGCGTCCTTCTGGAAATAGCGGTCGGCCGAGCCGCGCGCCATGGCGCCGAGGCTGCCCATGCCGCGATAGGCTTTGAACGAGCGGCCCTGATAGAGGATCACCTCGCCGGGGCTTTCGTCGGTGCCTGCGATCATCGAGCCGACCATGGCGCAAGAGGCGCCGGCGGCGATGGCCTTGGCGAAATCGCCCGAGAACTTGATGCCGCCATCGGCAATGACCGGCACATCGCCCGCGCCCGAGGCGCAGTCCATGATCGCGGTGAGCTGCGGCACGCCGACACCGGCGACCATCCGCGTGGTGCAGATCGAGCCCGGCCCGATGCCAACCTTCACCGCATCCGCGCCCGCGCCGATGAGCGCACGGGTGGCCTCAGCCGTCGCCACGTTGCCGGCAATCACCTGAACCTCGTTCGACAGCGCCTTCACCCGCTCTACGGCCTTGGCCACGCCCTCGGAATGGCCATGCGCCGTGTCGATCACGACGATATCCACGCCCGCGTCGATGAGCGCTTGACTGCGCTCAAAGCCCGCATCGCCTACGGTCGAGGCGGCGGCCACGCGCAGGCGGCCGAGGCTGTCCTTGCAGGCCACGGGGTTGAGCACGGCCTGCTCGCTGTCCTTCAGTGTCAGAAGGCCGGTGAGCTTGCCCTTGCCGTCATGGATCAGAAGCTTCTCGATCCGCCGCGCCTGCATCAGGCTCCGCGCTTCATCGAGGTCGGCCGGTTCTGCCAGCATGGCGAGATTGTCGCTCGACATCATCACGCTCACCGGCGTGTCGTCGGACTGGGCAAAGCGCATATCGCGGTTGGTGACGATGCCGACAACCTTGCCGCCCTCGCCCACCACCGGAAAGCCGGTGATGTTGTATTGGGCCATCAAATCCTTGGCGTCTTTCAGCGTCTGGTCAGGCCGAAGGGTAATCGGGTTGTAGACCGTCCCCGAGACGAAACGCTTCACGCGGCGAACTTCATCGGCCTGTTTGTCGGTATCGAGGTTGCGGTGAATGACCCCGATCCCGCCGACCTGCGCCATGGCAATCGCCATGCGTGCCTCGGTCACGGTGTCCATCGCCGAGGACAAAAGCGGAATGTTCATCCCGATCGAACGGGTCACGCGTGTCCTAGTATCCGCCGTCGAAGGCAGGACCGACGAGGCCGCCGGCACAAGAAGAACATCGTCAAAGGTAAGGGCCTCGCGAATCTCCATCAGGGTCTCTCCGTGGATAGCTTCGTTTGGCGCTTCCCCATTTCACGGGTCCGGCACGGGCGCAAGCAAGAAGTGACCATCCCCGCTTGCATAGGCGATTTGACGCGGCATATTCACGCCAACCGCTGAAAGGGGCCGAAATGCGCGTTGCGATCGTCGAGAATACCAAAATCAGTCATTTGGGTCAGGTCGGCGTGGCTTTGGCCGAGGCGGGTGTGATGATCGAGGTTTTCCGCCCCTACCTCGACGGCATCTTGCCCGACCCACAGGGCGATTACGTCGGCCTCGTGGTCTTTGGCGGCGAGCAGAGCGCGGTGGACGATGCGCTCCACCCGTATCTCCCCGCCCTCGCCCGCGAGATGCGCGCTTTTGACGAGGCGGGCCGCGCGGTCCTTGGCATCTGCCTCGGCGCGCAGCTTCTGGCGCGGGCTTGGGGCGCGGCCAACCATGTAGGCACCTCGCGGGAGTTTGGCTGGCAAACCATCGAGACCACGGATTCTGCCGCCGACGATCCTGTCCTGTGTAGCGTCCCGCGCGGTTTCGCCTCGTTCCAGTGGCACTCCGATCACTACGACCTGCCGCAGGGCGCCACCCGCCTCGCCGCCAATGCGGCGGCCGAGAATCAAGCCTTCCGCGTGGGCAACCGCTCCTGGGGAATGCAGTTCCATTTCGAAGTGAGCCGCGCCGTTGCCGCCGCCTGGAACAGGCGCTTTCCGAAGGAGGTCGAGGCGCGGCACCCCGGATGGCTGGCGGAATTCGACCGCCTCGCTGCCCGCCATGCCCCCGCCTCTGATGCCGCGGGCCTTGCCGTTGCGCGGGCGTGGGTCGCCCAGCTATAGCCCGCAAAGCCGGAACCAGCGCATCAAGTGACGCAAAGCCGCCTTCGCCCCCGAAATCTCCCAGTATTCTGAAAACGTTGCAACAGTCAGGCCCGCCATGAGCACCGATCCCCTCGTGATTTTCACCCCCTCGGGCAAACGGGGGCATTTCCCCGTCGGCACGCCGATTCTGACCGCCGCACGACAGCTTGGCGTCGATCTCGATTCCGTCTGCGGTGGGCGCGGCATCTGCTCGAAATGCCAGATCACGCCCTCCTACGGCGAGTTTCCCAAGCACGGCGTCACAGTCGCGGGCGACGCCCTGAGCGAATGGAATTCCGTCGAAGACCGCTACGACCGTATCCGCGGCCTGCCCAAAGGCCGCCGCCTAGGCTGTCAGGCCACGGTTCAAGGCGATGTGGTGATCGACGTGCCACCCGAAAGCCAGGTCCACCGGCAGGTCGTGCGCAAGGCCGCCACGGCGCGCGACATCATCATGGCCCCGGCCACCCACCTTTACTACGTCGAGGTGCAAGAGCCCGATATGCACGAGCCCTCGGGCGATTTCGAGCGCCTGAAGGACGCCTTGCGCACCCAGTGGCAGATCGAAGGCGTCACCGCGCCGATGAACATCCTGCACCGGCTGCAAAAGGCGCTGCGCAAGGGCGAGTGGAAGATCACAATCGCGCTTCACAAAGGCCACCGTGACAGCGAACACCGGATCCTCGATATCTTCCCCGGCTTCTACGAAGGCCGCATCTACGGTCTCGCCATCGACCTCGGCTCGACCACCATCGCCGCCCACCTGTGCGATCTGCGTAACGGCAATGTCATCGCCTCTTCGGGCGTGATGAACCCGCAGATCCGCTTTGGTGAAGATCTGATGAGCCGCGTCTCCTACGCGATGATGAACCCCGGCGGCGACAAGGAGATGACCGGCGCAGTCCGCACCGCGCTCAATGCGCTGGCCCAGTCCATCGCCGTCGAGGGCCAGATCGACCCGACCCAGATCGTCGAGACTGTTTTCGTCTGCAATCCGGTGATGCACCACCTACTCCTCGGCATCGACCCGGTGGAACTTGGCCAAGCCCCCTTTGCGCTTGCCACCTCCGAGAGCCTCTCGCTTGCGGCAAGCGAGTTGGACCTCACCTCGATCAACGAAAACGCCCGCGTCTTCGTCCTGCCCTGCATCGCCGGCCACGTCGGCGCCGATGCCGCCGCGGTCGCGCTCTCGGAAGAGCCCAACAAGTCCGAGGACCTCGTCCTCATCGTCGATGTCGGCACCAATGCCGAAATCCTCTTGGGCAACAAGACCCGCGTTCTCGCCTGTTCTTCCCCCACCGGTCCCGCCTTTGAAGGCGCCCAGATCAGCTCAGGCCAGCGGGCCGCCCCCGGCGCCATCGAACGGCTCGAGATCGACCCCGCAACCAAGGAGCCGCGCTTCAAGGTGATCGGCTCGGATCTCTGGTCCGACGATCCCGCCTTTGTGGATGCGACCGCCGCCACCGGCATCACCGGCATCTGCGGCTCCGGCATCATCGAGGCCGTGGCCGAAATGCGCCTCGCGGGCCTTCTCGATGCCCGCGGTCTCATCGGCTCTGCGGAACAAACCGGCACAGCCCGCTGCCTTCCCGAAGGCCGCACCCATTCCTACCTGATCTGGGATGGCACCGCCTCGGGCGGCCCGCGCATCACCGTCACCCAAGGCGATATCCGTGCGATCCAGCTTGCCAAATCGGCGCTCTACGCCGGCGCCCGCCTCCTGATGGACGAGATGGGCGTCGAGACCGTCGATCACGTGGTCCTCGCAGGCGCCTTCGGGGCCCATATCTCGCCCAAACACGCGATGATCCTCGGCATGATCCCCGATGTCCCCTTGGACAAAGTCCAGTCCGCCGGCAACGCCGCCGGAACCGGCGCCCGCATCGCCCTTTGCTCGATCGACGCCCGCGCCCAGATCGAGAGAACAGTGCGCGAGATCACAAAGGTCGAAACCGCGATCGAGCCACGGTTTCAAGAACATTTCGTCAACGCCAACGCCATCCCCCACGCAACCGACCCCTTCCCCAACCTCAAAGGGATCGTCACCCTGCCGCAGGTGAACTTCAACGCCAAGACTGATGGCGACGGAGGCCGCCGTCGCCGCCGCGCCTGATCTTCTTTTGGCCGGAAATACTCCGGGGTCCGGGGCGGAGCCCCGGCCTACCTCAAGGGCGGTTTCCCGCTTGACGACCCGCCGCCCCGGCACTATCTCCAAGATCATCGCGGGTATGGTGAAATGGTATCACACGAGCTTCCCAAGCTCTTGGCGCGGGTTCGATTCCCGCTACCCGCTCCAGCCTCCCCCGCCCGATGAAACTGCATTCCCGAGGGAGCACTTATGACCATTACCCGAATTGAGTCCGGCAAGCGTATGAGCCAGGCCGTCGTCCACAACGGCATCGTCTATCTCGCTGGCCAGGTCGGCAATCCCGGCGATGACGTGACGGCCCAGACCCGCACGGTTCTGGCCGAGATCGACCGCCTGCTTGCCGCCGCCGGCACCGACAAGACGAAACTCATCACCGCCCAGATCTGGCTCGCCGACATCGCCACCGGCTTTGCCGCGATGAACGCGGTCTGGGACGAGTGGGTCGCGCCCGGAAACACCCCCGCACGTTACACTGGGGAAGCCAAGCTGGCGGGCCCCGAGTATCTCGTCGAGATCATCGTCACCGCTGCGGTCTGACGGCGCATCGCCACATTGGCCAGAGGCCCGCGCCTGTGGCCAATGTGGGATTTGAGTATTTATGGCCAAAAGAAATAAGGGGTCGGGGCCCTCAGGCGCCGTGGCGCTGGAGATAGTCTATGAGGCCCGCCGTTGAGCCATCTTTCCCAGTCGCGGGCTTCTTGCCTTCGACAATGGGCTGGAGGGCTGTGGCAAGCTCCTTGCCAAGCTCGACCCCCCACTGATCGAAGGAATTGATCCCGAGGATTGCGCCTTCGACAAAGACCCGGTGTTCGTAAAGCGCGATGATCTGGCCGAGGGTGAAGGGATCGAGGCGCGGGTAGGCGAGCGTGGTTGACGGGCGGTTGCCTTCAAACACGCGATGCCGCGCCTGACGCTCGAGTTCCTCGCCTTCGAACCCCGCCTTCTCCATCATCGCCCGCGCTACCGCGAGTCTGCGACCCTGCATCAAGGCTTCGGACTGGGCGAGGCAGTTGGCGATCAGAAGTTGCTGCTGGTGGTGCAGCTCGTCCTCATGCCCGCGTGCGGCGATCATAAACTCGCAGGGCACAATCCGGGTGCCTTGGTGGATCAGTTGATAGAAGGCGTGCTGGCCGTTCGTGCCCGGCTCGCCCCAGACAATGGGGCCGCTTTGCACCGTCAGGTCGGCGCCATCCATGCTGACCCGCTTGCCGTTACTCTCCATCTCGAGCTGCTGGAGATAGGCAGGAAGTCGGCCGAGGCGGTTGTCGTAAGGCAGGACCGCGCGGGTGGCATAGCCGCAGACCTGTGCGTGCCAGATGCCGACAAGCGCCAGAAGCGCGGGCATGTTTTCGTGCCAGTCGGCGGCGCGGAAATGGCGGTCCATCTCCTGCCCGCCGCGCAGGAAGGCGCGGAAGGCGTCCGCGCCGATGGCAATCATCAGGGAAAGCCCGATCGGACCCCAGACGGAATAGCGTCCGCCCACCCAGTCGGCAAATCCAAAGACGCGCTCGGCAGGGATTCCAAAGGCATCCGTCTTGCTCTTCGAGGTCGAAAGCGCCACGAACTGGGCCGCGGGATCCTTGACCGCCTCCGACATCCAGGCCCGCGCCGTATGGGCGTTGGTCATGGTCTCGATGGTGGTGAAGGTCTTGGAGGCGACGATCACCAGCGTCGTCGCCGGATCGCACCGGCGCAGCACATCGGCGATATCGCCGGGATCGACGTTGGAGACGAAGTGGCAGCGCGGACCGTCATGATAGGGCGAGAGAGCGCGGACGGCCATCGCCGGCCCAAGGTCGGACCCGCCAATGCCGATGTTGATCACATCGGTGATCGCCCCGCCCTGCCCCTTGAAGGCGCCGGAGCGGACCTTTTCGGCAAAGGTCTCCATGCGTTTGAGGGTTACCAGAACCTCGGGCATCACATCCTGCCCGCCGACCTTGACAGGCCCGCCATCGAGGTTGCGCAGTGCGGTATGCAAAACCGCGCGGCCTTCGGTTTCGTTGATCGCCACGCCCGTGAACATCGCCTCGCGGCGCTCCGCAACCTTGGCCATGTCAAGAAGGCCGATCAGGAGAGCCCGCGCTTCCGCGTCGATATTGGTTTTGGAGTAATCGAAGAGCATATCGTCAACGCGCACCGAGAAATCTTCGGCGCGCTGGTCGTCGAAAAGGGTTTCGAACCGGCGGTGGCCGGTCCGCGCATGATGCGCCTTCAGATCATCCCACATTGCTCAGCTTTCTGCCCAATGAACCGTCAAACCCGACAGGAAGGCGGCAATCGGTGCCTCTTCGGGCGAAAGGGTCTTGGCGCGCTCAAGCGCCTTGAGCTTGTGGTTGCCCACGATCACGAGGTGTTTGGCAATCGCCCCGTTCAGAACCCGCGCCGAGAGGGTCACGCGCGGCTCGGGGATTCCTTCCGCGCGGGCGGCATAGAGAATACGCTCACCGTGCAAAGCGGCGGCAAGGTCGTCTGATCCCGGAAAGAGCGAGGCGGTGTGCATATCGGCACCCATTCCCAGGATCAGGACAGAGATCGGAAGTTTCGGCGCGATGGCCAGTTCCAGACCTTCAAGGGCGTGTTCGGGTTCTTCAATCGGGGCATAAAGCGGCAGGTAGTTTGCCGCCGCCGCCCGATTGACAAGCAGCCGCTCTTTGACAAGCCGGGTATTGGATCGCTCGGATGTTTCGGGCACCCAGCGCTCGTCGGTGAGCATCACATCTACCCGATCCCATTCAAGGTCGGCTGCACAGAGAGTGTCAAACATCGGGCCCGGCGTCTCCCCTCCGGTCACCGCAAGCGTCGCGCGGTCTTCGCCGATCAGCGCCCGTTCAAGCTCCCCCGCCAAAATATTGGCAAGGTCCATCATCATCATCTCGCTGTCGGGATAGGGTATGAGATTCACCGGGCAGTCTCCGTCTTTAGCCTTTGATGTCGCGCCAGCGGCGGCCGTCGCGATGCATCAGCATCATGGCATCTTCCGGCCCCGCAGAGCCAGACTCATAATGCTTGGGCACGTCATTGCGCCGCACCCATCCATCGATGATCGGATCGGTCCAGGCCCAGGCCGCCTCGACCTCGTCGCCGCGCATGAAGAGGGTCTGGTTGCCGCGGATCACATCCATGATGAGCCGCTCGTAGGCATCGGGGACTTCCTCAGCCTCGGGCCCGAGCGCCTCGGCAAAGCTCATGTCGAGCGGCACGTCGATAAGGCGCATACCCCCCGGCCCCGGTTCCTTGATCGTCACCTGCAGGTCCATGCCTTCGTTGGGCTGTAGCCGGATCGACAGGATATTGCGATGGCGCGCCACGTCGCCTTCAAAGATCGTGTGGCCAAGATCCTGAAAGACTACGGCGATTTCCGAGCTTCGCGCCTTCATCCGCTTGCCCGTGCGCAAATAGAAGGGCACGCCCGCCCACCGCCAGTTGGCGATGTGGCACTTCATGGCGACGAAGCTCTCGGTATGCGATTTGGCGTTGTCCGCATCTTCGCGATAGGAGGCGCCCTTCGCGCCAGCATCATACTGGCCACGCACGATGTGGTGCGGGTCGACCGGCTGGAGCGCGCGGATCACCTTGAGCTTCTCATCCCGCACCGCGTCGGCATCGAACATGCTCGGCGGTTCCATGGCGATGAGGCACAATAGCTGCATCAGGTGGTTCTGGACCATGTCCCGCATGGCGCCCGAGGTGTCGTAATAGGTGCCCCGCCCTTCGACACCAACGGTTTCCGCGACGGTGATCTGGATGTGATCGACGTAGTGGTTGTTCCAGAGCGGTTCAAAGAGAACGTTGCCAAAGCGCACCGCCATCAGGTTTTGAACGGTCTCTTTGCCAAGATAATGGTCGATCCGATAGATCTGTTTCTCGTCGAAATGACGCGCGAGCGTGGTGTTCAAGGCTTTTGCCGACGCGAGGTCGCGGCCGAACGGCTTTTCAACGACGACCCGGCTTTCGGCGTTGGTGATCCCGTGCTTGTGCAGCCGCTCGGCCAAATCCCCGAAGAGGGCCGGTGCCACCGAGAAATAGAAGGCGCGAACCACACCGTCACGCATGAGCGCGCCAAGATCGTTCCAGCCGCCATCGCCCTTTGCGTCAATCGCGACATAGTGCAACCGTTCCAGAAAGCGCGCGATCGCAGCCTCTTCCTTCGCTTCCGGACCGCCAAATTCGGCAATTGCTTCGGCAACAAGCGCCCGAAACCCGGCGTTGTCCATTTCGGACCGCGCCGCGCCGATAATCCGCGCAATCTCTGGCATTTGTCCGCCGAGGAAGCGGCGAAACAGGCCCGGAAGGATCTTGCGTCGGGCAAGATCGCCCGTGCCGCCGAAAATTACGAGGTCGAAATCATCGACCGGAATGACACGCGAAACCATTCTTCTCTCCGCCGCCGCTGGCACTGCATCGCTCGCGTCAGCTTCGTTAGCGCTAACGCCGCATTTGCGCGCCTTGTAGCGGGATGCATGACCCAAGTCTAGCATCAACAGGCAAGAAAGGAATACACCGCAGGTCAGGCTTCGAGTTCGGCATCCCAATAGAGATAATCGACCCAGCTTTCATGCAGGTGGTTGGGCGGGAATCTGCGGCCATAGTTGCGAAGCTCTTCCGACGAGGGCTGGCGCGGCGGTTTTCGCAAGGTCAGCCCCGAGCGGTGCAGGCTTTTTGAGCCCTTCGCCAGATTGCAGGGCGCGCAGGCGGCCACAACGTTTTCCCAGCTGGTCACGCCGCCGCGGGCGCGGGGCACGACGTGATCGAAGGTCAGATCGCCTTTCGAACCGCAATACTGGCAACAGAACTCGTCCCTCAGAAAAAGATTAAAGCGCGTGAAGGCCACGCGCTTTTGGGGTTTCACATAGTCCTTCAGGACGACGACCGAGGGGATCTTGATCACCGTCGAGGGGCTTCTGACCACCTCGTCGTATTCGGCGACGATATCCACCCTGTCGAGCCAGGCCGCCTTTATCGCCTCCTGCCAGGGCCAGAGCGACAGTGGATAGTAGGACAAGGGGCGGAAATCGGCGTTCAGCACCAGCGCGGGATGTGAGCGGAGCGCTGCGGGATCCCTGACGAATTCGGTCCTGAAATCGGCGCCATCCATAGTGACTCGTTCCTCGCCCTGCCTGCCTCACCGGCATCAGAGCGGGAGCCCCGCTCCTGCCGTGCGCCCACTATATCTGGCGTTTGTCCACTGGCAAGCCCTACATCATCTCGTGGTTCGCGAGGGGAAGGCTGGCCCAGCTAAGTAACGCCAGCGTGACGAAATATCAGGCGTAGCCAAGCCGCTCGCGCATGAAAGCAAGCGCAACCGAAAGCCCGTCCGGCGCGATGCCGTGGCCGGTGCCTTTCATCACATGGGCGTAGATCTCTTCCCAACCCGCCGCCTGCAGCCCCTCGGCCGCCTGCGCCATGGATTGAATCGGCACAACCTGATCATCATCGCCATGCACCAGAAGCACCGGCGGGCGGCATTGCACCTCGTCGCCGAGCAACTCGGGCTGAATAAGCCGCCCAGAAAAAGCACAAATCCCTGCCACAGCATCCTCGCGGCGCGGCAGGACATGGAGCGCCATCATCGTCCCTTGCGAGAAGCCGAAGACCATCACCTGCTCTGGCAGGAGATCCTCATCGACCATCACGCCATCGAGAAAGGCGTTGAGATCGTCGGCGGCGTGGTAGAGCCCCGCCTCGCTTTCCTCTTCGCTCGATCCGTCGATCCACGGGATCGGAAACCACTGAAAGCCGAAGGGCGAACCGGCGCAGTTTTCCGGAGCGTCAGGCGCGATGAACATCGTATCGGGCATATGCTCCGCCAAGGGATCGGCAAGGCCGATCAGGTCGGCCCCGTTGGCGCCATAGCCATGCAGAAAGATCACTGCCGAGCGCATCTCGCCCGAAAGGGGCTCGCGCCGTTCCGCCGTCAGTGCTCGTGTCATCGGATGCCTTCCCGTTGTTTGATCGTTCTGTAGTAGGCCCACAGAAGCCGCGCCGCAACCGCCCGCCAAGGCGACCAGTCCTCGGCCATCGCGCGAAGGTGCGCGGGGCTTGGGCGCTCTGGCAAATCGAAGAGGACCCGCGCCGCTTCCTGCAAGGCGAGATCGCCTGCGGCGAAAACATCGGCGCGACCGAGGGCGAACATCGCATAGATCTCGGCCGTCCAGACGCCGATGCCTTTGACCGCCGTCAGGGTGGCGATCACCTCCTCGTCGGGTCGTGTTCTCAGCCCTGCAAAATCAATGCCCGACCGGGCCAGCCCTTGGGCGTAGGCAATCTTCGGGCGCGACAGCCCCGCCGCCCGCAGGGCCTCGGGCGCGGCAGCGGCCACGGCGGCCTCTTCGATCAAGCCCGCCTCTTCCAGCCTTTTCCAGATCGCCGCCGCCGAGGCGATGCTCACCTGCTGGCCCACGATGGCTGAAAGCAGCGCCTCAAATCCGTCTGGCCTTCGACGGAGCGGCAGCGGCCCGCAAGCCTCCATCGCCGTGGCAAACTTTGGTTCGCGGACGGCGAGCCACGCGGCCCCCTCGGCCACGCAGGCGGGGGTTTCGATGATCCGGCCAATGCTCAAAGGGCGCGAATCCAGTCGAGCGCCTCTTCGGGCGTCGCGACCCGTTCCGCCTCGGGCATTGGCGGGCGAGCGATCATCACAACAGCGATGCCAAGTGATCGCGCGGCGTCGAGCTTGCCCCGCCCCGGCCCGCCCGAATTCTTCGTGACAACCACATCGACCCCGAGGGCCGAAAGGAGGTCCGCTTCATCCTCAGCATGGCGCGAGGGGCGCCCGATAAGATATTCGCCGCCGTCAATCGGAAAGGGTTCGCGGGGCGGATCAATCACGCGGCAAATCACGCGGCGGCCCTCAAGACCGGCAAACTCCACGAGCGTCTGGCGGCCGGTCGCGAGAAAGACGCAAGCACCCGGCGGCACGGCCGCTACAGCCTCGTCAATGCTGCCGACATGCGTCCACTCATCGCCGTCTTCCTCCGCCCACGGGTGCCGCAGCACATGGAGATAGGGCATTCCGCGCGCGGCGCAGAGCTTGGCAGTGCGGCCGGTAATGCGCGCGGCATAGGGATGGGTCGCATCGACAACGGCGCGAATGCCTTGATTGTGCAGGAAGGTTTCAAACCCCTCAGCACCGCCGAACCCGCCGATCCGCGTTGGCAAGGCGAGAGGTGCGGGGTCTTCGGTCACACCTGCGATCGAGGCATGGCCCGCGATCCCTTCCTTGGCCATCGCAGCGGCGATGTGGCGGCCCTCGGTCGTTCCTGCGAGCAGAAGAACGCTCATTGCCCCGCCCTCGCCAGAATCTTACCGGCGCGATCAATCACGACAACGTCGACCGCCGTCTGCGGCAACTGGGCCGCGATCCGCGCCCACGCGTCAGAAGCCACGGCCTCGGCCATCGAAGGGCAAATCTCGAACGCCTCGAGGGCCGTATTCGCCGCCGCCAGTCGCGGCTCGCCCATCCGACTGGCGAGCGCCGCGAAATCCACCTGGCTGCGCCCTGAATGAAGATCGACAGCCCCCTGCGCCGCTTTGGTCAACTTGCCGATGCCGCCCGCGATGGTCAGACGGTCGACGGGATGTTTAGCGAGATACTTTACCACGCCACCGAGGAAATCCCCCATGTCGAGCAGCGCTGAGTCCGGCAGGCGATAGAGTTCCTTCACCACCCTCTCGCTGGTCGCCCCCGTCGAGCCGGCAACATGGGTCAGCCCTTCGGCCCGCGCCACATCGATTCCCCGATGAATCGAGGCGATCCAGGCCGCACAGGAGAAGGGCCGCACGATGCCGGTGGTGCCGAGGATCGACAGGCCGCCAACAATGCCCAGGCGCGGGTTCCAGGTTTTGGCGGCAAGCGCTTCGCCGCCGGGAACCGAGATTGTCAGAATCGCGTTCGGCGCATGACCTGTCGTGCTGGCCACCTCCGCGACCGCTTCATCCATCATCGCCCTGGGAACGGGATTGATCGCAGGCTCACCAACCGCAACGGGCAGGCCCGGTTTGGTCACCTGCCCAACGCCCTCACCCGCCTTGAAGATAACGCCGCCCTCCGATGCTTCCACCCGCACCACGATCAGCGCGCCGTGGGTCACATCGGGATCATCGCCCGCGTCCTTGATGATGCCAGCCTCGGCCCAGCCATCACCCTCGGCCCGATGCGCCACCGCAAAGCGCGGGCGCTCGCCCTTGGGCAGCGTGATCTCGACCTCGTCGATCCATTCCCCGCCCCAGAGCCTCAACAAGGCGGCCTTCGTCGCCGCGGTCGCGCAGGCGCCGGTGGTCCAGCCTTTTCTGAGGGTCGTAGCGGGGTTCTGATCCATCCCTGAAGCCTACACCCGTGCCCCTCTGCCGCCAATCTCGATTCAGGTGTCGTTTGCCATCTTTCCCCGAACCGTCTCATTCCGCATAAACGGCGCATGACGGAATCGCCCACACTCCCCGCAAACGACTGGCCGGTGCTCGAGCCCGGCTGGGTCTGGCTTTGCGGCGCCGGCCCCGGAGATCCGGGCCTCCT
The DNA here is from genome assembly GCA_937138255.1 of uncultured Paracoccaceae bacterium. Classification (GTDB taxonomy): domain Bacteria; phylum Pseudomonadota; class Alphaproteobacteria; order Rhodobacterales; family Rhodobacteraceae; genus RFZI01. Next base: position 27,795 of record CAKZOU010000028.1, read on the forward strand.
GACACTTCATGCGCTGAACGCCCTGCGGCAGGCCGAGGTGGTGATCTATGACGCGCTCGTGGATGAGCGCATCCTTGATTGGGCGCCCAAGGCCGAAAAGATCTATGCCGGCAAGCGCGGCGGCAAGCCCTCGTCGGTCCAGCGAGATATTTCACTTCAGCTTGTCGATCTGGCGCGGGCAGGCAAGCGCGTCTTGCGGCTCAAGGGCGGCGATCCCTTCGTTTTCGGGCGTGGCGGCGAGGAGGCGCAGACGCTCGTTCAGCATGGCGTGCCGGTGCGGATCATCCCAGGTATCAGCGCCGGGATCGGTGGCCTTGCCTATGCGGGCATCCCCGTCACCCACCGCGATGTGAACCAGTCCGTCACCTTCATCACCGGCCACGACCAGTCGGGCGAGACACCCAATACGCTCGACTGGGCCTCGATCAGCCGCTCGAGCCAGGTCCTCGTGATCTATATGGGGATGAAGCATATCGGCCAGATTTCGGCTGCGCTTCTCGCCGCCGGACGCCCCGCCTCAGAACCGGTCGCGGTCGTCTCTGATGCCACAACCCCCCGCCAGCGGGTCTTGGAAACCACGCTTGGCGCGCTTGAGGCCGATCTTGCGGCCTCGGGGCTTGAGCCGCCCGCCATTGTCTGTGTCGGCCGCTCGGTCCTGATGCGGCAGGTGCTCGACTGGCAGGGCATGGCCCGCGGCGAGGCTCCGCGCAACCTTGATCCTTTGGGCCGCGGCAAACCGGCCGAGAGCGCCTGAAGATGCCCGGCCTGATCCTCGCGGCCCCCTCGTCGGGATCGGGCAAGACGACGATCACCCTCGGCCTCTTGCGCGCGCTTTCGCGGCGCGGGAAAGTTGTGCGCGGCGCGAAATCCGGCCCCGACTATATCGACCCGCGCTTTCACGAGGCCGCCTGTGGGCATCCCTGCCCCAACCTCGACGCCTGGGCGATGACGCCGGAACGCATTCGGGCCATGGCCTCGGGCAACGGGACGCTCTTGATCGAAGGCGCAATGGGCCTCTTTGACGGCGCCCCGCCTGACGGCAAAGGCGCCACCGCCGATCTGGCCCGCATTCTCGACCTGCCAGTGATCCTCGTGGTAGACGCGTCGCGGCTCGCGGGATCGGTCGCCCCCTTGGTTCAGGGCTTTGCCGGATTTGACACCGCCGTGAGGATCGCAGCTGTCATCCTCAACGCCACCGGTTCTGAACGGCATGAAGTGATCCTGACACGCGCCCTCGCGCCCTTGGGCCTGCCGGTTCTCGGCGCGATCCGGCGTGACAGGGCGCTGTCCCAGCCCTCGCGCCACCTTGGCCTTGTCCAAGCGGGCGAGCGGCCCGATCTTGACGCCTTTCTCGACGCCGCCGCCGACCGGGTTGAGGCGGGGATCGACCTCGACGCGCTCTTAGCCCTTGCAGCGCCCCTGACGCCTGCGCCCCAACTTGCGCCCATCCCCGCCCCCGCATCTTCTATCGCCATTGCCTCGGATCAAGCCTTTGCCTTCGCCTACCCCCACCTCATTGCCGATTGGCAGCGCAGCGGCGCGGCTATCAAAACCTTCTCCCCCCTCGCCGACGAGGCCGCACCCGAAGCCGATTTCATCTTCCTGCCCGGCGGTTATCCTGAATTGCACGCGGGCCGGATTGCATCGAACCAGCGCTTTCTCGGCTCGCTCCGCGATGCCGCGGCGCGGAGCGTTCCAGTCTATGGCGAGTGCGGGGGCTACATGGTGCTTGGCCAGTCTCTGACCGATGGGGAGGGCAAGCGGCACAAGATGGCGGGGCTACTCGACCTCGAGACGTCTTTCGCCGCCCGCCGCCTGCACCTTGGTTATCGCAGGGTTCACGCCAGCACCGGCCCCTTTGCCGGCACTTGGGCGGCGCATGAGTTTCACTATGCAACGACGATCAAAGCCGAGGGCCCGCCGCTCTTTGTCGCAGAAGATGCACAAGGCGCCGAACTGGGGCCGATGGGCCTTGTGAATGGATCCGTTTCCGGCTCTTTTGCCCACCTGATCGCCCCCGCGGCCACAGCGACGAGACAAGAATGACCACGCTCCACCCCTCCGCCCTCGTCGACGACCGACTCGCCAAGCGCAACGTGACTGTGCTTGTCATCGCACAAGCGATCCTCGGGGCGCAGATGCCGATGATCTTTACCATCGGCGGGCTTGCCGGCGGGATGCTGGGCGGCAACCCCTGTTTCGCCACCCTGCCCATCTCGGCCATCGTCTTTGGCTCGATGACCACCGCGCCATGGCTTTCACCGCTGATGCAACGGCGCGGGCGCAAGTTTGGATTCCATATCGGTGCACTGGCGGCGGCGGTCGGCAGCGCGATCAGCGCGGCCGGGCTTTACTATGGCTCTTTCGGAATATTCCTTCTGGGCTCCTACCTCACCGGCATCTATATGTCGGCGCAGGGATTTTTCCGCTTTGCCGCCGCCGATACGGCTTCGGCCGACTTTCGGCCCAAGGCCATCTCCTATGTCATGGCGGGGGGGCTTGTTTCGGCACTCTTTGGGCCACAGCTGAACAAGCTTGTGATGGATGCCTATGTCGTCCCGTTCCTTGGCAGCTATCTGACGATCATCGGCATCAATATCTTCGGCCTCTTCCTCTTTAGCTTCCTCAAGCTGCCTTTGCCCACCAAAGCTGAGCTGAGCGAAGCCCCCAAGGCGCGCAACCTGCGCGAGATGCTGGCCGAGCCCAAGATCGTCGTGGCCATCATCGTGGCGATGGTCTCCTACGCGCTGATGAACCTTGTGATGACCTCGACCCCGCTTGCCGTTGTCGGCTGCGGATATGAGAAAAACACCGCCGCCGACATCGTCTCGGCCCATGTTCTGGCGATGTATATCCCCTCATTCTTTACCGGCCATCTTGTCGCCCGCTACGGCACCAGCCGCATCATGACCACGGGCCTTGTGATCCTCGCTTTTGCGGGGTTGGCCTCGCTGGCGGGTGTCGAGCTTGCGGATGCAGACGCCGCGCCCTCGCTCCTTAGCTTCTACGCCGGACTGATCCTTCTGGGCGTCGGCTGGAACTTCGGCTTCATTGGTGCGACGACGATGCTCTCGAACAACCACGCGCCGCATGAGCGTGGCCGGATTCAGGGCTTCAACGACATGGTGGTGTTCGGCTCGGTGACCATTGCCTCGCTGGTCTCGGGCGGGCTGATGAACTGTTCGGGCGGATCGCCGATCGAGGGCTGGACCGCGGTCAACCTCGCCATGATCCCCTTCCTCGCCCTCGCGGGAAGCGCGTTGATCTGGCTGACGATGCGGCCTTCGGCCAAGTAATCCCTGCCACAGGCGGCACAGGCTACCAGCGGCCGAGCCAGACCCGCGCCAGAAGGCTGCCACGGCGGCGAAATTCGGAAGTGTGGAGCCTGCCCGACAGGGCCCGTTCCGGCTCTTCGGCGGCGAGTTTCAGGATAGCGGGGGCGCGCCATGCCTCGCGGGCGGCGTGGATGGCGATGCCGAGGTCCGTGCCTCTACGGGAACGAAGTTTCGTCAGTGAATCCTGGGCCAGGCGTTGAAGTGCGGACGAGCTTTCATCCACGAGCGGCCTTAGCCCCGCCGCTTTCAGGGCCGGCACCGCCTGAAGCCACCGCGCAATCCCCGAGGCAAAGGCAATATCTCGCAGAGCAGGCTCGAGATCGGGCGAAGCCCCAAGCGCCTTGGCCGCCGCCCACATCAGGTTTCCCGCGGTTGCGTCGATGTGGTCGGAAAATTCAGACTCGCTCGAGAAATCGCCCGGCTCAATGTCCCATTCCCGCGCATCTATGATGCCCTGAAGCGGGGTGAGATCAACATGGGACAGGCCCGCCAGCGCCATTGCCGCCTCGCCGCCTTGCACCGGCTTGCCCGCCTCGAGCGCGGCCAAGGCGTCGCGCCACCACTGCAGCCGCATCCGTGCGATCAGCGGCTCTTGCGAGGCCCAAGGCGCGCGTGCCACCTCGATGTTGACGGCATAGAGCGCCATGAGAACCGCCCGCGCCTTGGGCGGCGCGGCCATGGCGGCGAGGAATCGGTCGGGATCGCCGCGTTCAACCAGCTCTGCCAAAGGCCCGAGGGTCATCAGTGCGGAGCGCCGTCGCGCACGAGCTTCCAGTTGATCGCGTCGATCAAGGCATCGAAGGAGGCGTCGACAATATTGGCGCTGACACCCACGGTCGCCCAACGCCGCCCCTGCCCGTCCTCGCTGTCGATGATGACCCGCGTGACCGCCTCGGTGCCGCCATTGGTGATCCGCACCTTGAAATCGACCAGCTTCAGATCGGCGATAAAGGCCTGATAGCGCCCAAGATCACTCGCCAGAGCGCGGCTCAGCGCGTTGACGGGGCCTGCATCCTGTTCCTCGTCGCCGTGATCGTTTTCAAAGAACGAGGTGATCTTCTCCCCGCCGATCCAGACCGTGACCACCGCTTCGGAGACCGACACGACCTCGCCCTTGGCATTGCGCCGCCGTTCCGAGACGACGCGATAGCGCTCGACCTCGAAGAAATGCGGCATGATCCCAAGCTCCTGCCGCGCCAGAAGCTCGAAGCTTGCCTGCGCGGTGTCATAGGAATAGCCGCGCGCTTCCATCTCCTTGATCCGGTCGAGGATGCGGGCCATGGCGGGATCGCCCGCCTCGACCTCGATCCCCGCCTGCGCGAGGCGCTGGCGCAGGTTCGATTGGCCGGCTTGGTTGGACATCGGCACGATACGGCTATTGCCCACCAGCGCTGGGTCGATGTGTTCGTAGGTCGTGGGATCCTTGGCGATGGCCGAGGCATGAAGCCCCGCCTTATGCGCGAAGGCCGAAGCGCCGACATAGGGCGCCTGCTTGACCGGCACGCGGTTGAGAACATCATCCAGCATACGGCTGACGCGTTTGAGGTCTTTCAGCGCCTCGTCGGTGATGCCGGTCTCGACGAGGCTCCGATAGGGCTCTTTCAGAAGAAGCGTCGGGATGATCGAGGTCAGGTTGGCATTGCCGCAACGCTCGCCAAGGCCGTTCAGCGTCCCCTGGATCTGCCGCGCTCCCGCCTCGACGGCGGCAAGACTGTTGGCAACCGCGTGGCCCGTGTCGTCATGGCAATGGATGCCGATCCTCTCGCCGGGGATGCCGCTGGCGATCACTTCCGAGACGATCTCGCGCACCTCGCCCGGCAGCGTCCCGCCGTTGGTATCGCACAAGACGATCCAGCGGGCGCCAGCCGCGAATGCCGCATGAACCGCCTCGAGCGCATAGCCGGGGTTGGCTTTGTAGCCATCAAAGAAATGCTCGGCGTCAAACAACGCCTCGCGCCCCTGAGCGACAACATGGGCAAAGGAGGCGCGGATATTGTCGATGTTTTCTTCAAGCAGGATGCCCAGCGCGGTCGTCACATGGAAATCATGCGTCTTGCCGACAAGGCAGACCGCCGGGGTTCCGGCATTCAGCACCGCCGCCAACACATCGTCATTGCCCGCCGACCGGCCCGAGCGCTTGGTCATGCCGAAGGCTGTCATCGTCGCGCCGGTCTTGGGGGCGGCATTGAAGAAATCGCTGTCGGTCGGGTTCGCCCCCGGCCAGCCGCCTTCGATGTAGTCGACACCCAAAGCATCGAGCGCCATGGCGATCCGCTGCTTCTCGGCGGTCGAGAACTGGACCCCTTGGGTCTGCTGCCCGTCGCGCAGCGTGGTGTCGAAGAGGTAGAGGCGGTCACGGGTCATTTCAGAGCCTCCAGTTTGGCGGGGTCGAAGTCTGACAAGAATTCCCAAGTGGCAGGGGCGTCTTTCTTGTCGAAAAGTTGAACGCCGGCATCCAGAAGCTGATCGCGAATTGTGTCAGATAGCTCGAAGTTCTTTTCGAGGCGCGCTCGATGTCTACGCATGACATGCGCGGCCACGATGTCCCTGTGTTCATCGGTGACAGGCGAGGCTGTCGGGCTTGAATTCACCCATTCCGACATTCTGTCGACCGAAAAACCCAAGAACTCGAGACTTGCACGAAGCCCCTCGTGTTCGCCCCGCAATCGCAAGCTGTGCATCACGGTGATGGCACCGGCTGTATTGAGATCATCACCAAGTGCCTCAATCACCCCGTTCGGGACGCGGCCAACCTCGCTTTTCCCCACCAATGAAAACCACTTCCTCAGCGTCGCCTCCGCCTCTTCCCGCTTCCGATCCGTCCAATCCATCGGCTTGCGGTAATGCGTCCCGAGCATCACAAACCGGATCACCTCCCCCGGCACGCCCTGATCCAAGAGATCCCGCACGGTAAAGAAATTACCCAAGGACTTGGACATCTTCTTGCCCTCGACCTGCAGCATCTCGTTATGCACCCAATAGTTGGCAAACCCCGCCTCCGGGTGCGCGCAGGCCGACTGGGCGATCTCGTTCTCGTGGTGCGGGAATTGCAGATCGATCCCGCCCCCGTGGATATCGAAACTCGCCCCCAGCAACTCGTAGGACATGGCCGAGCATTCGATATGCCAGCCGGGCCTGCCCCGGCCCCACGGGCTGTCCCAGCCGGGCTCGTCATCCGACGAGGGCTTCCACAGCACGAAATCCATCGGGTCTTCCTTGAACGGCGCCACCTCGACCCGCGCGCCTGCGATCATGTCGTCGACCGACCGCCCCGAGAGCGCGCCATAGTTCTGATAAGACCGCACCCGGAAAAGGACATGCCCCTCCTTCTCGTAGGCATGGCCCTTGGCGATCAGATCACCGATCATCGCGATCATCTGGCCGATAAACGCCGTCGCCCGCGGCTCGTGATCCGGCCTGAGCGCCCCAAGCGCATCCATATCCGCGTGATACCAGGCGATGGTCTCCTCGGTCCGCTCCGCGATCAGCTCCTCAAGGGTCCGCGGATCCCCCACCGCCTTCCGCCGCTGGGCCTCGGCGTTGATCTTGTCATCCACATCCGTGAAATTGCGCACATAGGTGACGTGACCCTCGCCATAGACATGGCGCAAAAGCCGGTAGAGCACGTCAAACACCAACACAGGCCGCGCATTGCCCAGATGCGCCCGGTCATAGACCGTCGGCCCGCAGACATACATCCGCACGTTTTGAGGGTCGATGGGATGAAACTCCTCGACCTTGCGGCTTTTCGAGTTGCGCAGACGGATCGTCGTCATGGGTCCTCACAGGCGGTTTTCGCCCGCGGGCTTAGCAACTTACCGTTAGAAGTGAAACGTGAAAGAGCGGCCCGCGACGAATGTCAGCAGGGAATAATGCAGCAGGTAATGATGCACAGGCTCTTCATGGGCGCCTGCCTATCACGCCCCCCTTCCCAGCGTCCAGCCTTTCTTTTGGCCGAAAATACTCCGGGGGAGGCCCGAAGGGCCGGGGGCAGAGCCCCCTTGCCCCCTCAACCATAGCTGACCACCTCGATCTCGATCCCATTCTCTTCGCGGAAATAGAACCGCTGTCCCGGCTCATAGTCAGCGTGGTTGACCGGCTCGTATCCAAGCGCCTTCACGCGCTCCTCCACTGCGACAAGATCGTCAACTACAACGCCAATGTGATTGAGGCCGCCGCGCCGGGCATAGCTGTTGCCGGCCGCCACTTGCTCGCCCAAACCGGCATAGACCGCCAGATAGCTATCCGCCCCGCCCACATGGACGCTGCGGCCCCCATGGATTGCCGCCCCCTGCCAGCGCACCCGCCAGTCAAAGAGCTCAACCAGCATCGCCGCCGTGGCATCAGGGTCGCTTACGGTCACGTTCAGATGTTCCAGTCTCGCCATGATCCTATCCCTTCAACCGCCGACCAAGAATTCGGCGCACCCTTTGCAGGCCGCAGTCGCCTTCAATCCAAAGCCCCGCACCTTCGCACCAGCCCAGACCGTCCCGCTCGATGAGCCGCCGGTCCCTCGGGCTCCTCACACTCACTTTCATCACCTACTCCTTTTCTTCTGAGGTGACTCGGGTTCTAATTTCTCAAGTTCACTTTAGATCAAGAGGAATTTTCATGCCCCCCTCTCCCTCCGGCGGTCTCACCATCGGCGATCTGGCCGACCGCACCGGCCTCGCCGTCTCCGCCATCCGCTTCTACGAAACGCACGGCATCCTGCACCCGCTCCGCAACGCGGGCGGTCACCGCCGCTATGGCCGGGCCGACATCCGGCGTCTGTCCTTCGTGATGATCGCCCAGTCGATGGGGTTCGGGCTGTCGGATATTGCAGGCTATATGGTCGACCTGCCCGCGCACCGCGCCCCTTCCAAGGCTGACTGGACCCGCATTTCGGACGATTTCCGCAAGAAGATCGACGCCCGCATCGCCCATCTCCAAAACCTGCGCGACAGGCTCGACGGCTGTATCGGCTGCGGCTGCCTCAGCCTTGAGACCTGCGCCCTGCACAATCCTGCGGACGAGGCCGCCAAAGGCGGTGCCGGACCGCGTGCCTTGAGGACAGGTTGATCCGCAGGTGTTGACAGTGCCGTAATGACGGTGTCTGCCTCGGCGCATGAAGCTATCACACAGACTCACGAATATCACGGGCGGCGGCTCGGACGGGTGGGAGGTTTTCCTCCGCGCCCGCCGCATGATCGCCAAGGGCGAAAAAGTCATCGAACTGACGATCGGTGAACACGACATCCGCACCGCGCCCAATATCCTCGACGCGATGGACCGCGCCGCCCGCGCGGGCCACACCGGCTATGCGCTGGTGCCGGGCACCCATGCGATGCGTGCGGCCGTAGCCAAACGGGTTGAAGAGCGCACCGGCGTTCCAACCGGCATCGACAACGTGCTGATCACCGCGGGTGGTCAGGCCGGCCTTTTCGCCGCCCACCATGCTGTCCTCGAAGAGGGCGACACCGCGCTCTACATCGACCCCTATTACACCACCTACCCCGGCACGATCCGCGCGGTGGGCGGCGTTCCAGTCGCCATCGAGGCGCGGTCGGAAGACGGCTTCCAGCCCCGCGCCGAGGCGATCGACGCGGCGGCAAAGGCAACCGGCGCCAAGTCGCTCCTCATCAACTCGCCCAACAACCCCACGGGCGCTGTCTATTCCCGCGCGACGCTCGAGGCGATTGCCGAGGTCTGCAAGGCGCGCGACCTGTGGCTGATCACCGACGAGGTCTATGACGTGCAGGTCTGGGAAGGCGAGCACATCAGCCCCCGCGCCCTGCCGGGGATGGCCGAGCGGACGCTGCTTGTCGGCTCCATGTCGAAGAGCCACGCCATGACCGGCAGCCGGATCGGCTGGATCGTCGGCCCCCAAGAGGCCATCGCGCATCTGACCAACCTTGCGACCCATACCAACTATGGTGTGGCCGGTTTCGTGCAGGAGGCGGCGACCTATGCGCTTGGTCTCGGCAAAGCGCCCGAGATCGACGTGGCCGCCCCCTTCCACCGCCGCCACCTGATCGCACTTGAGCTTCTCGCGGGGCAGAACGTGGTGAAAGCCACCCCGCCACAAGGCGCGATGTATGTGATGCTCGATATCCGGGCCACGGGGATGAGCGGCAACGACTTTGCCAACGCGCTTCTCGACGAGGAAAAGATCGCGGTCATGCCGGGCGAAAGCTTTGGCGCGGCGGCGACGGGGCATATCCGCGTCGCCATGACCGTGGCCGACGAGGAGTTCCGCGTGGCCCTTGGCCGCGTCCTTGCCTTCGCGGCGCGGAAAGCTGCTTAGGCCAAAGGTGATGCGGGGCTGTCGCGGCCCCGCCCAAAAGCGACACGCGGTCGCAAACAGGAAAGATTCCCCGCCCGTTACCGACGACGAGTGCGCTTGCGACTATCGCAGAAACGGGAGGGGCTCGCGGATGTCACCGGCGAGCAAGATCACACTGATCCTGCGCACCATCGGTGCGCGGCGTGGGCGGGCGGCACGGGGCCGCCCCTGAGGGCTTGTCCAGTCTCCCCCTTTCCCTTTCTACCTACAGGACCATCATGACCGACCAGATTTCTCCGGACGCCGCCAGCGCGTCTCGCCCCGCCCGTTCCGGCGGCCGCGCCGCCCGTACCGCCGCCCGTGCAGCACCCCTTTCCGAGTCCAAGCGCCCGATCCGCGCCGGTATGTCGGGCGGCACCTTCAAGCCGCTGACCGACGCGCAGGTGCTTCGCATTCACGAGACCGCGCTCAGGGCGCTGGAAGAGATCGGCCTTGCCGATGCACCGCCCTCGGGTATCGAGATCCTGACCGGCGCGGGCGCCGTTCTGGGCAGTGATGGGCGCATTCGATTCCCGCGCGCATTGGTCGAAGACATGCTCGCCGTCGCGGGCCGCGACATCACGCTTTTTGGCCGTGATCCGAAGCATGACCTCCTCCTGTCGGGCACCCGTGTCCACTATGGAACCGCCGGTGCTGCGGTGAACATGGTCGATCCCTCGGGCCGCAATTACCGCGAGTCGACGGTGCAGGATCTGCACGATGCGGCGCGGATCACTGACCGGCTCGACAATATCCATTTCTTCCAGCGCTCGATGGTCTGCCGCGATATCCTTGATAACCGCGAGATGGACCTCAACTCGATTTACGCCTGCTGCGCAGGCACGATGAAGCATGTGGGCGTGTCCTTCACCGACCCCGATTACACCGCCGATGCCTTCGAGATGCTGCACATGATCGCGGGTGGCGAAGAGGCGTGGCGGGCGCGGCCCTTCGTGTCGAACTCGAACTGTTTCGTCGTGCCGCCGATGAAATTCGCGACCGAGAGCTGCAAGGTCATGGAAAACGTGATCGCGGGCGGGATGCCTGTTCTGCTTTTGTCGGCAGGCATGGCGGGCGCGACCGCCCCATCGACGATTGCCGGAGCGATCACGCAGGCGGTGGCCGAGTGCCTTGCCGGTGTCGTCTATGTCAACGCGATCAAGCCGGGCCATCCGGCGATATTCGGCACCTGGCCCTTCGGCCTCGATCTGCGGACGGGGGCGATGACGATGGGATCGGGCGAGCAGGCGCTTTTGACCTCGGGCGCCGCCCAGATGCACCAGTTCTACGGCCTTCCGGGCGGGGCTGCGGCGGGGGCCTCGGATTCCAAGCTGCCGGACATGCAGGCGGGATGGGAGCAGATGTGCTCGAACGTCCTGGCGGGGCTTTCGGGGCTCAACATGGCCTATGAGGCGGCGGGGATGCACGCCTCGCTTCTCGGCTTCTGTCACGAGAGCCTGATCCTGGGGAACGACATCATCGGTCAGGCGCTGCGTTGCGTGCGCGGGATCGAGGTGGATGACGAGACCTTGGCGCTCGAGCAGATGAAAGAGGTCTGTCTGGGCGGCTCGGGCCACTACCTTGGCACCGAGGCGACCTTGAGCCGGATGGAGCAGGATCACGTCTATCCGACCATGGGCGACAGGACATCGCCCAAGGAATGGGCCGAAAAGGGCAAGCCGGATCTGATCGAGCGGGCAACGGCGATGAAAGAGCGCATTCTTTCAGAGCGTGCGGCAGCGCGGTTTGATCCGGCAACGGATGCCGCGATCCGCGAGGCGTTCCGCATCCACCTTCCGGCGTAGGGGGCTCTGCCCCCGGCCCTTCGGGCCTCCCCCGGAGTATTTCGGGCCAAAAGAAGATCAGGCGAGTTGACCGGGGCGGGATAGGCTCGCCCCGCCGACGGCTGTTCGGACGCCTGTTGTGCCGGGGAATGACGTGGGCAGGCCGCGCATTGCGCGCACGGCAAGGTGGGCGCAAGCGAGGGCGTGGAGGGCGCAGCCGGGAATGCCCGCCTCTTCGGCGGGTGGTACCGGGCACTCGAGAGCTTCGGTCAGGGCGGAAATGAGGCGCGGCTCGTGGCGGGCGGGGCCGAAGACGAGGGCGCGGCGGGGGGCTTTGGGCAGAAGGTCGAGGCCGGTGACGAGCGAGAGGGCGATGGCGGCGAGGGCCGTGGCTTCGGCGTCTTCGGGGGCAAGCGTCGCGAGGTGGTCAAGGTAGGCGGCGAAGGCGTCGGGCTGAGCCGATTTCGGGGCGAGGCGCAGGAAATGGGGATCGGCGAGGAGGAGGTCGAGCGCGGTTTCGTCGGCGCTGCCTCCGGCGCCGGTATCGGTGAAGGACGGAAGGCCGGGGCCGGCCTCGAAGGCGAGGAGCGCTCCGTCCTTGTCGGCTTTGAGCGCAGGGTCGGCATAGATGGCGCGGGTGGTGGCGCTGTCGATGTCGAGAAGGAGGAGCGGCCCTTTTGCGGGATCCATCCGGGCAAGGGCATGGGCGAGCGAGGCCCCGAGAGGGGCGCCGGCGCCGCCGAGCCGAAGATCGGCGTCAGCGAAATCGGTGGCTATGGGGCGATCCAGGACTTCGGCCAGGACCGCGCCGTTGAAATCTGGGTTCGGGCCGCCTCGCCCCATCATTTCCGCGCCTCCGATCCCGACGATCTCGGAGGGAAGCCGGGAAAGAGCTTCGGCGAGAGCGGTCTCGAAGGTTTCGGTGGCCTCGGGGCCGGAAGTTGCGAGGCGCTGCAGTTCGGTCTTGCTCAAGGGGCAGGTGACGGTCTCGCCGATCTCGAAGATCGTCTCGCCATCGGAGACGAGGCTCGCCGCAATGACGGCAGGCTCGCCCGGTCGCCAGAAGGCGCCCGCGGACCGTTTCGCACCCGCCTTCAACATTGGCTTCCCCTTGTTCCCTGCCTCGCCTATAGAGTGCCTCGCCCGAACCTTAAGGACAAGACGATGACCTACCATCCCAAATCGGATTTCAT
>CAKZOU010000029.1 GCA_937138255.1 uncultured Paracoccaceae bacterium
GGCGAATGTTCGGTGTCGATCACGATCCAGTCGAAACCCACGCCCGCCAAGGCCTCGGGGACCGAGGGCCCGCCGATGCTGTTCCACAGGCCGATCTGCTGGCGCCCTTCGGCGAGCGCGGCTTTGAAGCGGTTCTTGGGGAGGTCCATGATTATCCTACGAGGGTTTTCATGCGCCGCAGCGCAAGGAGATAGCCTTCGGTGCCAAGCCCGGCGATCACGCCATCGGCCCGAAGCGAGACATAGGAATGATGCCGAAAGCTCTCGCGCTTGTGCACGTTCGAGATATGCACCTCGATCACCGGCCCTTCAAAGGCGTTGAGCGCGTCGAGAATGGCAACAGAGGTGTGGGTATAGGCGGCGGGGTTGATAATGACGCCCGCCGATGTCTCGCGGGCCGCGTGGATCAACTCGACGACACCGCCTTCATAGTTCGACTGGTGAAAGGTGGTCGCAAGGCCAAGCTCGCCCGCCAGCGCCGCACATGCCTTTTCGACGTCGGCGAGGGTCTCGCTGCCGTAGATTTCGGGCTGGCGCTTGCCGAGGAGGTTGAGGTTGGGTCCGTTCAGGATCGAAATGAGTTTGGGCATTGCAGGCTCCGCTTCGTGCCTCTTGATTGCGGATGGCTGGCGGCGATGCAACTGATTTGGTGGGATGGCGGGTGGTTTGCCGTCAGCCGAGGCGGTGCCGCATCAGGCCAAAGGCGGCGGACAGGCAAAATATCAGGGTCGCTACACAAACGATCGTAGGCCCGGCCGGGGTGTCGAATTGCCATGCAGTGGCAAGGCCGCCAAGGGCCGACAACCCGCCAATGCCTGAGGCAATCAGTGCCATTCGGTCAGGTGTCCGGGCCAGCGGCCGTGCCGCAGCCGCGGGAATAATGAGCATCGCGGCGATCAACAGGGCACCCACCACCTTGATCGCCACGGCAACCACGACGGCCAGCGCCAGAGTAAGCACCAATTGCTCGCGGTCGGGCCGGAGCCCCGCAGCCTGCGCAAGATCTGGGCTCAGGGTTGAAACGAGCAGAGACGACCAGCGCCACCACAAAAGGCCGAGCACGCCCGCGCCCCCAAGCCAAACAAGCAAGACATCTGTTTTGCCGACCGCGAGGATATCACCAAACAGATAGGCCATCAGGTCGACCCGCACGCCTTCGAGAAAAGACACAGCCACCAAACCCACCGCCAAAGCGGAATGAGCCAGAACCCCTAGGACGGTGTCGATGCCAAGGCCACGCCCCGAGAGGGTCGATACAAGCGAGGCGACAAGGATCGAAATCACCAAAACGCCTGCAAAGACCGAGACATTGAAGAAAAGCGCCAGCGCCACGCCAAGGATCGCCGCGTGCGCGGTGGCATCGCCGAAATAGGCCATGCGTCGCCAGACGACAAAGCAGCCGAGTGGGCCAGCTGCAAGGCCAACGCCGAGGCCCGCAAGGGCCGCTCGAACGAGGAAATCGTCAAGCATCAATTGGCCCCTTCATGGGTATGCGGGTGCGGGTGATCGTGGTCGTGATGGTGGTGGTGATCGTGGCGGTAGAGGGCCAGCGCCCCGCCGGTCCCGCTGCCGAAAAGGGCGCGGTATTCGGGGGCCGAAGCCACCACATCCGGTGCGCCGTGGCAGCAGACATGGCCGTTGAGGCAGACAACGCGGTCTGACGCACTCATCACGACGTGCAGCTCGTGGCTCACAAGCAAGACAGCGCAGCCCATATCGCGCCGGATCGTTTCGATCTGGCGGTAAAAGGCGGCCGAGCCAGGCTGGTCGAGGCCCTGGGTCGCCTCGTCAAGGATCAGGATGTCCGGCTCGCTCAGGATCGCACGCGCCAGAAGGACGCGCTGAAACTGCCCGCCCGAGAGGCTTGTCATCTGCCGCGTCCCGAGGCTCGGAACACCGGCCCGTTCAAGCGCTGTCTGGCTTTGCGCCCTATTCGCCCGATTGGGCAACGAAAGAAATCGCTCGACCGTAATCGGAAGGGTCGGCTCGATATGGAGCTTTTGCGGCACATAGCCGATCCTGAGCCCGGGCATCCGTTCGACCGTGCCTTCGGAGGGCTTGATCGCACCGATCAAAGCGCGAAGGAGCGTTGTTTTGCCCGAGCCGTTCGGGCCGACGATGGTGACGATCTCGCCTCGGTCGATGTGGAAATCAACATCGTGCAGGGCCACATGGCCTGGATGACGGACGGCAAGCCCGTTGGCAGTAATCAGCCTCATGCTTTGGCCCCTTCCGCACAGCGCGGGCACAGGCCGCGCGCTTCGACGACCGCATTCTCGATGACAAAACCGGCGGTCGATGCGGCCTTTCCAAGCGTGCCGCGCTTCGGGTCCGAGGCCGCTTCGGACACCGCTTCGCACGAGCGGCAGATCAGGAAAGCGGGCGCGTGGCTCTCGCCTGGCTGGCTGCAGGCGACAAAGGCGTTCAGGCCCTCGATCCGGTGGGCAAAGCCATTTCGGACAAGGAAATCCAGCGCGCGGTAGGCAACGGGCGGCTGCGATCCGAGGCCCTCGGCGCTCAGCCTCTCGAGGATGTCGTAGGCGCCCATCGCCCGATGCTGGGCCAGCAGGATTTCCAGCACTCGCCGGCGCACCGGCGTTAATTTGAGCCCCCTGTCGTCGCAGCGGGCGTCTACAACAGCGAGGTTTTCGGCAATGCAGGCCGAATGGTCGTGGCTATGGAATCCTGTCGTGGTCATGGGGCCTCCGTTGTGGGGTTGATATGTTATAACATTTCATCTAGCAAGCCGCGAATTCGATAGTCGCGAGGGCCTTATGATCCGATTCCTCCTTTCCAGTGCTGTTGCTCTTGTTGCCGGAGCGGCCTTCGCCGAGGCCCCTCGTGTTGTGACCGATATCACCCCCGTCCAATCTCTTGTCGCGCGGGTGATGGAGGGGGTCGATACTCCCGCTGTTCTTCTGCCGCCCGGAGCTTCGCCGCATGATCATGCGCTGCGCCCCTCCGAGGCGCGGAGCTTGTCTGACGCGGATATGGTGATCTGGGTTGGCCCGGAACTGACCGGCTGGCTTGGGGATCCGATCAACTCTCTCGCGCCTGAGGCGGCCCAGTTGGTTCTGTCTGAGGTGACGGGTGTTTCGGTCTTGATGCTGCGCCAAGGCGGGGCTTTTGGCGAGCATGACGAAGACGATCACGACGATCACGACGATCACGTGGATGAAGGGCCGGTTGATCCGCATATGTGGCTCGATCCGCAAAACGCCATGGTTTGGCTCGGTTCGATCGCACAGGCCCTTGCCGCACTTGATCCCGAAAATGCCACGGCCTACGCCACAAATGCGGCGGAGGGTGCCGCAGAGATTTCCGCGAAGGCTAGCAGCATCCGAGCCCTCGTGGGTGCTGTGCCGCGCTCCTATCTCGCGTATCACGATGCCTTTGGCTATGCCGAAGGTTGGCTCGGATTGACCGGAATTGGCGCGATCCAGTCAGGTCATGCTGTCGAGCTGGGCCCTGCTCGGCTCGCGGAGCTTCGGGGCGAAATCGCGAAACAGGGTGTGAGCTGTGTTCTCACCGAGCCTCAGTATAACTCTGGCCTGTTGGACGCGGTAATCGACGGCGGCAACAGACGTTTGGTGATGATTGATCCCCTCGGCGGCGGCTTCGAGGCGGGCCCGTCGCTTTATCTCGCCGTTCTCGATCAATTCGCCGAGATCGCCAAAGTCTGCGATTGAGCACCCTCACCACATAGCGAGACAAAAGAAGAGGGCGCAGATAGCTGCGCCCTCTTTTCGCTTTCAGATCGGGCCGGATCAGAGATCGAAGCGGTCGGCGTTCATCACCTTGGTCCAGGCCGCAACGAAATCGCGGACGAACTTGCCGCTGGCGTCGCTCTGGCCATAAACCTCGGCCAGCGCCCGCAGCTGCGAGTTGGAACCGAACACCAGATCGGCGCGGGACGCGGTGCGGACGACCTTGCCGCTCTTGCGGTCGCGGCCGTCGAAGGTGCCATCGCCCTTGTCCGTCCACGCCACCGACATATCGAGGAGGTTGACGAAGAAATCGTTCGTCAGGGCCCCGACCTTATCGGTGAACACGCCATGCGCGGTGCCGCCGTGGTTGGTGCCGAGAACCCGCATCCCGCCGACAAGAACGGTCATCTCGGGGGCGGTGAGGCCCAGTAGCTGCGCCTTGTCGAGGAGAAGCTCTTCGGTCGAGATGGTGAACTCGGTCTTCTGGAAGTTGCGGAAGCCATCGGCCTGCGGCTCGAGCACTGCGAAACCTTCGACGTCGGTCTGCGCCTGGCTGGCATCGCCGCGGCCGGTGGTGACCGGAACGGTGATGTCGTGGCCCGCGGCCTTGGCGGCCTTCTCGATCGCGGCGGCGCCGGCGATCACGATGGTGTCGGCCATCGAGGCATTGCTGCCTTTGCGGACGCTCTCGAGGGCGGCGAGCACCTTCGCCAGCTTCTCGGGCTCGTTGGCTTCCCAGCTTGCCTGCGGCTCAAGCCGGATGCGCGCGCCATTGGCGCCGCCCCGGTGATCAGAGCCGCGATAGGTCGAGGCCGAGGCCCAGGCGGTGCGGACGAGATCGCCGACCGAGAGGCCCGAGGCGAGCGACTTGGCCTTGAGATCGGCCACTTCCTTGTCCGAAAGCGCTTTGCCCGCCGGAACCGGATCCTGCCAGATCAGGTCTTCGGCCGGAACGTCGGCGCCGAGATAACGGGCCTTGGGGCCCATGTCGCGGTGCGTGAGTTTGAACCAGGCGCGGGCGAAGGCATCGGCGAAAGCGGCCGGATCCTTGTGGAAGCGGCGCGAGATCGGGCCATAGATCGGGTCCATGCGCATCGCCATGTCGGCGGTGGTCATCATGGTGGTGACCTTTTGCGAGGCGTCATGCGCCTTGGGCGCCATGTCTTCCTCTTTCACACCCACCGGATGCCAGACGATATTGCCCGTGCCGGTGGTGGCCTGTTCCCATTCATAGCCAAAGAGAAGATCGAAATAGCCGTTGTCCCACACGGTCGGGTTGGCCGTCCAGGCGCCTTCAAAGCCCGAGGTCGTGGTGTCATCACCCTTGCCCGAGCCAAAGCTGTTGATCCAGCCAAAGCCCATCTCTTCAATCGGCGCGCCTTCCGGTTCTGGGCCTACATCGCCCTCGGGGCCGGCGCCATGGCCTTTGCCGAAGGTGTGCCCGCCCGCGACAAGCGCCACGGTCTCTTCGTCGTTCATGCCCATGCGGCCAAAGGTTTCGCGCACATCACGGCCAGAAGCGAGCACATCGGGCTTGCCATCGGGGCCCTGCGGATTGACGTAGATCAGGCCCATCTGCACAGCGGCCAGCGGGTTTTCGAGATCGCGCTCGCCGGAATAGCGGCTAAGGGCCTTGTCGGAGGTGGCGAGCCACTCGTCCTCGGCGCCCCAGAACACATCCTCTTCCGGCTCCCAAACGTCGGCACGACCGCCGCCAAAGCCGAAGATCGGCCCGCCCATCGATTCAATCGCCACGTTGCCGGCAAGGATCATCAGGTCGGCCCAGCTGATCTGGTTGCCATACGTCTGCTTGATCGGCCACAGAAGGCGGCGGGCCTTGTCGAGGTTGCCGTTGTCCGGCCACGAGTTGAGCGGCGCAAACCGCTGCTGGCCCGCGCCCGCGCCACCACGGCCATCGCCGGTGCGGTAGGTGCCGGCCGAGTGCCAGGCCATGCGGATGAAGAGACCGCCGTAGTGGCCATAGTCGGCCGGCCACCAATCCTGGCTTTGGGTCATCAGGGCGGTGAGGTCTTTCTTGATGGCCTTGAGATCAAGCTTCTTGAACTCGTCGGCATAGCTGAAGCCCTCGCCCATCGGGTCGGACTTGGACGAGTTTTGCGCCAGCAGCCGCAGGTTAAGCTGGTTGGGCCACCAATCGCTGTTCGAGCGCATGCTCACGCTCGTTGTTCCGTGCATCACCGGGCACTTGCCCGCGCCTTTCACGTCGTTTCCGTCCATCGCTGTGACTCCTGATTGAAACTGAAAAGAAACTAAGGGCCAGGCCGCGCCGCGAGGCGGGCAGAGATCCTTCGTTGGCATGAAGACTAGCCGAGTCGTTCGATTAGGAAAAATTGCATTTCCTGATGGGATTGATAATCAGAGGTTATGAGGAATCTTACTCTGAAACAGCTGCGCTATTTCGAAGCCCTGGCCCAGCAGGGCCATTTCGGCCGCGCGGCCGAGGTCTGTGCGATTTCCCAGCCCGCCCTCTCAATGCAGATAAAAGAGCTTGAAAATTCACTTGGAGCCCCGCTCTTTGAACGGGGCCCGCGGCAGGTCAGGTTGACTGATTTTGGCGAAAGTTTCGCCGATCGCGTAAGGGATATCCTGCGCTCGGTCGACGAACTTGGTGATCTGGCGAGGGCCTCTGTCGGGCAACTTGCGGGCCAAATGCGGATCGGGGTGATCCCGACGATCGGCCCCTACCTTTTACCCAAGATTATCAGCGAGCTGAAACGCGCCTATCCCAGCCTTGATCTGCACGTTCGGGAAACGGTGACCTCGCGCCTGATAGCCGAGCTGGCAGAAGGGCGCATCGATATGGCGATCCTGGCACTTCCTGTGTCTGAGCCTTCGCTCGAGGAAGTACCGCTGTTTGACGAAGAGTTCGTCCTGATCCGCCCCGCCGCAGATGCCGACAAGCCCGTGCCCGACCGCGAGATGCTGCGCGAAATGCGCGTGCTGCTTCTCGAGGAAGGCCACTGTTTCCGCGATCAGGCCCTTTCGTTTTGCAATCTTCAGGGGCGGCAGCCACGCGAGCTTTTGGAAGGTAGCTCGCTCTCGACGCTCGTGCAGCTGGTCAGCGCGGGAATAGGTGTGACCCTGATCCCAGAAATGGCCGTTCCCGTAGAAACCCGATCAGCCGCCGTTGCCGTATCGCATTTCGCCGGTCCCGAGCCGCGGCGCACAGTCGGAATGGTTTGGCGACGCACGAGCCCACTCGCCAGCCAGCTCCAAAAACTGGCCTCGATCGTCCGGCAGATCGGCGAGGGGTAGCCTCGGCTTGCACTGAGGAAAGGCCAGGACCTTTCGAGATATCTCAAGCGGTGGCGAGGCTTGGTCGGGCAGGATCTTGATCGGCATTCTTGCCGAAGCCGATATCGAAAATGACAA
>CAKZOU010000030.1 GCA_937138255.1 uncultured Paracoccaceae bacterium
GGGGAAATGGTGCCCAGGAGAGGACTCGAACCTCCACGACCGTTAAGTCACTGGTACCTGAAACCAGCGCGTCTACCAATTCCGCCACCTGGGCAGGTGTCGTGAGAGCGGCGTTTAAGGGCGCTTCACGAGACTGTCAACGCGATTCCTTGCCGGTCAATGCATTGTCTGCGCGGGCGGGGGAAATGCGCCTTGTCTGGCAGGGGCGCGAGGGGTAAACCCGAAGCCATATTGAACGTGAGGCGACTATGTCCAAGCTTGTTACCATCTTCGGCGGATCCGGTTTTGTTGGGCGCTATATCGCGCGGCGCATGGCGAAAGAGGGCTGGCGCGTGCGCGTTGCCGTTCGCAATCCGAACGAGGCGCTTCATGTGAAACCTTACGGCGTGGTCGGGCAGGTCGAGCCTGTGTTCTGCAATATCCGCGATGACGCTTCGGTGGCGGCGGCGATGCAGGGCGCAGATGCGGCGGTCAACTGCGTTGGCACCTTCAGCAAGGGTGGGCGCAACAATTTCTCGGCCGTTCAGGCCGAAGGCGCGACCCGCATTGCCCGGATCGCGGCCGAACAGGGCGTTGGGCAACTGGTCCACATCTCGTCGATCGGTGCCAATGCCGAGGCCGAGAGCGACTACAGCAAGACCAAAGCCGCAGGCGAAGCCGGCATTCTGGCGCATTTCCCGAAGGCGATGATCCTGCGCCCGTCGGTGATCTTTGGCATCGAGGACAACTTCTTCAACCGCTTCGCCACCATGGCGATCTGGAGCGGTCCGGTCCTGCCGATCGTCGGCGCCGACACGAAATTCCAGCCGGTCTATATCGACGATGTGGCGCAGGCTGCGGTCGCCGGAGTGCTCGGCAAGGCCAAACCGGGAGTCTACGAGCTTGGCGGCCCCGATGTCCTTTCCTTCCGCGAGATGATGACCGTGATGCTCGGCGTGATCCGCCGCCGCCGCCTGATCGTCAACCTGCCGTGGTTTGCGGCGCGGGCGCTGGCCTTCGGGCTTGGTATCGCCAACTTCCTCACGCTCGGGATCATCCCCGCACTGATCACGGCCGACCAGATCAAGGATCTGAGGGTCGACAACGTGGCGCATGAGGGCGTTCCGGGCCTCAAGGAATTGGGTATCGAACCGCGTGCGATTGGCGCTGTTCTGCCCGATTATCTCTGGCGGTTCCGCCCGTCGGGCCAGTATTCCGAGATCAAGGCCTCGGCCAAGAACCTCAAGGCCTGATAGCCGGACATAGGGGCGATCACGATGGACAACAGCACCCTGATCGCCGCCCTTCTCGGGCTGATCGAAGGCCTGACCGAATTCATTCCGGTCTCATCGACCGGTCACCTGCTGCTGGCTGGCCATTTCCTTGGTTTCGAGAGCGCGGGCAAGACCTTCGAGGTGGTGATCCAGCTTGGGGCCGTGCTGGCGATCCTGTCGATCTATGCTGGCAAGCTGATCGGCGTCTTGCGCGATGCACCATCTGATCCCGCGGCGCGGCGGTTTATCGCCTCTGTTCTGATCGCTTTTGCGCCCGCCGTGGTGATCGGCGTTCTGGCGCATGATTTCATCAAGGATGTGCTGTTCGAGACGCCGATGCTCATCGCGATCATGCTGGTGCTTGGCGGTGTGGTTCTGCTGGTTGTCGACCGTATCGCCCCCGCGCCGCATCACGACGATGCAATGCGCCTGCCGGTCAAGACATCGCTCGCCATCGGCTTTATCCAATGCCTCGCCATGATCCCCGGAGTGAGCCGTTCGGGCGCGACTATCGTTGGT
This sequence comes from uncultured Paracoccaceae bacterium, assembly GCA_937138255.1. Lineage (GTDB taxonomy): Bacteria > Pseudomonadota > Alphaproteobacteria > Rhodobacterales > Rhodobacteraceae > RFZI01. The sequence continues at coordinate 1,773 of CAKZOU010000030.1, forward strand.
GCGATGATGCTCGGCGCCTCCAAGCGGGCGGCGGCGGAGTTCTCGTTTTTCCTGTCGATGCCGACGATGGCCGGGGCCTTCGCTTATGATCTCTACAAGAACCGCGATGTCCTCGATGCCAGTGCCATGGGCGAGATCGCGGTGGGCTTTGTCGTCGCTTTCACTGCTGCCGTGCTCGTCGTGAAATGGCTCCTCGGTTACGTCAGCCGCAATGGATACGCGCTGTTTGGCTGGTGGCGAATCATCGTGGGGAGCGCCGCGATTTTGGGGCTTTGGCTTGCGTAGGTGATATATAGGTAAGTAATGGTTACATATATATAGCGATGAATCGCTACCTGCGACAAAAGAGATGATATTTTCTGGCATTTAGGTCAGTAAGACTGACTTTTCATTTTCCAAGGTCCATCATATTCAGGCGCTCCGAGGAATGCGGAGGCTTGCAGATGGCAACTCAGAAGATGCTCAAGTTTGTGACGGTGGATCGGGATATGCCCGCCAAGCGGACAGCCGATGATCGCCGCAAGGATTTCGACGAGATCTATGCCGACTACGCGCGCGAGAAGGCTGCCGAACAGGCCAGCCGCTGTAGCCAATGTGGCGTGCCCTACTGTCAGGCGCATTGCCCCCTGCACAACAACATCCCCGACTGGCTCCGCCTGACGGCCGAGGGCCGTCTGCAAGAGGCCTATGAGATCAGCCAGGCCACGAATACCTTCCCCGAGATCTGCGGCCGCATCTGCCCGCAGGATCGCCTTTGCGAAGGCAACTGCGTGATCGAGCAATCCGGCCATGGCACCGTGACCATCGGCTCGGTCGAGCGCTATCTGACCGACACGGCTTGGGCCGAGGGCTGGGTCAAGCCGATTACGCCGCGCACCGAGCGCACCGAAAGCGTTGGCATCATCGGCGCCGGCCCCGCCGGCCTTGCTGCCGCCGATGCGCTGCGCCGCGAGGGCGTTCAGGTCACGGTCTATGACCGGTATGACCGCGCGGGCGGCCTCCTGACCTATGGCATTCCGGGCTTCAAGCTCGAGAAAGATACGGTCATGGCCCGTATCGATCAGCTTGCCAAAGGTGGGGTCGAGTTTGTCCTGAACTGTGCCGTTGGCGAGGATCTGACCTTTGACGCGATCCGCGGCAAGCATGACGCCGTGCTCATCGCCACTGGCGTCTACAAGACCCGCGAATTGGAAGGTGAGGGTGCTGGTGCCGCCGGCATCGTTCGCGCGATCGACTATCTCACCGCCTCCAACCGCAAGAGCTTTGGCGACGAAGTGGCCGAATACGATAGCGGCGAACTGAATGCCGAGGGCAAGAGCGTTGTCGTCATTGGCGGCGGCGATACGGCGATGGACTGTGTCCGCACCGCGATCCGTCAAGGGGCGACCAGCGTTAAATGCCTCTACCGCCGCGACCGCGCCAATATGCCCGGCTCGCAGCGTGAGGTCGCCAATGCCGAGGAAGAGGGTGTCGAATTCGTCTGGCTCTCCGCCCCCGTCGGCTTCGAAGGCGATCCGGTGAGCGGCGTGAAGGTGCAAAAGATGCGCCTTGGTGCGCCCGATGCGACTGGTCGCCAAAGCCCCGAGGTGATCGAAGGCTCCGACTATGTCGAGAGGGCCGATCTCGTCATCAAGGCGCTGGGCTTCGAGCCGGAAGACCTGGCCAAGCTTTGGGGTGTCGAGGGCCTCGACGTGACCCGCTGGGGCACCGTCCGCGCCGTGGCCGCGACCGGCCAGACCAGCCTCGATGGTGTTTTTGCGGCGGGCGATATCGTCCGCGGCGCCTCGCTCGTCGTCTGGGCGATCCGCGATGGCCGCGACGCCGCAACAGCGATCCTTGGCTATCTCGCGCAAACCGCGAGCGTTGCCGCCGAATAACCCGGGCCGCCCGAGGGGGCGACCTTCACGACCGACGGGCAAACGCCCGAAACAAGGAGATCACCATGACCATCTATGATCAGGCCTGGGTTGAAGCCGAAGAGTGCAAGCGCAAATGGATGAACGAGAACGGCCTCTGGCGCGAAGAGGACGAGCACTCGTCCTGCGGCGTGGGCCTTGTTGTCTCGATCGACGGCAAAGCCTCGCGTGGGGTTGTCGAAAAGGGCATCGCCGCGCTGAAGGCGGTTTGGCACCGTGGCGCGGTTGATGCCGATGGCAAGACGGGCGACGGCGCGGGCATTCACGTCCAGATCCCGGTTCCATTCTTTTACGACCAAGTCCGCCGCACCGGCCACGAGCCGGATGCGAAGAAGCTGATCGCCGTTGGTCAGGTCTTCCTGCCGCGCACCGATTTCGGCGCGCAAGAACGCTGCCGGACGATCGTCGAATCCGAAGTCCTGCGGATGGGCCACTATATCTATGGCTGGCGCCACGTTCCGGTGAGCACCGATTGCCTTGGCGAAAAGGCAAACGCGACCCGCCCCGAAATCGAGCAGATCCTGATCCGTTGTGAAAAGGACATCGACGCCGACCAGTTCGAGCGCGAGCTCTACATCATCCGCCGCCGGATCGAGAAAGCCGCCATCGCGGCGCAGATCACCAGCCTCTACTTCTGCTCGCTGAGCTGCCGGTCGATCATCTACAAGGGGATGATGTTGGCCGAACAGGTGGCCGAGTTTTATCCCGATCTTCTTGATCCGCGTTTCGAAAGCGCCTTCGCGATTTATCACCAGCGCTATTCGACCAACACCTTCCCGCAATGGGCGCTGGCGCAGCCTTTCCGGATGCTGGCCCACAACGGCGAGATCAACACGCTCAAGGGCAACGTCAACTGGATGCGGAGCCACGAGATCCGCATGGCCTCGAGCACCTTTGGCGAGATGGCCGAGGACATCAAACCGATCATTCCCGCCGGCACCTCCGACTCAGGCGCGCTGGATACCGTGTTCGAGGTGCTCGTCCGCGCGGGCCGCTCGGCGCCGATGGCGAAAACGATGATGGTCCCCGAGGCGTGGTCCAAGCAGGCGGTCGAGATGCCGCAGGCTTGGCAGGATATGTATTCCTATTGCAACGCCGTGATGGAGCCGTGGGACGGCCCTGCCGCCCTTGCCATGACCGATGGTCGCTGGGTCTGTGGCGGGCTTGACCGCAACGGCCTGCGCCCGATGCGCTATGTGGTGACTGGCGAAGGCCTGCTGATCGCGGGCTCCGAGGCGGGCATGGTTCCGGTGAATGAAGCCACCGTGATCGAAAAAGGCGCGCTTGGCCCCGGCCAGATGATCGCCGTCGATATGAAAGATGGTCGCCTCTACCGCGACACCGAGATCAAGAACAAACTTGCCGCTGCCCAGCCCTTTGGCGATTGGGTCGAGAAGGTTGTCGATCTCAATGCGCTCATGCGCGATGTGCCGGAGAAGGCGCTTTTTGCGGCCGGTGAACTGCGCAAACGCCAGATCGCGGCGGGCTATAGCATCGAAGAGCTTGAACAAGTGCTCGCGCCGATGGCCGAAGACGGCAAGGAAATGATCGCCTCGATGGGCGACGATACCCCGCCTGCGGTTCTGTCGGGCCAGTATCGCCCGCTGAGCCACTTCTTCCGGCAAAACTTCAGCCAGGTCACCAACCCGCCGATCGACTCGCTTCGTGAGAGCCGGGTGATGAGCCTCAAGACCCGCTTCGGCAACCTCAAGAACGTGCTCGACGAGGATTCGAGCCAGACCGAAATCCTCGTTCTGGAAAGCCCGTTCATCGCCAACGCCGAGTTTGACGAGATGGTGCGCCAGTTTGGCTCGCTGGTCACGGTCATCGACTGCACCATCGAGGCGGGCCACGATCAGGAGGCCTTGCATCAGGGGCTCGAGCGTATTCGCGCCGAAGCCGAGGATGCCGTGCGTTCGGGGGCAGGCCATCTTGTCCTGACCGACGAGAAGCAGGGCGAGGGCAAGATCGGAATGCCGATGATCCTTGCCACGAGCGCGGTGCATAGCTGGCTTACCCGTAAGGGCCTGCGGACCTTTACCTCGCTCAACGTGCGTTCGGCCGAGTGCATCGACCCGCATTATTTCGCCGTGCTGATCGGCTGTGGCGCGACGACGGTGAACGCCTATCTCGCGCAGGATTCGATTGCCGACCGCATCAACCGCGGCCTGATCGACGGATCGCTGACTGATGCCGTCCGCCGCTATCGCGATGCCATCGACGCGGGCCTTCTCAAGATCATGTCGAAGATGGGAATCTCGGTTCTGTCGTCCTATCGTGGCGGCCTGAATTTCGAGGCCGTGGGCCTCAGCCGTGCGATGGTGGCGGAATACTTCCCCGGAATGCAGTCGCGCATCTCTGGGATCGGCCTGCACGGCATCCAGCGCAAGCTCGAGCAGATCCACGCCAAGGGCTGGCTCGGCCAGCAGGACGTTCTTCCCATCGGCGGCTTTTACAAGGCGCGCCGCACGGGCGAAAAGCACGCTTGGGAAGCGCAGACCATGCACCTTCTGCAATCGGCTTGTGATCGCGCCTCGTTCGAGCTTTGGAAACAGTATTCCAAGGCGATGCAGAACAACCCGCCGATCCACCTTCGCGATCTTCTGGCGATCAAGCCCTTGGGCAATGCCGTGCCGCTCGAAGAGGTGGAAAGCATCACCTCGATCCGCAAGCGGTTTGTCACGCCCGGCATGAGCCTCGGCGCGCTGTCGCCCGAGGCGCACATGACCCTCAACATCGCGATGAACCGCATCGGCGCCAAGTCCGACAGCGGCGAAGGCGGCGAGGATCCGGCGCACGCGCATCCGTTGCCCAATGGCGATAATCCCTGCGCCAAGATCAAGCAGGTCGCCTCGGGCCGGTTCGGCGTGACCGCCGAATACCTCAACGCTTGTGAAGAGCTTGAGATCAAGGTCGCCCAAGGGGCCAAGCCCGGTGAGGGCGGCCAGCTTCCGGGGATGAAGGTTACCGAGTTGATCGCGCGTCTGCGGCATTCGACCAAGGGCGTGACCCTGATCTCGCCGCCGCCGCATCACGATATCTATTCGATCGAAGACCTCGCGCAGCTGATCTACGATCTCAAGCAGATCAACCCGCGCTGCAAGGTGACGGTCAAGCTTGTCGCCTCGTCGGGCGTCGGCACGATTGCCGCCGGCGTTGCCAAGGCCAAGGCCGACACGATCCTGATCTCGGGCCATAACGGCGGCACCGGCGCTTCGCCCGCGACCTCGATCAAATACGCGGGCCTCCCGTGGGAGATGGGCCTCACCGAGGCGCATCAGGTTCTGGCAATGAACAACCTTCGGGGCCGTGTGACCCTTCGCACCGATGGCGGCCTGCGGACCGGGCGCGATATCGTCATGGCAGCGATGATGGGTGCCGAGGAATATGGCATTGGCACCGCCGCGCTGATTGCCATGGGCTGCATCATGGTGCGCCAGTGCCAGTCCAACACCTGCCCCGTGGGTGTCTGCACGCAAGACGAACGTCTGCGCGCCAAGTTCACCGGATCGGCCGACAAGGTTGTCAACCTCATCACCTTCTACGCCACCGAGGTTCGCGAAATCCTCGCCTCGATCGGGGCACGGTCGCTCGACGAGGTCATTGGCCGCGCCGACCTTCTCACACAGGTCAGCCGTGGTTCGGCCCACTTGGACGATCTCGATCTCAACCCGCTCCTCATCACTGTCGATGGGGCCGACAAGATCAAGTACGACCGCAACAAACCGCGCAACGAGGTTCCCGATACGCTCGACGCCGAGATCGTCAAGGATGCGGCGCGCTTCCTCAACGATGGCGAGAAGATGCAGCTTGAATATGCGGTGCAAAACACGCTCCGCACCATCGGCACGCGGACCTCGAGCCATATCGTCAAGAAATTCGGAATGCGTAATGCGCTCCAGCCCGATCACCTGACGGTCAAGCTGCGTGGCTCGGCGGGCCAGTCGCTGGGTGCCTTCGCCGCGCCGGGCCTCAAGATCGAGGTGGCGGGAGATGCCAACGATTATGTTGGCAAAGGCCTTTCCGGCGGCACCATCGTCGTGCGCCCGCAGATGTCGAGCCCGCTTGTGGCCGCCGACAACACGATCATCGGCAATACCGTGCTCTATGGCGCGACCGACGGTTATCTTTTCGCCGCGGGCCGTGCGGGCGAGCGCTTTGCCGTCCGCAACTCGGGTGCGAAGGTGGTGGTCGAAGGCTGTGGTTCGAACGGCTGCGAATATACGACCGGCGGCGTTGCCGTGATCCTCGGCCAGATCGGCGCCAACTTTGGCGCGGGCATGACCGGTGGCATGGCCTATGTTTATGATCCCGACGGCACCTGCGCACCGCTCATCAATATGGAAAGCCTCGTGACCTGCGCGGTGACGGTCGATCACTGGCACGATCAGCTTTATGCCCTGATCGAACGCCACGCCAAGGAAACCGGAAGCCGCAAGGCCGCCGATATCCTTCAGCACTGGGAGAGCGAGCGCGGCAACTTCATCCAGATCTGCCCCAAAGAGATGCTGGTGCACCTGCCGCATCCTCTGGCGATCGAGGAAAAGGCGATGCCGGCCGAATAGGCGGCGTGATCAAGGAAATTAGCGGCGGCACTTCGGGGCCGCCGTTTGCTTTTCTTGAATGGGGTTTGCGGCTTGAGGGCGAAGCACTATAGAGGCGCGCATGGCCACCGATCCCAAACCCGCTCGCAAGAGAAAACCAGCCTCGAAGAAGGCGAAGAAACCTGTGCCCAAGCCGGTCTGGTATCGCCGTATCGACTGGCGCGGGCAGGTCTTGCCTTGGGCGAAGCGGGGTGCGCTTGGCATTCTGGGCTTTGTCGCCTTCATGGTTGTGGTCTTCGCGATCCTCAATCCGGTGCGGACCCCCTATATGCTGGCCGAACGCATCCGCCTCGGCGCAATCGAACACGACTGGATGGCTATAGAAAATATCGCGCCCGCGGCTGCCCGTTCGGTGGTGGCGGCGGAAGACGCGAATTTCTGCCTGCACTGGGGGCTCGACGTGGCCGAGATCCGCAAGGCGCTCGATCAGGGCAAGCGGCGTGGCGCTTCGACGATCAGCCAGCAGACGGTCAAGAACGTCTATCTTTGGCAGGGCCGCAGCTGGACCCGCAAGGCGGCCGAGGCGCTTCTCACGCCATTGGTCGAGGCGGTCTGGACCAAGCGGCGCATACTCGAGGTCTATCTCAACGTGGTCGAGTTTGGCGAAGGTGTCTTTGGCATCGAGGCCGCCGCTCGGCATTATTTCGGCGTTTCATCGGCCGACCTTTCACCCACGCAGGCCGCCCGCCTTGCCGCGATCCTGCCGGACCCCAAAAACCGGTCCGCCTCGAACCCGTCGAGCTTTGTCCGCTCACAGGCCAGCAAGATCCTCGACGGCGCCGCCACGATCGAAGCAGATGGCCGCGCCGCCTGCTTTGAAATTGCGGCAGAGGATTGATCCGCGCCTGCCCATGCGGCATTGAGGACTAACCCCACAGGCTGATTTGCAATGAACCGACTGTATCATTATCCCCTTTCCCCGTTTTCCCGCAAAGTGCGGCTTTGCCTTGCCGAGAAGAAGATCGAGGTCGAGCTGGTCGAGGAACGGTATTGGGAGCAGTCGCCCGAATTTCTTCGCCGCAATCCGGCGGGCATGATCCCGGTTCTCAAGCACGGCAGTCTGATGATGTCGGAGAGTCAGGCGATCTGTGAATACCTCGAGGAAACCCACCCGACCCCTCCCCTGATGCCGCGCGACCCCGAAGGGCGCTATGAGGTGCGGCGGCTGGTGGCCTGGTTTGATGGCAAGTTCAACGAAGAGGTCACGACCAAGCTTCTTGGCGAGCGGGTGTTCCGCAAGATCAAGGGCAACGGCTATCCCGACAGCGCCAACGTCAAGGCGGGCGCCAAGGCGATCAAGTTCCACCTCGACTATATGGCGTGGATTCTCGACAAGCGGCGCTGGCTAGCTGGCAACGAGATGACGCTGGCCGATTTCGCCGCCGCTGCGCACCTCTCGTGCCTCGATTATATCTCGGACGTCGACTGGAACCGTTCCGAGGTGGTCAAGGACTGGTACGCCAAGATCAAGTCGCGCCCCGCGTTCCGTTCGATCCTTGCCGATCAGATCTCCGGCCTCCGCCCGCCGGCGCATTATGCCGATCTGGATTTCTGATCCGCTCCGGCCCTCGGGGCTGATCCGGTGAAAGAGGCGATCCGCGCCTTTGCTCTCGAGGCCGGCTTTTCCGCGATGGGGGTCTGTCGGCCAGATGCGATCCCCGAAGCGAAAGAGCGCTTGGCGAGGTTTGTTGCCGAAGGACGGCACGGGCAGATGGGCTGGATGGCCGAGCGGTTGAACTGGCGCGGCGATCCGGCGGCGCTTTGGCCCGAGGCGCGGTCGGTCATCATGTTGGCCGAGGCCTATACGCCCGACCAAGACCCGATGGAGATCGTCGGTCGGCCCGACCGGGGGGCGATTTCCGTCTATGCGCGCAACCGTGATTACCACGATATCGTCAAGAAGCGGCTCAAGACGGTGGGGCGTTGGTTGATCGAGCAGGCGCCGGGGGCGCAGATCAAGGTCTTCGTCGATACCGCCCCGGTGATGGAAAAGCCGCTGGGGCAGGCGGCAGGCCTTGGCTGGCAGGGCAAGCATACCAACCTTCTGGGGCGCGAGCTTGGCAGCTGGTTCTTCCTCGGCGCGATCTTCACGACCCTCGAACTAGAGCCTGACAAGGCCGAAATCAGCCATTGTGGCACTTGCACCTCCTGCCTTGATGCCTGCCCGACCAATGCCTTCCCCGCGCCCTATCAGATCGACGCGCGGCGCTGCATTTCCTATCTGACCATCGAACACCACGGCCCCGTGGATCCCGCCTTGCGGCCACTACTCGGCAACCGGATCTACGGCTGCGACGATTGCCTCGCCGCCTGCCCGTGGAACAAGTTTGCCGTTGCCGCGCGCGAGATTCGTTATGCCGCGCGGGAAGAGCTGCTCGAGCCGCACCTTTCCGATCTTGCGCGGCTGGATGATGCGGGTTTCAGGGCCTTGTTCTCGGGCAGCCCGATCAAGCGGATCGGGCGCAACCGGTTTGTGAGGAATGTCCTCTACGCAATCGGGAATAGTGGCGATCTGGCCTTTCTAGAGACTGTTTTGTCGCTTCGCAGCGATCCTGACCCGGCGGTTTCCAATGCTGCAGAATGGGCGGCAATCCGCTTGCAATCCGCTAAGGGCACTGACGGGGCGTGAAGCCGTGCTAGACTGGCCTTCCAATGATGGAGGAAAGCCATGGAGCGTCACATCATCGACAAGCCGCACGATTACGACAGCGGCGACCGCGTTAAACAGTTCGTCGGCATCGCCCGCCGCGAGGCAAGGGCGGAACATGAGAACCCGTGGTTTCAGAAGGCCCACGCGCCGCGGACTGGCAAGGTCGTGAAGGAATATCTGCGAATCGAGCGTGGCCAAACCGCCTGATCGCGCTTTTCCTTGCCGCGCCAAGGCCCTAGGGTGTCCGAAACCCCGGAGACCCCATGCATCCCCTTCGCGGCATCCTTCTGAAAGTTGCCTCTGTCTGCGTTTTCGTGGGCATGGCCAGCCTCATCAAGGCGACCGCCGGTCATGTGCCGCCGGGTGAGGCCGTGTTCTTCCGGTCTTTCTTTGCCATTCCGGTCATCGTGATCTGGCTGGCGATGCGGCGCGAATTGCACCTCGGGGTTCGGACGAGCAATCCTTTGGGCCATTTCTGGCGCGGCCTCATCGGGACGACCTCGATGGGCCTTGGCTTTGCCGGCCTTGGCCTTTTGCCGCTGCCCGAGGTCACCGCGATCGGCTATGCCTCGCCGCTTCTCGTCGTCATTTTCGCGGCGATGTTTCTCAACGAAAAGGTGGGTGTCTACCGCCTTGGTGCTGTCGCGTTGGGAATGGCGGGGGTCTTGATCGTCCTGTCGCCGCGCCTGACGGTCGGCACGACAGGTGCCGATGCCCGCGAGGCGCTTGGGGCGATGGTCGTCCTCGGTGCGGCGTTCTTTGCGTCGCTGGCTCAGGTCTTTGTGCGCAAACTGGTCGCCACCGAAAGCACGGCAACGATCGTGTTCTGGTTTTCGGTCACGGCATCGGCGCTGTCGACGATCACGATCTTCTGGGGTTGGGTCATCCCTGCGCCGCGCGAGGCGATCTTCCTGATCATCGCGGGGCTTCTGGGCGGGGTGGGCCAGATCCTTCTGACATCGAGCTATCGACTGGCCGATGCGAGCGTCATCGCGCCGTTTGAATATACCTCGATGATCTTGGCGATTGGCGTGGGCTTCTTTGTCTTTGGCGAGGTGCCGACATCGGTGATGCTGATTGGCGCTGCGATCATCATATCGGCCGGCGTGATCATCATTCTGCGCGAGCACTATCTCGGGCTCGAACGCGCCAAACAGCGCAAGGCGATGAGCCCCAATGGATAGAAAAGGCCGGGCAATGCCCGGCCTATATCAGTCTCTAACAAGGCGAAATCAGCTGCGAACCAGCTTGTCGTAGGCTTCCGCCGTTTCGCGGGTCAGCGCGCCGACCTCGAATTTCCAATCACCGATCTGGCCGACCGGAGTGACCTCGGCGGCCGAGCCGGTGAGGAAGCACTGCTCGAAGCTGTCGAGTTCCGACGGCAGGATGTGCCGCTCGTGCACCTTGATCTGACGGTCGCGCAGCATCTGGATGACGGTCTGGCGGGTCAGGCCGTTGAGGATCGCGTCGGGCAGCGGTGTGTGCACCTCGCCATCCTTGACGAAGAAGATATTGGCGCCGGTCGCCTCGGCCACATAGCCGCGATAATCAAAGAACATCGCATCCGAGCAACCTTTGGCCTCGGCGGCGTGCTTGGACATGGTGCAGATCATATAGAGGCCTGCGGCCTTGGCGGCGGTCGGGATCGTCTCGGGGCTCGGGCGCTTCCATTTGGCAACGTCGAGCTTGGCGCCCTTCATCTTGGCATCGCCGTAATAGCTGCCCCATTCCCAGGCGGTCACGGCCATACGGATCGGGTTGCGGCGGGCCGAGACGCCCATATCTTCGCCCGCGCCACGGAAGGCGACAACGCGAAGGTAGGCGTTGGTCAGGCCGTTGGCATCGAGAACAGCGCGCTTGGCGGCTTCGATCTCATCCACGGTATAGGGGATCGCCATGTCCATCAGCTCGCCCGACTTGAGCAGGCGCTCGGAATGCTGGCGGCTCTTGAAGACCTTGCCTTCATAGCAGCGCTCGCCCTCGAACACCGAGGAGGCATAGTGCAGCGCGTGGGTGAGGATGTGGACATTGGCATCGCGCCAATCGATCAGCTTGCCATCCATCCAGATCTTGCCGTCGCGGTCGGCGTAGGAACCAGCCATTTCAATCCCTTTCAAATTTCCATTTGTTACGCAATTAGGTCCATAACGGACATAATATTGCGCGATTTCCCGAATTCGCTAACAGTTGAGTCTTGGAATGTCAACAAGGCTGACTTATCCTCGCGGCAAGACGGAGGAGTTTCAATGCCTGATAATCCGATGAGCCAAAGCGGCCAGTCCCTTCTTTTCCTGACGGACGAGCAGCTTAGGAAAGGCATCGAGGCGATGTTCTTTGCCTATCGGGGGTTTACAGCCGATCCTGACCGGATTCTGGCCGACATGGAATATGGCCGCGCGCACCACCGGGCGATCCACTTTATCCACCGCAGCCCCGGCACGACCGTGAACAATCTTCTGTCGATCCTCGGGGTGACCAAGCAATCGCTCAACCGCGTGCTGCGGACGCTGATCGAGGATGGTTTGGTCGAAAGCCGGATCGGCAAAGAGGACAAGCGCGAGCGGCACCTGCACCTGACCGTCAAGGGCGCCGAATTGGAGCGCTCCCTGTCTGATGCCCAGCGTGACAGGATGCGCGCCGCCTATCGCGCGGCGGGGCCAGTGGCCGTGGCGGGATTCCGACAGGTGCTCGAGGCGATGATGGATCAGGATCTGCGCCGCCACTTCGACACGCTCAAGGATCGTGGCGCATGACCTCCGACCAGAGCCACATCCTGATCGTCGACGACGACGAGCGCATCCGTGGCCTTTTGCAGCAGTTCCTGATCAAGAGCGGCTTTCTCGTAACCTCTGCCCGCGACGCCGAACACGCGCGGCGCATTCTTTCGGGACTCGAATTTGATCTGATCGTTTTGGATGTAATGATGCCGGGCGAAGACGGGATTTCGCTCTGCCGCGATCTTCGGCAGCGGATCACTACTCCGATCCTCCTTCTGACTGCGCGGGCCGAGACCTCGGATCGTATCGCTGGCCTCGAGGCAGGGGCCGACGACTATCTGGGCAAACCCTTTGAGCCAAAAGAGCTTCTCCTGCGGATCGCGGCCATCCTGCGCCGAAGCCCTGCGGCGGAACCGGCCATCGTGCGCCCGAAGGTGGTCCATCTGGGCGCGGTGCGCTATGATATCGAGCGGGGCGAGATGTGGCGCGGCGATGAGCTTGTGCGCCTGACCTCGACCGAAAGCCAGCTGATGAAGATCTTTGTCGCGCGTTTGTCAGAGCCGGTGAGCCGCGCCCAACTGGTGGCTGATCTGAGCCATTCGGGCGCGCAGACTCAGGAGCGCGCCGTCGATGTTCAGATCACCCGCCTGCGCCGCAAGATCGAGGATGATCCGCGTCAGCCCCGCTATCTGCAAACGGTGCGCGGCGCGGGATATATGCTGGCGCCCGATCTGTCCTAGGGGCAGTCGATCGGCATGACCTTTTCGGTCGTGGCCCACATCGTTGCCGGCAGGGCGGGGATTTCGATCAGAAGCTCGAAGACAGGCTGGCCATTCTGCTGGATCGTGCCCGTTCCGGCGCGAAGGTCGAGCTCGCAAAAGCCGAAAGACTCAAGGTCGCTCTCGCTCCACCAGACATAGCTGTAGCCGGTGATCCGATAGCTTCCGTCAGGAAACCCAAGCGTCAGGATCTCGGTCCAGCGGATAGGCCCTTCGGCATCGTGGTGCGAGGTGATGGTGATCTGGCCATCACCGCGAATGGCAAGCTCTGGCTGGTCGGCGCCCGGCCCGGTGCTGCCCAGGCCCACGGCATAGATATCATTGCCGCCGGTCTTGCTGATTTGAAGATCGGCCTCGCCGGTTTCCGAAATCAGCAGGGCAAAACCTTCGACAAGCCCGTCGCCGTTCAGGTCGAGGGCAAGGCTGGTAACAGGGCCATCCTCCTGCGCCAAAGCGCCCGCCCCGAGAAGGGAAAACAGAATGAACAAGGCCGCGCGCATGAAGTCCCCGCTTGTGATTACTTCAGGATTTCTGTTCCAATGCGCCATGGCAACCGCATTGATCACACACCCCGATTGTCTCGGCCATATCACGCCACCCGGCCACGCGGAACAGGTGGCGCGGCTTGATGCTGTGCTTGGCGCCCTCGAAGGCATCCCGCTTGAGCGGTATTCCGCCCCACTGGCGGCCGATGCCGATATCCTGCGGGCGCATCCCAAGGCCCATCTGGACAGCATTCGCGCCGAGGCCCCCGAGAGGAATATCGTGACGCTGGATCCCGACACCTTCATGTCGCCCGGCTCGCTCGCCGCCGCCTTTCGCGGGGCTGGCGCTGTGGTCAAAGCAGTCGATCTGGTTTTGGGCGGGACTGTTGGAAATGCGTTCGCCGCCATCCGCCCGCCGGGGCACCATGCCGAGCGCGAAACGCCGATGGGCTTTTGCCTTTTCGGCAATATCGCGATCGGGGCCAAACACGCGCTGGATCACCACGGGCTCAAGCGGGTCGCTGTGGTCGATTTCGATGTGCACCACGGCAACGGCACGCAAGACCTTTTGCAGGATGACCCGCGCGTTCTGTTCATCTCGTCGCACGAGATGCCGCTCTATCCCGGCACCGGCGATCCTTCGGACACGGGCGAGCATGACAATGTGATCAACATCGCGCTGAAGGCTGGCACCCGATCCAAGGAATTCCGCGAGATCTATGAGGCGCAAGTCTTTCCGCGCCTCCGCGCCTTCAAGCCCGATCTGATTCTCGTCTCCGCCGGATTCGATGCCCATCGCGCCGATCCCTTGGCCAACATCTGCCTCGAGACAGCCGATTTCGCATGGGTCACGGGCCGCATCTGCGATATCGCCGATCAAGTTTGCGAGGGGCGCGTGGTATCTGCCCTCGAAGGGGGTTATGATCTCGAAGCTCTGGCCGATAGCGCGGCCGCACATGTCAAAACACTTCAGGAGCGCGCCGCATGACGGACACCCCGGTTGAACAGCTTTCCTTCGAACAGGCCATCAAAGAGCTTGAGGCCGTTGTCGCGCGGCTCGAACGCGGCGAGGTCGCGCTTGACGAGTCGATCGCCCTTTACGAGCGTGGCGCCAAGCTCAAGGCGCGCTGCGAGGCCAAGCTGAAAGAGGCGGAAGAGAAGGTCGCCAAGATCACCTTCGGCGCCGATGGCGCACCAAGCGGAACCGCGCCCCTCGACGCGGGATAAGAATCATGTTGGCTGCAAGGCCTCTGCCACTCGATCAAGCGCTGGCACAAACAGCACTGGCTGTTGATGCCTATGTCAAAGCGGCGCTGGCCGAGTTTGATTTGCCGGTCGCTCGGGCGATGTCTTATGCGGTCGAAGGCGGCAAATCCCTGCGTGGCTTTCTGGTTTTGGAAACTGCGCGGCTCCACGGGATCGGCGGCGGAGCGGCAATCTCAGCTGCCGCTGCCATAGAATGCCTGCATGCCTATTCGCTGATCCATGATGACCTACCATGCATGGACGACGACGACCTGCGCCGTGGCCGTCCGACAGTGCACCGCAAGTGGGACGAGGCCACAGCAGTCCTTGCTGGAGATGCTCTCCAATCCCTCGCCTTCGAGCTGGTTCTTGAAACGGAATGCAGCGCCGAGGCGCGGCTTGATCTGGCACGGGGCCTTGCCAAGGCCGCGGGTGTGGGGGGAATGATCGGCGGGCAGGCGATGGATATTGCCGCTGAAACCGCAGCGACGCCCCTCAGCCTTGCGGATGTCGAGGCGCTGCAATCCGGCAAGACCGGGGCCCTTATCACTTGGTCGGCTTTGGCAGGGCCGCGCATGGCGCGTTCGGACCTTCGTCCGCTCAAGGTCTATGGCGATGCGCTGGGCCGTGCTTTCCAGATCGCCGACGATATTCTCGATGTCGAAGGCGATGCTTCTGCGGTCGGGAAGGCCGTCGGCAAGGATGCCAACGCCGGCAAGGCGACCTTCATCTCGCACCTGGGTCTCGATGGCGCGAAACGGCTGGCGAAAGACCTCGTGACCGAGGCCTGCGACGCTCTGGCCGACTATGGCAGCGACGCGGAAACCTTGCGGGACGTGGCGCGTTTCGTTATCGCGCGGGATAGGTAACAAGGCCGCCCATGAGCAACCGACCCGCCACACCGCTTTTGGACAAGATCCAATCGCCCGCCGACATGAAGCCCCTGTCGGATGCCCAGCTCGTGCAGCTGGCGGGTGAGCTGCGCGCCGAGACGATCAGCGCGGTGTCGGAAACCGGCGGGCATCTGGGCGCGGGGCTTGGCGTGGTCGAGCTGACCGTGGCGCTGCACGCGGTGTTCGACGCGCCGAAAGACAAGATCATCTGGGACGTGAGCCACCAGAGCTATCCCCACAAGATCCTGACCGGCCGCCGCGACCGTATCCGCACCTTGCGCCAAGAAGGCGGGCTTTCCGGTTTCACCAAGCGATCCGAGTCGGTCTACGATCCCTTCGGCACCGCCCATTCCTCGACCTCGATCTCTGCCGCGCTGGGCTTTGCCGCCGCGCGCGATCTGGGCGGCCAGTGCGAGGGGGGACTTGGCGATGCGATTGCCGTGATCGGTGACGGTGCGCTGAGTGGCGGCATGGCCTTCGAGGCCATGAACAACGCGGGCCACCTGAAAAAGCGCCTTTTCGTCATTCTCAATGACAACGAGATGTCGATTGCCGAACCTGTAGGCGCCATGTCGTCCTATCTCTCGCGGCTTTATGCGGGCGAGCCGTTCCAAGAGCTGAAAGCCGCCGCCAAAGGCGCGGTGAGCCTTCTGCCCGAGCCCTTCCGCGAAGGCGCCAAGCGCGCCAAGGACATGCTCAAGCACATGACCGTGGGTGGGACGCTCTTTGAAGAGCTGGGCTTCAGCTATGTCGGCCCCATCGACGGGCACGACATGGATCAGCTTCTGGCCGTTCTCCGCACGGTAAAGGCGCGGGCGCATGGGCCGGTGTTGATCCACGCGATTACCCGGAAGGGCAAAGGCTATGCCCCGGCCGAACGGGCGCAAGACAAGGGTCATGCCACCGCGCGGTTTGATGTTGTGACGGGCAAGCAGGCCAAGGCGCCTTCGAACGCACCAAGCTATACGAGTGTTTTTGCGGAAGCCCTCGTGGGCCTTGCCGCCAAGGATCCCAAGATATGTGCCGTAACCGCCGCCATGCCCGATGGCACGGGCCTCAGCCGGTTTATGGAGCGCTACGCAAGCCGCTGTTTCGACGTAGGCATCGCCGAGCAGCACGCCGTGACCTTTTCGGCGGGCCTTGCCGCGGGCGGGATGCGGCCCTTCTGCGCGATTTATTCGACCTTCCTTCAGCGCGGCTATGATCAGGTTGTGCATGACGTGGCGATCCAGCGCTTGCCGGTTCGCTTTGCCATCGACCGCGCCGGCCTTGTCGGTGCCGATGGCGCGACCCATGCTGGCAGCTTTGATGTGGCCTTCCTTGCCAACCTTCCCGGTTTCGTGGTTATGGCCGCGGCCGACGAGGCCGAGTTGGTCCGTATGGTCGTGACCGCCGCTGAATACGACGACGGCCCGATTGCCTTCCGGTTTCCCCGTGGCGAAGGCGTGGGCGTTGAAATCCCCACGGACGCAAAGCCGCTCGAGATCGGCAAGGCGCGGATGATCCGCGAGGGCAAGGGCGTGGCGCTTCTTTCGTTTGGCACGCGCCTTCAGGAAGTCACGCTTGCGGCCGAAGCGCTGGCCGCGCGGGGTATTTCGCCCACGGTCGTCGATGCCCGTTTTGCCAAGCCGCTGGATGAGGAGATGATCCTCGGCCTTGCCCGCGATCACGAGGCGCTTATCACCATCGAAGAAGGCGCGATTGGCGGCTTTGGAAGCCATGTGGCCCAGCTTTTGGCGGAGCATGGGGTTTTCGACACCGGCCTCAAGTATCGTTCGATGGTCTTGCCCGACATTTTTGTTGACCAAGCCTCGCCCAAGGCGATGTATGATGTTGCCGGGCTCAACGCCCAGGATATTGAATCCAAAGTATTGTCTGTTCTGGGTATTGCCAGCATAGGCTCCCAACGCGCCTGAGGTTATCATGGATCATCCGACCCACAGAGCGATCGTAACCTATCGAACGATCGTTTTCCTGCTGTGCAGCTTTTATGGCATCCGCACCCTCGTATTTGCCGATTTCTCCTACTTCGGTGGCCCGTTCCGATACCTGACGATCTGGGCGCTTTATGCCTCATGGTTCTCGTCGGTCTGGATGCTGGCCTTCTCACTGAACAAGGTCGATCACCGCTGGGAGGGCTTTGTCGGAGTTGCAACCGTCCTGAACACGATGGTCGTTCTCCTGTATTGGAGGCTGTATTTCGCTGATCCGCTGTCGGTCACATCAGACGGCGAACTTGGCCGCTGGTGGCTCGAATACTATATGCACGCCCTCGGGCCGCTCCTCCAATGGATCGACGCGATCTTCATCCACCGCTCGTTCCGCCGCCCGCTGCGGTCGGCCGGTATCCTGACCTTCGCGATCATCGGCTATGTGGTCTGGGTCGAGCGCGTCATCGCGCCGATGAACGATCGCCCGATGGGCAGCGTGACCTCGGGCCTGCCCTACAATTTCCTGAACAACCTTGAATGGGCGGGCCGGCTGGAATTTTATGCGACGAACCTTGTCGTCGCGCTGATCATCCTGACCATATTTTCGGGGCTTGGTTGGCTTAGCCGCCGGATTCTCGGGCCAGAAGTGCATCCAATCCGGCGCGGTAATTAGGGTAGAGCAGGCGCACGCCCAGCTCGGTCTTGATCCGGGCGTTGCTGACCATTTTCGACTCTGCATAGAAGCTGCGCGCCATCGGAGTCATCTCGGCGGTTTCGAAATCCTCGGCGGGCGGGATCGGAACGCCGAGTAGCTCGGCCGCATAGGCAATCACATCCTCCGGCGGCGCGGGGTCATCGTCGCAGACGTTATAGGCCGCGCCCGGATTTGGGCGGTTGATCGACGCCTCGAGCACCTGAGCGATATCCTCGAGGTGCGTCCGGCTGAACACCTGCCCCTCTTTGATGATCCGCCGCGCTGTTCCGGTCCGAACCTTGGCAAACGGCCCGCGCCCGGGGCCATAGATGCCCGCAAGGCGGAAGATATGCAGCGGCAGGTCGGGGATTGCAGCCCACTCTGCCTCGGCCGCCACGCGGGCCTTGCCGCGCTCGGTGGCGGGGGTGAGGGGTGAACCTTCGGAAACCCAACCTCCGTTATGGTCGCCATAGACGGCGGTCGTCGAAAGGTATCCGACCCACTCGAGCCGCGCGGCATTGGCGGCAATTTCGGCTCTAACATGGGCTAAAACAGGGTCTTTCCCTTCCTGCGGCGCCACTGAGGTCAGGATATGGCTTGCCTCACGAATGGCGGGGCCAAGGTCTTCGCCGGGCCAGACCAGCGGCTCGATCCCCTTGGATCGCAGCGCCCCGGCCTTATCCGCCGAACGAGTCGTCCCGATGATTCGCCAGCCTTGCGGCAGGAGGCGATCCGCAAGGCCCTGCGCCGAATAGCCGTGGCCGATGGAGAGAAGCGTCTTTGTCATGGCCCAGTCATGTCTGGCAGCCCGCCGCGATGCAAGGGGAGTTGACAGGCCGCCGCGATCCTGCAGCATCTGGGCATGTCCCAAAACACCCCCGATCTCGAAGCCGCCTATTCCATCGAAACGCCCGACGACAACCGGCGCGTCTATTCCGCCTGGGCCGAGACCTATGACAAGACCTTCGCCCAAGACATGGACTACAGGATGCCTGCGGTGATCGCCGAGTTTTATCGGCGGAGCGGCGGTGCAGGGAACACCCTCGATATCGGTGCGGGCACCGGCCTCGTTGCACAGTTCCTCAACGATCTTGGCATCGGCCCGATCGACGGGACGGATATCTCGCCCGAGATGCTCGTGGTCGCAGGCAAAAAGCGGCTCTACAGAAGGCTTTTCGAAGGGGATGTGACCCAGCGCCTCGATGTGCCGGATGGCACCTATGACGGCGTTGTCAGCTCCGGCACCTTCACCCTCGGCCATGTCGGCCCCGAGGCGATTGACGAACTGCTGAGGGTGGCGGCGCCCGGTGCGCGCTTCGCCCTCTCGATCAACGCCAAGCACTATGAGAAGGCGGGCTTCAAAGCCAAATTAGACTCTATTCAGGGCCAAATCACCGATTTTGCTCTGCCCGAAGCGGCCATCTATGGCGAGAACGCCACCGGCGATCACGCCAAAGACACCGCCTTGGTCGCGCTCTTCCGCAAGCTCTAGCCTATTTGCCCTTCCAGACAGGATCGCGCTTTTCGGCAAAGGCGCGTGCGCCTTCAAGCTGATCCTCCGAGGAATAGAGCCTATCCACTGTCGCCAGCTGCCGCTTGGTGATCCGGTTCATCGCATCCTGAAACTTGGAATCCTCGGCGTCGCGCACGATCTCTTTGATCGCCGCATAGACGAGCGGCGGCCCGCTTTCCAGAAGCCGCGCCAGATCCCACGCCTGCGCCATCAGATCGCCCGCCGGAACGATCCGGTTGACGATGCCCCAGCGATGCGCCTCTTCGGCGTCAAACCAGCGGCCTGTGAGCAGAAGATCCATCGCCACATGATAGGGGATCCGCTTGGGCAGCTTGATCGAGGCCGCATCGGCGACAGTGCCCGACCGGATTTCCGGCAAGGCAAAGGTCGCGTGCTCGGCGGCAAGGATCATGTCGGCAGAAAGCGCCAGCTCAAGCCCCCCGCCGCAGCAGATACCATTCACCGCCGCAATCACCGGCTTGTTAAGGCCGCGCAACTCCTGCAGGCCGCCAAAGCCGCCAACGCCATAATCGCCATCGACCGCATCGCCATCGGCAGCGGCCTTCAGATCCCAGCCGGGGCAGAAGAATTTCTCGCCCGCGGCAGTGATGATCGCCACGCGCAAGCTCTCGTCATCGCGGAAATCGCGGAACACCTCGCCCATCAGGCGGCTGGTCTTGAGGTCGATGGCGTTCGCCTTGGGGCGATCGAGCGTCACCTCGAGGATGGCGCCTTCGCGGCGGGTCTTGATCGGATCGGTCATTTTGCTCTCCTTATCAGCGCATCGACCGCGATGGCCGTATCGGGGGTGCAGATCAATGGGTTCACTTCAACTTCTTCGACAGAGCCCGCATTCGCAATCACATAGTCCTGAATCGCATGGATCGCGTTGAGGATCGCAGCACGGTCAGCCGCGGGTTTGCCACGGAACCCATCGAGGAGTTTGACAACTTTCATACTGTTTAGACACTGATTCAGGGTCTCGTCCGAAGCCGGGATCAGGCAAGAGGCGCTATCGGCCATGATCTCGGTGAGGATGCCGCCAGCCCCAACAGTCAGCACAAATCCATGCGCCGGATCCTTGACGACGCCGATCAAAAGCTCGGCCACGCCGCCGGTCACCATCTCTTCCACAAGGAAGGAATTCGCGCCCATCTTCTCGGCTGCGGCCTTTACGGCATCGCCCGATCCAAGCCCGACGACAACGGCGCCCGCCTCGGACTTGTGGGCAAAACCTTCGCCTTTGAGCACCACAGGGAAGCCGATCTTCTCCGCCTCGCCCGCCGCTGCTTCCGCGCTAGTGGCGCGCGCACGCTGCGGCGTCGGCAGCCCAAAGCCGGCAAGCTCTGCCTTTGCCCTCGCCTCGGTCAAGGTCGCGCTGTCCCGCGGGGCCGGTGGCACCACGAGGTCAATATCCAGATCAGGCACCACCCGAACCTTCGCCGCCTCCGCCGCCGCAATCGCCTCGGTCAGCCCGTTCATCGGCACGACACCGCCAGCAATCAGCCGCTCGGCCACCTCTTCGGGCATCAGCTCGGGTAGCGTCGCGACCATAGCGACATTGCCGCCCGTGTCGGCCCGCGTGCCAAGAGCTGCCTGGATCGTGCATTCCCAATCGGCGGGATCGCAGCGGTCCGCCCTCGGGAAATCGACAATCAGGAAGGTCAGTGCCAGATCAGGGTCAATCATGGCGGAAAACGCCGCCGTCATCGCTGGCGTGTCGCGCCAGATATAGGTGTGATAATCCAGCGGATTCGCCAGCGCCACCTTGGGGCCAAGTGCTGCAAAGAGGGCATCGTTCTGCCCCGGCTTCAGCGGCGGAAACTCGAGCGCCCGCCCATGCGCCGTATCCGCCGCAAGGCTCGCCTCGCCGCCCGAACAGCTGATCGAGGCGATCTTGCCCGAAGGCAGCGGCCCGACAGCATGGAGAAGCTTCAACGTCTCGAGGAAGGTCGGCAGATCATTCACCCGCGCAATTCCCAGACGATCCAAAAGCGCCTGTGCCCCGGCATCGCCCCCGGCGAGCGACGCGGTATGCGAAATCGTGGCCGATTGCGCCTCGGCCGACCGACCAACCTTCAAGGCGATCAGCGGCACGCCCTTGTCGCGCGCCTTGCGTGCCAGTGTCTGCCAAAGGGCGATATCGCCAAACCCTTCAATATGAAGGCCAATCGCGGTCACCCGCGGATCATCAAGAAGCCCCGCCGCAATCTCGGCCTGCGTCGTTTGCGCCTGATTGCCACAAGTCACCACATAGGCAATCGGCAGGCCGCGCCGGTTCATCGTCAGGTTGATCGCGATGTTGGAAGATTGCGTCAGGATCGCTACCCCGCCCTCAACCCGCGCGAGCCCGTGCTGATCGGGCCACAGAAGCGCCCCGTCGATGGCGTTGATCATGCCATAGCAGTTGGGGCCAAGGATCGGCATATCTCCCGCCGCGGCAAGTAGCCGGGCATTCAGATCATGCCCATCCGCCACCTCGGCAAAGCCGGACGCAAAACAAACCGCGCCGCCCGCTCCCATCTCCGAAAGCGCGGCAACAACGTCGATCGTCGCGTCGCGGTTGATCCCAACAAAGGAGGCATCCGGCGCCTCTGGCAAATCACCGATAGAGGTATGAACAGGAAGCCCCTCAATCACGCCGCCCTTTGGATGCACGAGCCAGATCTTGCCGGGAAAATCAGCCTTCCTCAGCTGCCCCAAAACAGACCGGCACCAGGCCCCGCCGCCGATGATCGCAATGGTTTTGGGCCTCAGTAGTCTCGAAAGATCGCGGCTCATTCATATCCTCATGATGCCATTTCTTTTGGCCGGAAATACTCCGGGGAGCCCGAGGGGCTGGCCCCTCGGCCTTCCCTGTTCACGCGCCGAGCGCCCGCAAAAGGTCGCGGCTGATGATGTGCCGCTGAATCTCGCTGGTGCCATCCCAAATCCGCTCGACACGGGCGTCGCGCCAGAAACGCTCGATGGGATAGTCGTCCATCAACCCCATGCCGCCGTGTATCTGCAGCGTGGCATCCGTCACCCGCGCCAGCATCTCCGACGCATAAAGCTTGGCCGAAGCGATCTCGCGGTTCGACGGCAGGCCCTGATCAAGCCGGTTCGCAGCGGCAAGGGTCAGAAGGTCGGCCGCGTCAATCTCGGTGATCATGTCGGCGATCTGAAAGCTCACACCCTGAAACTTGCCGATCGGCTGGCCAAACTGCTCGCGTTCGGCGGCATAGGTCAGGGCATAGTCGAACACCCGCCGTGCACGGCCGACACAGAAGGCGGCAACGGTGATGCGCGTGGCATAAAGCCAGGTGTTCATCACATCAAACCCGCCGTCGACCTCGCCCAGAACCTGTGCATCCGGCAGGCGGCAATCGTCGAACTCGAGGATCATGTTCTTGTAGCCCCGGTGGCTCACCGACTTATAGCCGTGGCGGATGGTGAAGCCGGGGGTGCCACGGTCAACGAGGAAGGCGGTGATCCGCTTCTTGGGGCCTTTCGGCGTATCGTCCTCGCCGGTGGCGATGAAGACGATGATGAAATCGGCATGATCGGCGCCCGAGATGAAATGCTTGGTGCCATTCACCACCCAGTCGCCGCCCTCACGGCGGGCCGAGCATTTCATGCCCCGCACGTCAGATCCCGCGCCCGGCTCGGTCATCGCCAGCGCGTCCATCCGCTCGCCGCGCACTGCGGGAAGGAGATAGCGCTCGATCTGCTCGCCCTCACAGGCCATCAGGATGTTCTGCGGACGGCCAAAGAAATGCGTGAGCGCCATAGAGCCGCGGCCAAGCTCGCGCTCAACGAGCGAGAACTCGAGGTGATTGAGGCCCGCTCCGCCCACCGACTCCGGGAAATTGCAGGCGTAAAACCCAAGCTCTTTCGTCTTGCGTTTGATCTCGTCGGCGATCTCCTGCGGAACCTCGCCGGTCCGCTCGACCAGATCCTCGTGGGGATAGATCTCGTTTTCAACGAAACTGCGGACGGTTTCCGCAATCATTTCCTGTTCGTCTGAAAGGCCGTACTGCATGGGATTTCCTGAGTGCTGGGATGGCGGAAAACTAGCGATCTTGCGTTTCCATTTCATGCAGTATTAGAAGATTTCATGCGAACTTGGCTAGATCCCTCTGCCGCGCCGCAGCGCATCGGTGTCCTCCTTTTCGAGGCGTTTTCGATGCATTGCCTTGCCAACACCATCGAGCCCCTGCGCGCCGCCAACAGCTTTGCCGGCCGCAAGATCTATGACTGGCGCTTTCTCTCGCTCGATGGTGGTCCGGTCACCTCCTCAAGCGGTCTCTCGGTCGCCGCCCATGAAAAGCTGGCTGACCATCGAGGCGATCTACTTGTCGTCATGCCAAGCTATCGCTTTCTTGAACACGCCAGCGCCGAAACCGCCCGCGCCTTGCGCGCGGCGGCAGGGCGGCACGACATTCTGGCCGGTTTCGATACCGGAAGCTGGCTGTTGGCGGCTGCAGGGCTTCTCGCCAATCGCAGGGCGACGATTCACTGGGAAGAGATCGACCGCTTCGCCGAGGCCTTCCCGGATGTCGAGGCAATCCGCGCCCGCCATGTGATCGACGGCAACAGGATCACCTGTGGCGGGGCGCTCACAGCCTTTGAGCTGGTGATGGAGCTGATCGGCCAGCGGCATGGCGAGGCTTTGCGCCTTGAAGTCGCGACCCTCTTCATGAGCCCAGAAGCCACCGGCCCACAGTCGGCCCCTTCTGCGCGGGGCCGCAGCGTGGCGCGAGCCGTGGCGCTGATGCAGGAGAACCTTGAGGCGCCGCTTGTCATCGGCGAGATCGCCCGCCGTGTCGGGCGGCGGCAGAAAGAGCTTGAGGCGCGGATGAAGGCCGAACTTGGCGCGCCCCCGCAGGCTGTCTATCGGCGGCTGCGGCTGATCCTAGCGCGCAAGCTTGTGATCGAGACCGATCTGAGCATCTCGGAAATCGCGCTCCGCACCGGCTATCAGGATCCCGCCGCCATGACCCGCGCCTTCAAGGCCGAGTTTGGCCTTGCGCCCCGGAGTCTTCGGGCAAATTAGGCGCTAATCCGCGTAATCCGAGCCTTCTTCATCCAGAATGGCCTTCAGCTCGGCCAGATGCCGCACGTCGAAATCGCCATAGCCTTCCCACTCGCCCGCAGTCTTTTCGGCGATCTCATCCGACAAGACGCGCAGGGGCTGATGGGTTTGCAGGGCGCGTATATAGGTCTCGGCGGCGCGCTCGAAATAGTAGAGGCGGTTGAAGGTCTCGGCGACAGTTGCGCCGATGACCAAAACACCATGATTGCCCAATATTAGTGTCTTCTTTTTGGGATCTGACAGGGCCTTGGCGCAGCGCGTGCCTTCCTCTTCAAAGGCCATGCCGCCGAAGTGGCTATCTACCACCACCCGATTGAAGAACATCGCCGTGTTCTGGTCGATCGGCGGGATCACCGAGTCGGCAAGGCTCGCCAGCACGGTCGCAAAGATCGAATGGACGTGCATCACACAACGCGCCCACGGAACCGCGCGGTGGATCGAGCCGTGCAGACCCCAGGCAGTGGGATCGGGGGCATTCGGGCGGCTCAGCGTCTCGTTGTCGTTGGCGTCAAGGAGCAGAAGATCCGACGCCTTGATCCGCGAGAAATGCCTGAGGTAGGGGTTCATGAGGAACTTTGAGCCGTCCTCGCTCACCGCGAGCGAGAAGTGGTTGGCAACCGACTCGTGCATATCGAGGCGGGCGGTCCAGCGGAACGAGGCGGCGAGGTCGACGCGTTCCTGCCAGTGTTCGAGGTTCTGTCGCAGCTGGGTGACGGCCATGATTGCTCTCCTGTTTGGCATAGGCTGCCTACGGTGCACCGCGTTCGCAACAAGATTTGCGACATCTGAAGGCCGAACCAAACCTCAATCTGTCTTGCGGCTCTTTCACAACTGGTGTCTGACTCGGAAATAGAACATGGTATGAAACCCCAAAGCGTCGGGCTTCGGAGAGCGCCTCCGAATAGTGGATGCCCCTGACGAGGATTGAACAAGATGAATGAATTTGAGCAGCACTATCCGATCATTTCCCCGAAAACGCCTGCGCCGGAGTATTTCACCGATCCGGTCGCGGCGGTTCGGCGTCTGATCGCGCTTTATGAAGAAGCAACGAATTTCCTCAGCGAGCACTTCGCCGAGGTCGTGAAATCGGGCCTCCCCAAGGCCCGCTATCGCGCCTTCTATCCCGAGATTCGGCTTACAACGACAAGCTATGCCTCGACCGATAGCCGCTTGTCGTTCGGTCACGTCGCCCAGCCCGGCACCTATGCCACAACAGTGACGCGGCCCAAGCTTTTCGCCGCCTATCTGGAGCAGCAGATCGGTCTCTTGATCCAGAACCACGGCGTTCCGGTGCAGATTGGCGCCTCCGAGACGCCAATGCCCGTGCATTTCGCCGTTGCCAGCGATCCTGCGGTCACGGTGCCACAGGACGGCGCGCTTGAGTTCACGCTGCGCGATGTGTTCGACGTGCCGGACCTGTCGACCACGCATGACGATATCGTCAACGGCTATGGTTTCACCTACCCAGACGGCGCCCATCCCCTCGCGCCCTTCACCGCGCAGCGGGTCGATTATTCGCTGGCGCGCCTTGCCCACTATACAGCGACCGCGCCCGATCACTTCCAGAACCATGTGATCTTTACCAACTACCAGTTCTACGTCGACGAATTCGAGGCCTATGCCCGCGCGGCGCTCATCGACCCGAAAAATGGTTATTCGGCCTTTGTAGGGCCTGGGAACCACATCCTGACGAAAGGCGACGAAGCGCTGCCGCAGCTTCCGAAGATGCCGCAGATGCCCTCGTATCACCTGAAGCGGCCGGATGGGCAGGGTATCACCCTCGTGAACATCGGTGTCGGTCCCTCCAACGCCAAAACTGCGACCGACCACATCGCCGTGCTGCGGCCCCATGCCTGGCTCATGGTCGGCCATTGCGCCGGCCTGCGGAACAGCCAGCGACTTGGCGATTTCGTCCTCGCACATGCCTATCTGCGCGAGGATCACGTGTTGGACGACGATCTGCCGATCTGGGTTCCGATCCCGGCACTGGCCGAAATCCAGATCGCGCTTGAACGAGCGGTGGCAGACGTGACCGCGCTCGACGGTTTCGAGCTCAAGCGGATCATGCGGACAGGCACTGTCGCCACCATCGACAACCGCAACTGGGAACTTCGGGATCAGTCCGGCCCGGTGCAGCGCCTCTCGCAATCCCGCGCCATCGCGCTCGACATGGAAAGCGCGACAATTGCGGCCAATGGTTTCCGGTTTCGCGTCCCCTACGGGACGCTTTTGTGTGTCTCCGACAAGCCCCTCCACGGCGAGCTGAAGCTGCCCGGCATGGCCTCGGATTTCTACAAAACGCAGGTGGCGCGGCACCTCATGATCGGCATTCGGGCGCTTGAAAGTCTGCGCGATATGCCGCTTGAACGCATCCACAGCCGCAAACTTCGCAGCTTTGAGGAGACCGCTTTCCTCTGAAAACGCCAAAAAACGCAACTATAGGGGCGATTTTGGCTTGCAATACATCACAATTCGTTGTGGTGCTATACCACATACCGTTAGTATGCGGAAAATGAGGCCCAAGTTGTGGGCAGACAAGGGAGACCAGAAAATGGCAAAACCGATGACCAAAGCCCAGCTCGTGACGGCGATCGCCGAAGGCGCTGGCAGTGACAAGAAATCGGCGGGCGCTGCGCTCGACGCGCTCCTGTCGATCATCACCAAAGAAGTTTCGGCCGGCGGCGCCGTGACCCTTCCGGGTGTTGGCAAGATCTATTGCCGCGAGCGCCCCGAGCGCATGGTTCGCAACCCGGCCACCGGCGAAAGCATCAAGAAGCCGGCCGACAAGGTTGTGAAAATGACTATCGCCAAGGCTCTGAAAGACAGCGTCAACGGCTAAGCCTTCGAGGGCTTGCGCCCGGCGAAAGGATAGGAAAGGGTCGCCCGCGAACGGCGGCCCTTTTTCATTGGGGGAATGATGGATCTGCGCGCAATCGGGATGGGGCTGGCCTTTGCCCTGATGTGGTCTTCGGCCTTTACCTCGGCACGGGTGATCGTCGAATACGCGCCTCCCATGTCGGCCCTTGCGCTGCGCTTTCTGGTGTCGGGTCTTCTTGGTGTCGGTATCGCCTGGGCGCTGGGGCAGAGCGCGCGGCTCACCAAATCGCAATGGCGAGCGGTCGTCATCTTCGGGATTTGCCAAAACGCCCTCTATTTGGGTCTGAATTTCGTGGCGATGAAAACCGTCGAAGCCTCGCTTGCCGCCATCATCGCCTCGACCATGCCGCTTATCGTGGCGCTGGCGGGCTGGCTCGTCTTCCGCGAAAAGATCAGGCCGCTGGCAATGACGGGCCTTCTGGCTGGTGTCATTGGCGTGACCATCATCATGAGTGCGCGCTTCAGTGGCGGCGTGGATGTGGCTGGCGTGATCTATTGCGGCGTCGGCGTCGTGTCGCTCGCGGTGGCGACGCTGATGGTCCGCAACGCCTCTTCTGGGGGCAATGTGCTGATGATCGTCGGGCTTCAGATGCTTGTGGGCGCGGCAGTGCTTTTTGTCCCCGCGGTCTTGTTAGAGACACATACCGTGACCCTGAGCTGGCAGCTCGTCGTGGCTTTCACCTATACCACGCTGGTGCCCGGACTTTTCGCCACCTGGATCTGGTTCATGCTTGTGGGGCGGATCGGCGCGGTTCGCGCCGCGACCTTCCACTTCCTCAATCCGTTCTTCGGTGTGGTCATAGCCGCGATGCTCTTGGGCGAGAAGCTGGGATTCGCGGATGTCATCGGCGTGGCGATCATTGCCGCGGGCATTCTGGCGGTCCAACTGGCGCGTCAGGCGAAATAGTCAGCCGATCTTGCCACGGACGCCACCGGTCTGGCCGCGATCCAGAAGCAGGTGATCGAGGATCACACAGGCCATCATCGCTTCGCCCACCGGCACAGCCCGAATGCCCACGCATGGATCGTGGCGACCCTTGGTGACAACCTCGACAGGCGTTCCATCAGCGCGGATCGACTGGCGCGGAGAGAGGATCGACGAGGTCGGCTTGACCGCAAAGCGCACAACCACATCCTGCCCGGTGCTGATCCCGCCAAGGATGCCGCCGGCGTGGTTGGTGCTGAATTCCGGCCCATTCGGCCCCATGAAGATCTCGTCGGCATTTTCGCGCCCTGTGAGCGCCGCCGCCGCCATGCCCTCGCCGATCTCGACGCCTTTGACCGCGTTGATCGTCATCATCGCCATCGCCAGATCAGAGTCTAACTTGCCGTAAATCGGCGCGCCAAGCCCCGCAGGCACGCCCTGCGCCACCACCTCGACAGTCGCGCCGACAGAGTTGTGATCCTTGCGGCGGAGGAAATCGAGGAAATCCTCCCACTCGGCGGCAACGGCCGGATCGGGGCACCAGAAATCGTTCTGGTCGATGGCGTCCCAGTCAAAGCGGCTGCGGTCGATGACCTTGGGGCCCATCTGCACCATATAGCCCTTGATCCGCAGATCGGGCACAAGCGCAGCCAAGACCTTGCGCGCCACGCCGCCTGCGGCCACCCGCGCAGCTGTTTCGCGGGCCGAGGATCGCCCGCCGCCGCGATGGTCGCGGATGCCGTATTTCTGGTGATAGGTGATGTCGGCATGGCCGGGCCGGAACGACTGGGCGATATCGCCATAGTCTTTCGACCGCTGATCAGTATTGCGGATCATCAGCTGGATCGGCGTGCCGGTCGTCTTGCCCTCGAACACGCCCGACAGGATCTCGACCTGATCGGCCTCTTGCCGCTGGGTGGTGTTCTTGTTCTGGCCCGGTCGGCGCTTGTCGAGCCACGGCTGGATATCAGCCTCGCTCAGTTCGATCCCCGGCGGGCAGCCGTCCACCGTCGCGCCAAGCGCGGGCCCGTGGCTTTCGCCCCAGGTCGTGACGCGGAAAAGATGGCCGAAGGTATTGAACGACATGATCGGGCTCCTTTGCCTTGCGGTCTAGCGAAGCAATCGCCTGTGCTCAAGAACTCTCCGCAGCATGAATACTGCCGTTCTGCGGAACCTGAGCTTGGTCAAAGGTTGCCAAGGGCCGAAAATGGGCCGAAGGGGGTTCACCAAAAGTCTTTGTGCGAGGCGACGATCTGCTCCTCCAAATCAGGAAAGGGCCCTCTAACATCGACAAGTCGGCGGCCGGCCGCAAAGACTTGGTGACAGCTAAGGTCCAAAGTCAGGTTTTCTGGATTGTCCCCTGTCAGTGCCGCAAGGCGCTTTTCCGTGAGCCCATAGACCAAGGCCCCAATACCAGCCCAATATGCAGCGCCAGCGCACATGCAACAGGGTTCGACCGAGGTGTAGAGAACGCAGCGCTCGAGATACTCTGGCTCATATTTTCGGGAAGCAGAACGCGCCACGTTTGCCTCGGCATGGCCAACGCCGCGGTCCGCCGCGTAGGTATTTCCGGATGTTAGCAAAACGTCGCCGTCCGGGCCGACGAGCAATGCACCAAACGGATGATTGCCCCTTGCCCGGCTTTCATTTGCGAGGTCGATCGTGATTCTGAGATAGTCGGCATCTTGTAGCATGCCAGTCTCCGCATTCGAAATGAACGATTAGTCCTCGGACTATACTCTCATATCCGTGCCGGTCGACTCTTCTTGCAGTTCTGGGCTTCCGGCGCTAGCTTCCGCCCCACCTCGGGGAGCCCTCGCAAGAGGGCTGAGATGCGGAATGGTCCGCGAACCCGTTGAACCTGAACCGGTTAAGACCGGCGGAGGGAAGGTCGCGAGATGTCCTCAAAGCCCCCATCCGTCCGGCGCATGAGAGGATGACTATGAGAAAAACCCATCTGAGCCATGTCGCGGGACTTTGCCTTATCGCCAGCGGTGCGATGGCCGAGACACCCGTTCTGACAGTCTATACCTACGACAGCTTTACCAGCGAATGGGGCCCCGGCCCGGCTGTTGAGGCCGCTTTCGAGGAAACCTGCGGCTGCGATCTGCAATTCGTCGCTGCCGGTGATGGCGCGGCGCTCCTGT
Organism: uncultured Paracoccaceae bacterium; assembly: GCA_937138255.1. Taxonomy (GTDB): domain Bacteria; phylum Pseudomonadota; class Alphaproteobacteria; order Rhodobacterales; family Rhodobacteraceae; genus RFZI01. Next base: position 32,223 of record CAKZOU010000030.1, read on the forward strand.
CGCGGGTGCTTCTTGAAGGGGCAAGCACCGAGGCCGATATCGTCCTCGGCCTTGATACGACCCTGACCGAAAAGGCGCTGGCTTCGGGCCTCTTCGCGCCGCACGGCGATCTGGCCCCGCTCGATCTTCCAGTCGAGTGGATCGACCCGACCTTCGTGCCTTTCGACTGGGGCTGGTTTGCCTTCGTGGCGAATGCCGATGTTGCGGCTCCGGCCGATTTCGAGGCGCTGGCGGCGAGCGATCTGAAGATCGTGATCCAAGATCCCCGTTCGTCTACCCCCGGCCTCGGCCTCGTCATGTGGGTCAAGGCGGCCTATGGCGACCGCGCGGGCGAGATATGGTCGGCGCTGGCCGACAATATCGTGACCGTAACCCCCGGCTGGTCCGAGGCCTATGGCCTCTTCCTCGAGGGCGAGGCGGATGCTGTCCTGTCTTACACCACCTCGCCCGCCTATCACCTGATCGCCGAGGGGGATGCCTCGAAGGTCGCGTGGGCCTTCGCGGAGGGGCATTACCTACAGGTCGAAGTGGCGGGCAAGATCGCCGGAACGGATCAGCCCGATCTGGCCGACGCCTTCCTTGATTTCATGCTGACCTCGGGCTTCCAGTCGGTCATCCCGACGACCAACTGGATGTATCCGGCGGTGACGCCCGAGGGCGGGCTGCCCGAAGGCTATGAACAGATGATTTCGCCTGTGCAGAGCCTGCTTTACTCGTCGGCCGAGGCGCAGGCGGTGCGCGACGCAGCGGTGGAAGAATGGCGCGCGGCGCTCAGCCGCTAGGGCGCATCCGCGCACCGGGGCTCGCGGTGGCATTCGCCATCGCGGGTTTCCTTGGTGCGTCGGTCTGGGCGGTGGCGGCGAAGGCAGCCGGCCGCCCGGGCTTTCTGACGGCGGCCGACTTGGCCGCGCTGCGGTTTACTTTGATTCAGGCGGCGCTTTCGGCGGCCCTGAGCGTCGGCCTTGCGATCCCCGTCGCCCGAGCCTTGGCGCGGCGCAGGTTTGCGGGGCGAGGGGCGCTCATCACGCTTCTGGGTGCGCCCTTCATCCTGCCTGTGATCGTCGCGGTTCTCGGGCTGATTGCCGTGTTCGGTCGTTCGGGGCTCTTGAACGAGCTTTTGGCCTTGGCTCATTTGCCCAAAATCTCGATCTATGGCCTTGCGGGCGTGGTCCTCGGCCATGTGTTCCTCAACCTGCCGCTCGGGATCCGGCTGATCCTTCAAGGCTGGCAAGCGATTCCGTCCGAGCGTGTGCGCCTCGCGGTCGAGCTTGAAGGCTCGCGCTGGCGGCTCCTCGAATGGCCGATGCTGCGGAGCGTTCTGCCCGGCGCGTTTCTTGCTGTGTTCCTGATCTGCCTGACGAGCTTCACGGTGGCCCTGACCCTTGGCGGAGGGCCGAAGGCCACGACCCTCGAGCTTGCCATCTATCAGGCTGTCCGGTTCGACTTCGATCTTGCCAAGGCGGCGCAACTGGCCCTGCTGCAGCTTGCTCTCGGCGCGGTCTTTGCAGCTGTCGCCTATCGCAGCGGTGCGGCGCTCGGCATGGGGGCTGGGCTTGGCCGGCAGGGGTTTGCGATCGCACCGCATGGCCGCTTGTCGACCGCTTTGGATACCTTCTGGATCGCTCTTGCTGCGACCTTCCTGCTATTGCCGATGGTTATGGTCGTGGCGAACGGTCTCGGGGGTCTGAATGGCTTGCCTTCTGGCATTGGCGTAGCGGTCCTTCGGTCGGTTCTCGTGGCGCTGGCCGCTGCGGCTCTTTCCGTCGCTCTGGCGCTTGCGCTTGCTCTACGCGGCGGGCCGGTTGCCATGCTGGTCGGATCGCTGCCACTGGCGACCTCGGCGCTGGTGGTGGGCACAGGCGTCTTCCTGATGCTCCATGGCCTCATCAACCCGACCCGCGCCGCATTGCCTGTAACCGCCGCGCTCAACGCCCTCGTGGGGCTGCCTTTCGTCTTTCGCGGCATCAGTTCGGCGGTCGAGGAGACCGAGGCCAACTATGGCCGTCTGGCCGCCAGCCTGGGCCTTTTCGGCTGGGCGCGGCTTCGGCTCTTGATCCTGCCCCGCCTTCGCCGGCCTTTGGGCTTTGCCGCCGGTCTGGCGGCGGCGATGTCGGTGGGCGATTTGGGCGTGATCCTCTTGTTTTCGGGGGGCGATCAGGAAACCTTGCCTCTGATGATGTATCGTCTGATGGGTGCATACCGGATGGAGGCGGCGGCAGGTGTCGCACTTGTCCTTGTGGTGGTGAGCCTGTCGCTGTTTTGGCTGTTCGACCGAGGAGGCCGCGCCGATGCTGACGCTTGAAAACCTGACGATCGAGCAGGGCGATTTCCGCCTGAAAGCCGACTGGTCGGTGCCGGAGGGCAGCGTGACCGCGATTGTCGGCCCCTCAGGCGGCGGCAAATCCACGCTCCTGTCGATGATCGGCGGCTATTTCTCGCCGACCTCGGGGCGCATCTTCTGGAAGGAGGCCGACATCGGCGCCCTTCCGCCCGGCAAGCGACCGGTGAGCACGCTGTTTCAGGACAACAACCTATTCCCGCATCTCACGGTTGCCCAGAATGTCGGGTTGGCGCTGCGGCCGGACCTGCGCCTTGGGGTGGGGGAAAACGAGCAGGTGGAGGCGGCGCTTGCCGAGGTTGGCCTTGGGGGCTTTGGCGCGCGCAAACCTGGCACCTTGTCGGGCGGGCAGGCCTCGCGCGCCGCTTTGGCGCGGGTCTTGTTGCAGAGCCGCCCGCTGATCCTGCTGGACGAGCCCTTCTCGGCGCTTGGCCCCGCCATGCGGCGCGAGATGCTGGAACTCGTGGCTGAGAAGCTCAAGGGGCGGACCGTGCTCATGGTCACCCACGACCCCGAGGACGCCAAGCAGATTGCGGATCTTCTGGTGATGGTTGATGGCGGTGTCGCCAACGCTCCCGTGGCTACTTCCAAGGCCTTTGCCCGCCCCGGCCCTGCGCTTGCGGCCTATCTCGGCCGGAAATGAAAAGGCCCGCCAGTGGCGGGCCTCTCGGGATCATTTGGCCTGAACTCAGGCGGATTTCTTGGCGGCCGCCTTGTGCGGAGCCCAGAGCCGCTTGTTGGTCTGATGCAGCAGAACCGACAGGAGGACCAGGAACAGAACGCCGAGGAAGCCGGCCTCTTTGCGGGCGTCGAGCTTGGGCTCGGCGGCCCACATCAGGAAGGCTGCAATGTCCTGAGCTTCGTGGTGCAGATCGGCGTCGTGGCCGTCGGCAAACACCACATCGTCGCCGTACAGAGGCTGCGGCATGGCGATCCAGCTACCCGGAACGGTGTGGTGGCCGTCCTCGTCCTTGCACTCTTCGGGGAAACCGCCGTTGGCAAAGGCCGTGTTGTAGGAGCCCGGGAAATCGGCCGGGGCGCATTCCGGCGCTTCTTCATAGCCCGCCATCAGCGAGGCGATGTATTCAGCGCCGCCCATGCCGTTGAACAGCTGGCTGAGGCCCGTGCCGTAGGGGCCGTGGAAGCCCGCGCGCGCCTTGGCCATCAGCGACAGGTCCGGAGCTTCGGCCAGAGCCGAGGTCGGGAACTTGTCGGCCGGGATCGCTGGGCGGAAATCGCCGGTATCGGCATCGGCCACCTCGATCCGGGCGGCATAGGCGCGAACCTGATCTTCCGGAAGGGCGGGGCCGCCCTCGTCGGCCAGAGTGCGGATCGCGACATACTTCAGGCCGTGGCAAGCGGCGCAGACCTCGGTGTAGATCTGCAGACCGCGCTGGAGCTGCATCTGATCATAGCTGCCGAAGGGGCCTTCGAACGAGAAATCGAAGTCTTCGACATGGGCGTCGCCTGCGGCGAGAGCAGCGGTTGCCGACAAGCCCAGTGCGACGGCAGCGGTAAGGGTGAGTTTACGGAACATAGTTCTTTCGTCCTTTCTCACTCGGCCGATTTTTCGGTCGATTTGCCGTAGTGGGCGTTGAAGTCATCCTCGATGGTGGCCGGACGCGCGGTCGGGCGCTCGATCACACCGAGAAGCGGCAGGATCACGAGGAAGTAGGCGAACCAGTAGGTGGCACCGGTTAGCGCGATGATCGAGTAGGGCGGCTCAGCCGGCATCGCGCCCGCCCACATCAGAACGATGAAGTCGATTGCGAGAAGCGCGAACCACCACTTGAACATCGGGCGGTAGCGGCCCGAACGCACGGTCGAGGTGTCGAGCCACGGAGCCAGTGCGATCACGATGATCGCACCAAACATAGCCAGAACGCCGAAAAACTTGGCGTCGATGATCCCGAACGAGATCCAGTTGGCGAACTGCACAGCCCAGACGTCGGCGGTGAAGGCGCGAAGGATCGCGTAGAACGGCAGGAAGTACCATTCCGGAACGATATGAGACGGCGTCGCCAGCGGATTGGCTTCGAGATAGTTGTCGGGGTGGCCGAGATAGTTGGGCATGAAGCCCACGATGGCCGCAAAGACAACGAGGATCACGGCAAGAGCGAAAAGATCCTTGATCACGAAATAGGGCCAGAACGGCAGAGTGTCTTTCTCGGCCTCTTCTTTCGAGCCGCGGCGGACTTCAACACCGGTCGGGTTGTTGTTGCCGGTCGAGTGGAAGGCCCAGATGTGGACGACCACGAGGCCGGCGATCAGGAACGGCAGCAGATAGTGCAGCGAGAAGAAGCGGTTAAGCGCCGGCTGGCCGACTGCCGAAGCGCCGAGCAGCCAGGTCTGGATCGCTTCTCCGACGAACGGGATCGCGCCGAACAGGCCGGTGATCACCGCGGTGCCGTGGAACGACATCTGGCCCCAGGGAAGAACATAGCCCAGGAAGCCGGTCGCCATCATCAGAAGGTAGATGAGCATACCGATGATCCAGGTCACTTCGCGGGGGGCCTTGTACGAACCGTAGTAGAGGCCGCGGAAGATGTGGAAATAAACCGCCACGAAGAACAGCGAGGCGCCGTTGGCGTGGACATAGCGGATCATGTGGCCGGCGTTCACGTCGCGCATGATGTGCTCGACCGAAGCGAAGGCCAGATCGACCTGCGGGGTGTAGTGCATCACGAGGACAACGCCGGTGATGATTTGCAGGACGAGGGTGAACGTCAGAACGATGCCCCAGATCCACATCCAGTTGAGGTTCTTCGGAGTGGGGATCACAAGGGTATCGTAGATGAGGCTGAGAACCGGCAGGCGGCTTTCAAGCCACTTGGCGCCGCCCGATTTCGGTTTGTAATGGTCGTGGGGAATACCAGACATTGGTCTTTCTCCTTAGCCGAGCTTGATCGTCGTGGCGTCGACGAATTCGGCGACGGGGACAGGAAGGTTGCGCGGGGCGGGGCCTTTGCGGATACGGCCCGCGGTATCGTAATGCGAACCGTGGCAGGGGCAGAACCAGCCGCCGAAATCGCCCGATTCGCCCAGCGGCACACAGCCGAGGTGGGTGCAGACGCCCATCTGGACGAGCCAGACGCCGTCTTCGGTCAGGGCGCGGTTTTCGTCGGTCGCCGGGGCTTCGCCGCCGAGGTTTTCGTTCTCGGCGTTCTGGTCCGGCAGGGTGGCCACATCGACAGCGCGGGCCGCGTCGATTTCAGACTGGGTGCGCGCGCGGATGAACACCGGCTTGCCCTGCCAAAGCACGGTCAGCTGGGTGCCCGGCTCGACGCCGCTCACATCGACGCGGATCGAGGCAAGCGCCTTGACGTCGGCCGACGGGTTCATCTGGTTCACGAGCGGCCAGACAGCCGCGCCAGTCGCTACAGCGCCGGCACCTGCCGTGGCGTAGTAGATAAAGTCGCGGCGGGTGCCCTGGTGTTCTTCTGCATGTGACACGGGGTGCATCTCCGAAATTTCCCCCAAACGGGGCCTGACAATAGGAAAAGAGGCGGATGACCGCCTACTATTCGGGCGCTGTTTAGCCATCAAAGCGCTGCCAGTCCAGCGGACAATCGGGCGCAGGTATGATAAGTTGGCGATATCATACGGCAAAGGAGAGCAAGATGATCCGGGGAAGCTGTCATTGTGGCTCTATCCACTGGGAATTCGATGGGGTCCCCGAGTCGGCCACCGCCTGCAACTGCACGGCGTGCCGCAGGATCGGGGCGCTATGGGCCTATGATTGGGACAATGAAGGAATCAGGATACGCGCTGTTCCGGGAATGCTGGCGGGCTATGTGCGGCCCAACGGTGAGCTCGCCTTTCATTTCTGCAAGTCCTGCGGCAACACCACCCACTGGCGCGGGCTGACGCCAGACAAGGACGGCAGGACGCGGATCGCCGTGAACATCCGCCTCGCAGAGGACCCGGACGAGGTCGCCAGGATCCCGATCCAGCATTTCGACGGCCTCGAGACATGGAGCGATCTGCCTGACGACGGCAAGTGTGTCGCAGACGTGTGGTTCTAGCCTAGAACGGTGAGGTATCGGCCATTGACGGGCGCGCCGCGAAGGCGGTGTGCCAGTCGTCGAGCTCGCCGTGGACCTTGCGCCACTGCCGTTTGTCGTGACGGAAATCGAGGTAGGACAGGGCGCAGGCAACCGCGATTTGCCCCATGTCGACGGGGCCGGAGAGGTGGCTCATCCAACGCTTTTCGAGCGTGTCGAGGGCGCGGGTGATCTTGGCCCACTGCGCGTCGTGCCAGTCGGGAAACTGGAGCGCCTCTGGGCGGAAGCGGGCTTCGTAGACAAGGCCGACAGCGGCATCGAGGATGGCGTCTGCCGTGGCTTCGAGCGTCAGGACTTCCCAAAGGCGGCTTTCGGGATAGAGGCCGGCATCGAGATGCTGGTCGAGATAGCGGCTGATCACGCGGCTGTCGTAGATCGAGGGGCCTTCGGGGCGGATCAGGACGGGGATCTTTCCCAAGGGGTTGGCTGTAAGGACTTCGGCGGCCGAGGCCATGGGTGTGGTTGAGACCATCACCTCCTGCACCTGATCGGTGGCCCCGGCCTCGCGGATCAGAGCGCGGACCTTGCGGACATAGGGCGAGGCGGGGGAGCCGAGAAGCTGATACATGGGGCACCTTTGGGATAGGGCGGATGATCGGCTGCGCCGATGCCTCCGGCGGGAGTATTTCTTGCCAAAAGAAACTAGGCGGTCAGCTGCTGCCCCGCCATTCCCAAAATCGTCGCGGTGAGGATCTGACCTTCGGGCTGATCGGCGGCGAAGGCGACTTCGGTGAATTGCTCGGTGCGGCCCATGCGCGGGTTTTCGATCAGGATGCGGTGGGGTTGGCCGATCTGTGCGGCCAGATGGCGGGCGAGGGCGGCGTCTCCTTCGGCGCGGAGGCGGGCGGCGCGTTCCTTGATGGCGGGGCCTTTGATCTGCGGCATCCGCGCGGCGGGGGTACCGGGGCGGGGCGAGAAGGGGAAGACGTGCAGGAAGGTCAGACCGCAGTCTTCGACGAGCTTGAGCGAGTTTTCGAAATGCGCCTCGGTCTCGGTGGGGAAACCGGCGATGATATCGGCGCCGAAGGTCATCTCGGGGCGCAGGCGGCGGGCCTCTTCGGCGAAACGGATGGCATCGTCGCGAAGGTGGCGGCGTTTCATCCGTTTGAGGATCAGATCGTCGCCGTGCTGGAGGCTGAGGTGCAAGTGCGGCATCAGGCGCGGCTCGGTGGCGATCGCTTGCATCAGGTTCTCGTCGGCCTCGATCGAATCGATCGAGCTGATCCGAAGGCGGGGCAGATCGGGGGCGAGGCGCAGGATGCGCATGACGAGATCGCCAAGGCGCGGCGTGCCCGGCAGGTCGGCGCCCCATGAGGTGAGATCGACGCCTGTGAGGACGACCTCGTTGAAGCCCTTGTCGACGAGGCGCTTGATCTGGTCGACCACGACGCCCGCAGGAACCGAGCGGGAATTGCCGCGGCCGTAGGGGATGATGCAGAAGGTGCAGCGGTGATCGCAGCCGTTTTGCACCTGAACATATGCGCGGTGCCGGCCAAAGCCGTCGATCAGGTGGCCGGCGGTTTCCGTGACCGACATGATATCGTCGACCATGATCGGCTCGGTCGCGCCGATGAGGTCAGGGGTCATCGCGGCCCAGGTCTCGGGCTTCATCTTTTCGCTGTTGCCGATCACGCGGGTGACCTCGGGCATGGCGGCGAAGGTTTCAGGCTCGACCTGGGCGGCGCAGCCGGTGACGATCAGGGCGGCGTCGGGGTTTTGGCGGCGAAGTTTGCGAATTTCCTGCTTGGCCTTGCGGACGGCCTCGGAGGTCACGGCGCAGGTGTTGACGATCACCGCATTGTCGAGGCCGGCTGCCTCGGCAAGCTCTTTCATCGCCTCGGTTTCATAGGCGTTCAGCCGGCAGCCGAGGGTTGAGAAGATCGGGGTGGACATGGGATCAGCCGCGCCAGACGCCGTCGAAGACATGGGCGGTCGGGCCGGTCATCCAGACGCCATCGTCGCGCCAGTCGATGGCGATCTCGCCGCCATCGAGCAGGATCGTGACTTTGCGCCCGCAAAGGCCGCGCCGGTGGGCGGCGACCGCGGTGGCGCAGGAGGAGGAGCCGGAGGCCAGCGTGATCCCGGCACCACGCTCCCAGACGCGCATCCGCAGGCGATCGGGGCCGATCACGCTGGCAAACTGGACGTTGGTGCGCTGGGGATAGAGCGGGTGGTGTTCGATCTCGGCGCCGCGGGCGGCCAGATCTACCGCCTCGGCATCCTCGACAAAGAAGGTGCAGTGCGGGTTGCCCATGCCTGTGGCGGCCGGATCACCCTCGATCGGCAAGTGGAGTGTGTCCATCTCGCGCGCCAGCGGGATCTCGTCCCATCTTAGCTGAGGCTGGCCCATATTGACCGCTGTCAGACCGTCGCCGGCATCCTCGGCGAAGAGGATGCCTCGATCGGTGGTGATGGTGAGCGAGGGCTTGCCGGTGCGCAGCATCTCCCACCGCGCGATGCAGCGGGTGGCGTTGCCGCAGGCGGCGGATTGGCTGCCGTCGCTGTTCCAGAAGGTCAGGTGCAGGTCGAAATTCCGCCCCGCCGTGATCGTCGCCAGCTGGTCGAAGCCCACGCCGCGGTGGCGGTCGGCGATGGCCACGGCAAGGCCTGCATCGACGATCGGGCCTGTCACCCTTTCGTCGACCACGACAAAGTCGTTGCCCAGACCGTGCATCTTCATGAACGGCAGGCCCATGTTCTGGCGTGCGTGCATGGCGGGCATATAGCGTGGGGTCAGAAAATATTCCAGAGTTGACAGCATTTGTGGGGTTGACCCCATCCGGCGACCTTTCTAGATAGCCCGCCAGTGGGCCGTTAGCTCAGTTGGTAGAGCAACTGACTTTTAATCAGTGGGTCGCAGGTTCGAATCCTGCACGGCTCACCACTGAA
>CAKZOU010000031.1 GCA_937138255.1 uncultured Paracoccaceae bacterium
CAATCGTGCCAATGTTAACGTGCGGTTTGTTACGTTCAAACTTTGCCTTAGCCATGGTGGCTTCTCCTTGTTCGTTTGTGCGGGCGGCGGGGTGAACCCCGCCCTACGGGGATGGTAGGGCGGGGTTCACCCCGCCACACCGATTAAGCGTATTTCTTCTGGATCTCTTCCGAGATGTTCTGCGGGACCGCTTCATAGTGGTCGAACTGCATCGTGAACTGCGCGCGGCCCGAGGACATCGAACGCAGGGTGTTGATGTAGCCGAACATATTGGCAAGCGGCACAAAGGAGGTGATGACGTTGGCATTGCCACGGCTGTCCTGCCCCTGAACCATACCCCGACGCGAAGTCAGGTCGCCGATTACGCCGCCGGTGTATTCTTCCGGGGTCACCACTTCGACTTTCATGATCGGCTCAAGGAGCTTGGCGCCGGCCTTGCGAAGGCCTTCACGCATACACATCCGCGAGGCGATTTCGAAGGCGAGAACGCTCGAGTCGACGTCGTGGAACTTGCCGTCGATCAGAGCCACCTTGAAGTCGATCACCGGGAAGCCGGCGAGCGGACCGGAGTCCATGACCGACTTGATGCCCTTTTCGACGCCGGGAACGTATTCCTTCGGAACCGCGCCACCAACGATCTTCGACTCGAAGGAATAGCCTTCGCCCGGCTGGGTCGGGGTGATGACAAGCTTGACCTCGGCGAACTGACCCGAACCACCCGACTGTTTCTTGTGGGTGTAGCTGTGCTCGACCTCGTGACCGATGGTCTCGCGGTAGGCCACCTGCGGCGCACCGATGTTGGCCTCGACCTTGAACTCGCGCTTCATCCGGTCGACGAGAATGTCGAGGTGAAGTTCGCCCATGCCCTTCATGATGGTCTGGCCGCTTTCGAAATCGGTCTCAACGCGGAACGACGGATCTTCGGCAGCCAGGCGAGCGAGCGCGATGCCCATCTTTTCCTGGTCGGCCTTGGTCTTGGGTTCGACGGCAATCTCGATCACCGGATCGGGGAAGGTCATCGTTTCCAGAACGACCGGGCCCTTTTCCGAACACAGCGTGTCGCCGGTGGTGGTGTCTTTCAGACCCGCCAGAGCGATGATGTCGCCGGCAAAGGCTTCTTCGATCTCTTCGCGGTTGATGGCGTGCATCATCATCATCCGGCCAACGCGCTCTTTCTTGCCCTTGGTCGAGTTGAGCATCGAGTCGCCCTTTTTCAGGACGCCCGAGTAGATGCGCGTGAAGGTCAGCGAGCCGACGAAGGGGTCGTTCATGATCTTGAACGCCAGAGCCGAGAAGGGCTCTGTGTCATCGGCATGACGCTCGATGTTGCGGGTCTCGGTCTCGTCGCCCGGAGCGAAGCCGACATAGGCCGGAACGTCGAGCGGCGAGGGCAGGAAGTCGACAACTGCGTTGAGCAGCGGCTGAACGCCCTTGTTCTTGAAGGCCGAACCGGCCGTGACCGGAACGAAAGCCAGAGCAAGCGTACCCTTGCGGATGAGCCTGCGAAGGGTCTCCTCGTCGGGCTCATTGCCTTCGAGGTAGGCTTCCATCGCGGCGTCGTCCATGTCGACGGCTATCTCGATCAGGTTGGCGCGCATTTCTTCGGCGCGGGCCTGAAGGTCGGCGCGGATCGGCTTGCGGACCCAGGACGCGCCCAGATCTTCACCTTCCCAAACCCACTCTTCCATCTTGATCAGGTCGACGATGCCTTCGAGCTTGTCCTCGGCGCCGATCGGGAACGCGATCGGAGCGGGGGTCGCGCCGGTGCGGTCCTTGATCATGCGAACGCAGTTGTCGAAGTCGGCACCGATCTTGTCCATCTTGTTGACGAATACGATACGCGGAACCTTGTAGCGGTCGGCCTGGCGCCAGACGGTTTCGGTCTGGGGCTCGACACCGGCGTTGGCGTCGAGAAGGCAGACGGCACCGTCGAGAACTGCAAGCGAACGCTCGACTTCGATGGTGAAGTCAACGTGGCCGGGGGTGTCGATGATGTTGAAGCGGATCTTGGTGTCCGAGGTCCCTTCCGGGGTCGGATCTTCCTGACGCTGCCAGAAGGTGGTGGTGGCGGCGGAGGTGATGGTGATGCCGCGTTCCTGCTCCTGCTCCATCCAGTCCATGGTCGCGGCGCCGTCGTGGACTTCGCCGATCTTATGGGACTTGCCGGTGTAGTAGAGGATCCGCTCGGTCGTGGTGGTCTTGCCCGCGTCGATGTGGGCCATGATCCCGAAGTTCCGATAACGGCGGAGGGGGTATTCGCGTGCCATGTGTCGGACTCCTTACCAGCGGTAATGGCTGAACGCTTTGTTCGCGTCGGCCATCTTGTGGGTGTCTTCCCGCTTCTTCACCGCGGTGCCGCGGCCGTTGACTGCATCGAGCAGCTCGCCGGCAAGGCGCTCTTCCATGGTGTTTTCGTTGCGGTTCTTGGCGGCGGTGATCAGCCAGCGGATCGCGAGGGCTTCGCGGCGCTCGGGGCGGACTTCGACCGGGACCTGATAGGTGGCACCACCAACCCGGCGCGAACGGACTTCGACGCTCGGTTTGATGTTGTCGAGGGCTTCGTGGAAAACCTCGACCGGAGCCTTTTTCAGGCGGCCTTCAACGCGCTCAAACGCGTTGTAGACGATGCGTTCGGCGACAGATTTCTTGCCGTCGATCATCAGGTTGTTCATGAATTTCGAAACCACGCGATCGCCATACTTGGCGTCGGGCAGGATTTCGCGTTTTTCGGCGGCGTGACGGCGCGACATTGCGGTCTTCCTCTCTTACTTCGGACGCTTGGCGCCGTATTTCGAACGACGCTGCTTACGGTTCTTGACACCTTGGGTATCGAGGACACCGCGCAGGATGTGATAACGGACACCCGGAAGGTCTTTTACGCGGCCGCCACGGATCAGGACAACCGAGTGTTCCTGAAGGTTGTGGCTTTCACCCGGGATGTAGCTGATGACCTCGAAACCGTTGGTCAGGCGCACCTTGGCGACCTTACGCATAGCCGAGTTCGGCTTCTTCGGTGTGGTGGTGTAGACGCGGGTGCAGACACCACGCTTCTGGGGGCAGGACTCGAGGTGCTGCGACTTGGACTTCGTAACTTTGGGCTGCCGCGGCTTGCGGATCAGCTGCTGGATCGTTGGCATTGGGTTTTGTTCCCTATCCTACACATGTGTAGCGGCCCCGGAGGTCCGCAGTTTCGATTGCGTGCCCTGCGCGTCCGCAACAGCACAAAAAGCCCGCAGTCGATCCCTTACCGGAGGATCGGTGCGGTGGGTTCTCAGAGGATCAAGGCAGCAATAGCCCGGATCATGACCACGACGACTCTGATATCGGGCAAGGGGGATGCCCCCAGACCCGGATGGGCGGCGTATAGGCGGAGTCGGAAGGGGTGTCAACAGCCCTATCGCGGACGAATGCCTGTTGGGAAATTCCGCATCGACTGGCGTTCACGGTAGAGGGTGAAGAGGCCGGTCGCGACGACGATCCCCGCGCCGATCAGGGTGATCCTGTCGGGGAAGTCGCCAAAGGCTGCGAAGCCCAATACCAGCGCCACAAGTAGACTCACATAGCGGAACGGCGCGACGAAGCCGATCTCGCCGGTGCGCATCGCCGTGACTGAGGCGACGTAGCCGCCAATGACGAAGATCATGGCGCCAACGAGTTGCAAGAGGCCGCTGCCCGAGACCGGCTTCCATTCGATTGTCAGTGAACCGATGCCGGCAAAGAGCGTCACGCCGCCTGCGGCCATCAGGGCGACGAGAACGCTCGGAACCTGCCGGGACATGCGCCGCGCGGACAGATCGCGCACGACAACTGCCGCCACCGACAGAAGCGCAAAGACAGAATAATGGGTGAACCCTGCCCCGCCCGGCTGGACGATCAGCAAGACACCGATGAAGCCGGCAAAGATAGCGGTGAACCGCCGCCAGCCGACCGCCTCGCGAAGGAAGAGCGCCGAGGCCAGCGTTACCGCGAGCGGCAGCGATTGCATGATGGCGCTGACGTTGGCGAGCGGCATATTGAAGAGGGCGGTTACGAAGAACCAAGCCGCAACGGCCTCGGCGACGGTGCGGAGGGCGATCAGACCCCAGTCTTTCTTCGACAGGTCAAAACGCAGATGGCCCATGTAACGGCTGATCAGGACGAGCATCGCCGTGGTGCCGAGGCCGCGCAGGAACAAGACCTGAAACAGAGGCAACTCGGCGGAAAGGCCCTTGAGGCAGGCATCATTGAAGGTGAAGGCCGTCATGGACAGGGCCATGAAGATCGCGCCACGGAGATTGTCGGAGAGGTTCTTCATGCGCGATCGCTATCAGTGGCCAAGCGCCCGCGCCAGAGGGATTTTCGCAGCAAACAAAAAGGGCCCCCGCGCTGGCGGGGGCCCCTGTTTTGTCTTCGAGCGCGGGATTATTCCTCGCGGCTCTCCGGCGTGTCGACGATCAGCGTGTCGAAATCATCGCCGCCAACCATGTCGTCGATCAGCGGAGCGGCGAGAACGGCGGCCGCTTCGGCCTCTTCACGACGCTCTTCGATCACCGCGTTGTCGCGCTCGGCGGCAATGCGGCGGACGCGGCTGGTGGCGCCACCGGTACCGGCCGGGATCAGGCGGCCGACGATGACGTTCTCCTTGAGGCCCACGAGCTTGTCGCGCTTGCCCTGAACGGCAGCCTCGGTGAGGACGCGGGTGGTCTCCTGGAACGAGGCCGCCGAGATGAACGAGCGGGTCTGGAGCGAGGCCTTGGTGATCCCCAGAAGGATCGGCTCGCCAGTTGCCGCACGACCGCCACGGGCGATCGCCTTTTCGTTGGCTTCGTCGAACTCGGCCTTGTCGACCGTTTCGCCCTTGAGGAGCGTCGTGTCGCCGGAGTCCTGGATCTCCCACTTCTGCAGCATCTGGCGAACGATCACTTCGATGTGCTTGTCGTTGATCTTCACGCCCTGCAGACGATAGACGTCCTGAACCTCGTCGATCATGTAGTCAGCCAGCGCTTCGACACCCATGATGGCCAGGATGTCATGCGGCGCGGGGTTGCCGTCCATGATGAAATCGCCCTTCTGGACATAGTCGCCTTCCTGAACCGGAATATGCTTCCCTTTGGGGATCATATATTCCTTCTTGTCGGCGTTTTCGTCGTTCGGCTCGATCGTGATGCGACGCTTGTTCTTGTAGTCCTTGCCAAAGCGCACATAGCCGTCGATTTCGGCGATGATCGCGTGGTCCTTCGGGCGGCGGGCTTCGAACAGTTCCGCCACGCGGGGAAGACCCCCGGTGATGTCCTTGGTCTTGGCGCCTTCGCGCGGGATACGGGCCACAACGTCGCCGGCCTCGATCTGCTGGCCGTCTTCGACCGAGAGGATCGCGTCAACCGACATCGCATAGGTGATCGGGTTGCCGGCATCGTTGCGAACCGGCTCGCCATCTTCCCCGACGATGATGATCTCGGGCTTGAGATCGCTGCCGCGCGGAACCGAACGCCAATCGGAGACGATCCGCTGGGTCATGCCGGTGGCATCGTCGGTCTCTTCGCGGACGGCGATGCCGTTCACGAGATCGACGTAACGGGCCATACCGCCTTTTTCCGCGATGATCGGCAGGGTGTAGGGATCCCACTCGAAGAGCTTGGAGCCGCGCTCGATCTTGGCGCCATCGGCCACGAAGACCTTGGAACCGTAACCGACCTTGTGCTGGGCACGCTCTTCACCGTTCTCGTCGATGATCGCCAGAACCATGTTCCGGCCCATGACAACCTGCTCGCCCGCCGAGTTCTTGAGAAGCGTGGCGTTGCGGAATTCGACCTTGCCGGCCTGAGAGGCTTCGAGGAACGACTGCTGGCCACCTTGCGCCACGCCGCCGATGTGGAAGGTCCGCATCGTCAGCTGGGTGCCGGGCTCACCGATCGACTGGGCGGCGATGATGCCGACAGCCTCACCGATGTTGACCATCGTGCCGCGCGCGAGGTCGCGGCCATAGCACATCGCACAGACGCCATCCTCGGCCTCGCAGGTGAGCGGGCTGCGGATACGCATCTTGCTGACGCCGGCTTCCTGGATCGCGTCGGCCTTGCGCTCGTCGATCAGCTCGCCAGCGGCGACGACCACTTCTTCGGTGCCGGGGCGCATCACGTCATCCGCCGATACACGGCCGAGAACGCGCTCGGCAAGCGAGGAGACAACCTCGCCATCGTTGACCGCCGCTTCCGCGGTGATCGCGCGATCGGTGCCGCAGTCTTTCTGGCGAACGATGCAGTCCTGCGCCACGTCGACGAGGCGGCGGGTCAGGTAGCCCGAGTTCGCGGTTTTGAGCGCGGTGTCCGACAGACCCTTGCGGGCGCCGTGGGTCGAGTTGAAGTATTCAAGAACGGTCAGACCTTCCTTGAAGTTCGAGATGATCGGCGTCTCGATGATCTCGCCCGAGGGCTTGGCCATAAGGCCGCGCATACCGCCGAGCTGCTTCATCTGGGTGACCGAGCCACGAGCACCGGAGTGGGCCATCATGTAGACCGAGTTCGGCTCTTTTTCGGCGCCGGTCTCGTCCTTCTTGCGGGCCGAGATGGTCGACATCATGGCTTCGGTGACCTTGTCGTTACACTTCGACCAGGCATCGACGACCTTGTTGTACTTCTCACCTTGGGTGATCAGACCGTCCATATACTGCTGTTCGAAGTCCTTGACCTGATCGCGGGTCTCGTCGACCAGCTCCCACTTCTTGTCGGGAACAACCATGTCGTCCTTGCCGAAGGAGATGCCGGCCTTGAAGGCCTCGCGGAAGCCCATGCCCATGATCTGGTCGCAGAAGATGACCGACTCTTTCTGGCCGCAGTAGCGGTAGACGGTGTCGATGACCTGCTGAACCTCTTTCTTGCGCAGAAGGCGGTTGACCAGCTCGAACGGAGCCTTGGCATTGCGCGGCAGAAGCACGCCGAGGCGCAGACGGCCCGGTGTGGTCTCGAAGCGATGGATGACCTCGTTGCCCTCTTCGTCGATCTGCCGCAGGCGCGCGGTGATCTTGGCGTGCAGGTGAACTTCACCGGCAGCAAGCGCGTGCTCGACCTCATCAACGCTGGAGAACGACATGCCTTCGCCCTTCATGCCTTCGCGCTCGATGGTCGTGTAGTAGAGACCAAGGATCATGTCCTGCGAAGGAACGATGATCGGCGCGCCGTTGGCGGGCGAAAGAACGTTGTTGGTCGACATCATCAGAACGCGCGCTTCCAGCTGGGCCTCGAGGCTCAGCGGAACGTGCACGGCCATCTGGTCACCGTCGAAGTCGGCGTTGAAGGCCGAGCAGAC